>BFBT01000001.1:1592587-1911104 GCA_003112755.1 Lawsonibacter asaccharolyticus | reverse complement strand
GAAGTTGGCCCCCCGGTTCTGGAGGCAGATACCGGTGCCCGGGATGCGGATGCCCGCACCGAAGGTGGTGTAGTTGCTCTGGATGAAGGAGACCATGTTGCCCTGGGGGTCCGCGGTGCACAGGTAGATGGTGCCGCCGCAGGAGGGGTCCCCCGCCTGTGGCAGCAGGGCCCGCTCTCCGATCAGGGCCCGCCGCCGGGCAGCATAGTCCTCCGAGAGCAGGTCGGCCACCCGGGTCCGCATGTACCGGGGGTCCGCCACATAGGTCCTGGTGTCCGCAAAAGCCAGCTTGATGGCCTCCAAAATCTTATGGTAGGTGTCGGCGCTGTCCCGCTCCTGGGAGAGGGGCAGGCCCTTCAGGATATTCAGCGCCATCAGCACGGTGATCCCATGGCCGTTGGGCGGGATCTCGCACACGGTGTAGCCCTTGTAGTCCGCGGTGATGGGCTCCACCCACTCCGGGCGGTAGTCCTGGAGATCCCGCTCCTGGAAAAAGCCCCCCGTCTCCCGGCTGAAGGAGACCATCCGCTCCATCAGGCTCCCCCGGTAGAAGCTCTCACAGCTGGTGGCTGCCAGCTCCTCCAGAGTGTCAGCGTACTCCGGCCAGCGGAAGATCTCTCCCGCCCGGTATGGGGTGCCGTCCGCCTTCATCATCCGCTCCCACCAGGGGCGGTGGGGGGCCGGGTCCCGCTCCATAGCCCGGCCGATACGGGGGCCGTCCAGTGCCCACTGGACCGCCACGTTCACCGGCACAGCCACCCCCTCCCGGGCGTAGGAGGCCGCGGGGGCGAACAGCTCTTCAAGGGGGCGGGTCCCGAAGCGCCGGTTGAGCTCTGCCCATCCCCCGGGGGCGCCGGGCACCATGGTGGGCAGCCAGCCCTCTTTAGGCATCTCCCCGAAGCCCCGCTCCCGCACCAGGGCGGCGGACAGAGCTGCAGGGGACACGCCGCTGGCGTTCAGGCCGTACAGCTTTTTCTCCCGCTCCACCCAAACCAGGGCGAAGCAGTCCCCCCCGATGCCGTTTCCTGTGGGCTCCAGCAGGGGCATGGCGGCGGCCATGGCCACCGCCGCATCCACGGCATTTCCCCCGGCCTTCATCACATCCAGGCCGACCTGGGCCCCCAGGGGGACGGAGGTACAGGCCATGGCCCGGCGGGCGTACACCACGCTGCGGCGGGAGGGATAGGCGTATCTGTGGGGATCAAATAAGACCATTTCGGCTACCTCCTCTCAGTTGGCTGGGCTGCGCTTGCCCGTCCAGCGCTCCGCCCAGATGGCAAAGACGGATACCCGGGCCACGGCGGGCTCCGGCATCTCCCAGTTTCGCCCGGTCATATGGCGCATAATGGCGTTGAGGGCCTCATATTTCTCCTGCGGCTCGGTCAGCTCCCGGATGGTCCCGCTGCCCATGATGCTGCGGTAGGCACAGCTGTAACTGCACGCCTGCTCCGCCGTCATCAGCTGGTGGCCGCAGTCCATCTCAAAAGCCACCGCCCCGCCCCGGCGGAACGCCGCCGCCTTCCGCCCCTCCCGGGCCGAGTGGAGGTAGAGGGTCAGCTGCCCCTCTGTCAGGTCGTAGCCGTAATTCACAGGGACGATGAACATCCCCTCCGCATCCTGGGTCCCGATCCGCACTGTGTTGCAGTCCCGCAGGATCTCCTCCAACTGCTCCAGGTCTTTGACTTCCTTCTCCGCTCTGCGCATATCCAGATCCTCCTTATCTCCTTCCGGTCCCGCCCCGGGGCACTCAGATGTCCAGCTCCAGCAGTACCGGGCAGTGGTCGCTGCCCTCCACCGTGGTCAGGATCTCCGCCCGCTTGATCTTGTCCCGGAGGCGGTCAGAGACGATGAAATAGTCGATGCGCCACCCCGCGTTGTTCTTCCGGGCGTTGAAGCGGTAGGACCACCAGGAGTAGATCCCCTCCGTGTCCGGGTAGAGATAGCGGAAGCTGTCTGTAAAGCCGGAGGAGAGCAGGCAGGTCATCTTTTCCCGCTCCTGGTCGGTGAAGCCGGCGTTGTTCCGGTTGGTCTTTGGGTTTTTCAGGTCGATCTCCCGGTGGGCCACGTTCAGGTCCCCACAGTAGACCACCGGCTTGTGCCGGTCCAGGGACATGAGGTAGTCCCGCAGGTCGTCCTCCCACTCCATGCGGTAGTCCAGCCGCTTCAGGCCGTCCTGGGAGTTGGGGGTGTAGCAGCAGACCAGATAGAAGCCCTCATACTCCAGGGTGATGAGCCGCCCCTCGTGGTCGTGCCGGTCCTTGTCCATACCGTAGGCCACAGCCACAGGCTGGTGGGGGGTGAAAACGGCGGTGCCGGAGTATCCCTTCTTCTCCGCAGAGTTCCAGAACTCCAAGACCCCTTCGTTCAGCTCCACATCCGCCTGTCCCTGCTCCATCTTGGTCTCCTGAAGGCAGCAGAAGTCGGGTGCCTCCTGTCGGTAAAAGTCCAGAAACCCCTTTTTCAGGCAGGCCCGCAGGCCGTTCACATTCCAGGAAATGAATTTCATAGGCATCTCCTCTCTCCCTCCGTCGGAACTTTGGATGGACCCTATTATACAAAGACGTGCCCCGCTTGGCAAGAACAGATTGATTTTTCCGCCCTTCTCCGCTATAATAGAAAAATCTGTATGTGCTCACCAGGCGTTCCATCCCGGCTCTGCCGGATGAGCTTCTGTTCCAAATCCCTTTCAAAAGGAGTATTCGACATGGGAAAAACCGTCATTCCCGAGGGATACCGCTCCCTCCTCAGCCTCTATGAGACCCAGAAGGCCATCAGCCTGCTCAAGCGTCTGTTCGAGGACCGCCTCGCCGGTGCCCTGCGCCTGCACCGGGTATCTGCCCCCCTGTTCGTCTCCGCCTCCTCCGGCCTCAACGATGACCTGAACGGGGTGGAGCGCCCCGTCTCCTTTGAGATCAACCGGGTGGAGGACACCGCCCAGGTGGTCCACTCCCTGGCCAAGTGGAAGCGCCTGGCTCTGAAGCGCTATCAGTTCCACCCCGGAGAGGGGCTCTACACCGACATGAACGCCATCCGCCGGGATGAGGAGCTGGACAACCTCCACTCCGCTTACGTGGACCAGTGGGATTGGGAGAAGATCATCACCCAGGAGGACCGCACCCGGGACTATCTGAAGCAGACGGTAAACGCCATTGTCCGCGCTCTCGTGGATACCCAGTCCTTCCTGCGCTCCGTTTTCCCCCAGCTGTCCGCCCTGCCCGAGCTGCCTGGCCAGGTCACCTTCGTCACCGCCCAGGACCTGGAGGATCTATACCCCCAGCTCTCCCCCAAGGAGCGTGAGAACACCATTGTCCGGGAGCATGGTGCGGTGTTTCTCATGGGGATCGGCGGAAAGCTGAAGTCGGGTCAGCCACATGACGGCCGGGCCCCGGACTATGATGACTGGAACCTGAACGGCGACATTCTGTTCTGGGACAGCGTCAATGGCCAGGCTATTGAACTCTCCTCCATGGGCATCCGGGTCAGCCCAGAGTCCCTGGACCGCCAGCTCACCCTGGCAGGCTGTGACAGCCGCCGCTCCCTCCCCTTCCACCGGATGCTGCTCAACGGTGAGCTGCCCTTGACCATGGGGGGCGGCATCGGCCAGTCCCGGGTGTCCATGCTGCTGCTGGGCAAGGCCCACATCGGTGAGGTGCAGAGTTCCCTGTGGGACCCCGACACCGTCCGGGCCTGTGAGCAGGCCGGCGTGGTGCTGCTGTGACGGAGCATCCTCGCTGCCCTGAGCTCCCAGACGCGCTCCTTGCAGAAGTTTTACCCCAGAAACGAGAGGGCCGCCCCTGCCGGGGCGGCCCTCGATCTTTTCTCCTTGATCCCGCTGTGCCCTCCCGCTCTCCTGCGGACAGGGACCATTTTCATGTGTATTCCAGCAGGAAGCGCCCCACGCTGGCCATGGCCTGGCCCGCCTTTTTGATGGGGAACATCTGAAACACGTGCCACATGTCGCTCCAGACCTCCAGCCGGCATGGGACCCCCGCCGCCTGCATCCGGTCCCGCAGGCGCACGGAATCGGACAGCAGCAACTCGTTGCTCCCCGCCTGGATCAGTGTGGGCGGGAAGCCCCGGAAATCCCCGAACAGCGGGGACAGCATGGGGGAGGTCAGCTCCTGGTCCCGGGCATAGGCCCCACGCACCGCCCGGATATAGTCCAGGGTGATGGTGGGGTCCAGCTCCGCCCGCTCTGTATAGGACTTCCCACTGGCCGTCATATCCGTCCATGGGGACATGAGGATCAGCCGGGCAGGCAGCCGCCTGCCCTCCTGCTTCAGCCGGTGGCACAGCACCAGCGCCAGGTTTCCTCCCGCCGAGTCCCCCGCCACCGTCACGTCCCGGGCCCCGTAGCCTTGGCGCATCAGATGGTCCCACGCCTTCATCGCATCGTCCACCGCCGCAGGGAAGGGGTGCTCCGGGGCCAGCCGGTACTCGAAGGAGAGGGTGTCCCAGCCCGTCACGCCGGACAGCTTGGAGGCCAGCGGCCGGGAGTAGCCCAGATTTCCGCTGGTATAGCCCCCGCCGTGGCAGTACAGGATGGCGTGGTTCCGGTCATAGCTCCGCTCAGGCCGCACCCAGGCCGCGTTCATCCCCTCCAGCTCAAAGGGGGCCCACTTCATCCCGATCATGGGGGTGATGAGCCTGCCCAGCACCTCCTGAGCCGCCCGCTGCCGCTTCAGGTCCTCCGGGCGCATGGACTCGGGCGAGCTGGCCGAGTGGATTGCCTTCAGGGCCCTCATCATGGGGGCCAGGCGGCGCTCCTCCGCCTCCGCCCGCTGGGCGGGGGTGGGATGGGTCACCCGCACCCGTCTTCCTCTCTCTTTCAGTGTCATCGTTCTCACCTTCCTGTTCTGGGACCTGGATCATGACAAGCCTACCACATCCGGCCGCGTTTGGCAATGGCCTCTCCCCGCCGCCTTGTTTGCGGTGCCGGGAAAAGCTGCGGCGTTCTGACAAAATCGCGCGGGCAGGTGCGCACGCCTTGCGGCGGGCGTGGAGATACGGTATGATGGACCTCATCTAACTGCCGTATTCCTCTCCCCTGCCCCCGAAGAGCCCAGGCTCTCCGAAGTGGTGGGAGGCCCACGAGGCCAGGGGAAGGACCGATCCGCCTCCCGCCCACGGCATATTCTTCAAGCAGCTCTCCCTGCGCAAGGTCAGAAAAGGCACGCCCATGCCGCAGCGAATAGGAGCGTTGAATTTTATACTTTTTCCCCTCCCCTTGTACTTTCCCCCAGGAGATGCTACACTGATATCACAAAGGAAAGGAGGCGCCGCCATGTCCAAGACGCCCAAAGGTCCCCCTGACTGGTACCGGCTGGACAACGCCGGCGTCCTCTACTCCGCTCTCCAGCGGGAGAAGTACTCGCCGGTCTACCGCTTTTCTGCTGTCCTGTCCCAGCCGGTGGACCCCGCCGTCCTCCAGCGGGCAGTGGACCGAACCATGCCCCGGTTCCCCGGTTTCCGCGTCCGGATGAAGCCCGGGGTCTTCTGGCACTATTTCGAGCCCAACGACAGCCCCGGCCCCTTTGTCCGTCCGGACATGTCCAACCCCTGCCAGCCCATCCGCTTCCGGGAGGACAACGGATGGCTGGTCCGCTTCTTCTACTACCAGAGCCGGATCTCCCTGGAGGTCTTCCACGCTGTGTCTGACGGGGCGGGGGCCCTCACCTTTTTCCGCACCCTGCTGGCGGTCTACCTCCGGGAGCTGGGACACCCCATCCCCTGCGGCCCTGGCCTGCTGGACGTGGATGATCCCCCTCGTCCGGAGGAGCTGGAGGATGCCTACGCCCGGTACGCGGGCAAGCGGGTCCTGCGGGACCGCTGGCAGGAGACCGCTTTCTCCAACACCAGCCAGGCGGAGCCCTTCTACACCCTGAATGTCACCATGGGCTTTCTGCCCGTGGACCGGCTGAAGGAGATCGCCGCCCGGTACGGCGCCTCCATCACCGAATACCTCTCCGCAGTGCTCCTCCAGTCTATCCTGGAGAATCAGGAGGTCCAGCGCCCCCGCCGTCCCAGGCCCGCGGCTCTGGCCATTCCCATCGATCTCCGGGGCTGGTTCCCCTCCGCCACCCTCCGCAACTTCATCCTCACTGTCCGGCTCTGCGTGGACCCCACCCTGGGGCCTTACACCTTCCCTGAGCTGGTCCGATACGTCCACCACTACATGCGCCTGCACATCAATCCCCAGGAGATGCGGGCCCGCTTCACCGGCAATGTCCACTTCACAACCAACCGCTTTCTCCAGCTGATCCCCATCTTCCTGAAGAACCCGGTGATGTCCCTCTCCTACCAGCTGGTGGGGGTGCGCCCCTTCTCCGCCACCTACACCAATCCCGGCCTCTTCCGGGTCCCGCCGGAGATGGCCCCTCACATCCAGCGGATGGAGGTCGTCCTGGGGCAGGCCACCCGGCCCTCCCCTCACTGCGCCTCCATCAGCTATGGCAATACCATGGCTGTCACCTTCGCCGGCACCGGCACCTCCAGCGAGACGGAGCGGCGCTTTTTCACCCACCTGGTACGGGAAGGCATCCCCGTCAAGGTGGAGTCCAACCGGACCCGCTGAGGTCCCTGGGAGGTGTTCTGTATGTCCTATTGTGTCAACTGCGGCGTGGAGCTGGATTCCACCGCCTCCTTCTGCCCCCTCTGCCGCACCCCGGTGGTCAACCCCCGACAGCCGGTGGACACCGGCTCTTCTCCCCCCTTCCCCACCGAACGGCGGGAGGTGCCCCCCGCCTCTAAGGCGGAGTTGGCCATCCTGGTGTCCTCCATGCTGGCCTCAGTGGCGGTGTGCTGCGGCCTGCTCAATCTGGTGCTGCGCAGCGGCCATATCTGGTCCCTCTATGTCATCGGCGCGGCAGCCATGCTGTGGGTCTGGCTGGTCCCACCGCTGCTCCTGCGCACCATGCACCTCTATCTCCGCCTGTCTGCAGATGTGCTGGCCGTCGCCCTCTACGTCTTTCTGATCTCCGTGGATCTGGACGGCTCAGCATGGTATTGGCATCTGGCCCTGCCCATCATCCTGCTTCTGGGGGCGGCGCTGCTGTTTCTGGGCTTTATGATGGGGGCCAGGCCCCGGAGCACCCTTTCCCGCATCACCCTAGTCATCGGCACCACCGGCGTTTTTCTCTCCGGCGTGGAGCTGCTCATCGACCGCTACTTCCTGGGCCGCTGGCAGCCGGGCTGGTCCCTGGTGGTGCTCACAGTATGCGCTGCCCTGGTCATCCCCCTCATCGTGGTGCGCCGGGTACCGGCCCTGCGCGAGGAAGTGCGCAGGCGCTTTCATCTGTGATCCGCTCCCCGCTCCTCCCGGGAGGGCCAGCAGCCTGCTGGCCCTCTTTTTTCGCCCCACTTCGACATTTTTATGAGAATTTAAGAAAAACTTATCACATCCGCCACAATTCTGTGATACCATAGGGACTATGCAGGCTGGCGCGCCGCCGGCCTCCACTGTCCCGCGAATCTAAAGAGAAGATCGAGGTCCCTCATGAAACATCTCCTGAAAATCACCAGCGCGGTCCTGGTCCTGCTCCTGTGCGCCCTGGGCGGCGTCTTTCTGTGGCGCAGCGGCTTCTTCGCCGCCCTCTCCTCCCAGCAGGCCCTTCAGGACTATATTTCTCAGTTCGCTCCCTACTCCCACCTCTGTTTTTTCCTGCTCCAGTTCCTGTCTGTGGTGCTGGCCCCCATCCCCAGCAACCTCAGCGCCGCCGCCGGCGGGATGCTCTTCGGCACCTGGCCCTCCTTTTTTCTTACCATCGCCGCGGTCCTCTCCGCCTCCCTGCTGGTCTTTCTCCTGGCACGCGCGCTGGGCCAATCTTTTGCGGACCGCCTAGTGAGCCGGGCCATTTCCGACAAGTACCTCTCCATCGTCCGGGCCAAAACAGACACTTTCCTCATCCTGGCCTTTCTCCTGCCCTTCTTTCCCGATGACCTGCTGTGCATTCTGGCCGGGCTCACCGCCATCTCCACCCCCCGTTTTCTGGTGATCGTTGTGCTCACTCGTCCCTGGGGCCTGCTGGTAGCCAGCGCCTTGGGCGGTGCCACCCTGACTCTCCCTCTTTGGGCTATGGTCCTGCTGGGGATCATCGGTGTGGCCGTCTTCCTGCTGGGGATGAAATACGGCGACCGCTGGGAGGAGTCCATCCTGAAAAAATTCCGTCATACAAAGGAAGATAGCTCCCGGCCCTGAACACAAAAATTTTCGGATTTTTTGATTTTCCCCTTTACAAGCAGCTGTTTCTGTGGTATGATTCTTTCGTAATAAGAATTATTACTATTTGGAGGGCCCTATGGAACGCGCCACAAGATACAGCAGAAAACGGGAGGCCATTTTGAACGCGATCCAGAGCACCGACTGCCACCCCTCCGCCGAGTGGGTCTATCAAACTCTGAAACCCACCCACCCCGACCTGAGCCTGGGGACGGTCTGTCGCAACCTAGTCCTGTTCCAACAGCAGGGCCTGATCCAGAGCATCGGCGTCGTCAAGGGACAGGAGCGGTTCGACGGGTGCATTGCCCCCCACAGTCACCTTATTTGCACCTGCTGCGGCGCTGTGATGGATCTGCCCCATCCCATGCTGGATGACGGCGATCTGGATCAGACCGTCAGCGCGCAATATGGGTTCTTGGTCCAGCGCCATGAGCTCATCTTCTACGGCACGTGTGAAAATTGCCAAAATAAAATAAAACAGGAGGAAAAATTATCATGAAAAAGTTTGTCTGTTCCGTTTGCGGTTATGTGTACGAGGGCGAGACCGCGCCCGACTTCTGCCCCATCTGCAAGGCTCCTAAGGACAAGTTCGTGGAGCAGGTGGGCGAGATGAAGCTGGCTGCCGAGCATGAGTTCGGCATCTATGCCAAGACTGTGAAGAACAACCCCGATATCAGCGCTGAGGACAAGAAGTACATCTTTGACCAGCTCATGGCCAACTTCAACGGCGAGTGCTCCGAGGTGGGCATGTACCTGTGCATGGCTCGCGTGGCCCACCGGGAGGGCTATCCCGAGATCGGCCTGTACTGGGAGAAGGCCGCCTATGAGGAGGCCGAGCACGCCGCCAAGTTTGCTGAGCTGCTGGGCGAGGACCTGGAGGCCAACATGAAGGCTGACACTAAGGCCAACCTGGCTTGGCGTGTGGACTGTGAGTACGGCGCCACCAACGGCAAGTTCGAGCTGGCCGCCTGCGCCAAGAAGAACGGCCTGGACGCCATCCATGACACCGTGCACGAGATGGCCCGGGACGAGGCCCGCCACGGCAAGGCTTTCGAGGGCCTGCTGAAGCGCTACTTCGGCTAATCAATACCGGATAAACGGCCAGTTAATAAGCACTTTTTGAGAGGGAATCGGGAAACCGGTTCCCTCTCTTTTTGCGCTTCCGCCGCGCAGGTGTGCAAGTTGGGTGTAACTTTTCTCCGTATCACACTTTTTTGACTTTCACATGTGCAACTTTCTTGAATTGCACCTATATTAAGTGGTTTTTCTCCTAATATCGAAAAATAAAGCAAAACTGATAACTTATGAGAAATTTTCACTTCTTTTGAACAACTTGCAAGAACAAACTGGTTTCCAAGGTGGAAGCCCCCATGGAAGAAGCTCAAGCCAAGACCAACGACATCCGCGACACTATCAAGGCTGAAATTTTGGTGCGTGAGGTTGAGGGACTGACCGCAGGGACTTACATCATCCACTGGGCTTCTGTCCTCTCCAATCACTTCGATATTACTGGCTTCAAGAAGGTCTATGGCAACCTCTACAAAGCCTTTTACCGCCTTCCTTCCAAACTTTTTAATTTTACCCCCTTGACAAAATATCGATATTTCGTTATTCTGATATTGCGATATGCAAATGCATTCGTACACATAATTCGAAGCCTGGTCTTCAGAAAGAGGTAATTATGATTAGAAAGACAATTAAGGTAAGCGACAACAATTTTAGGAAGTTTGATGATCCTCTTGGCAACGAAACTCCGAGAAAGTACATTTTCTATGCCAAGACCTGCGATGTCCCCGAGGGTATTCCCATGTCCACAAACCCCCGCGATCAGAAACTCAACTCTACTGTGGCAAATGCAATCACAGAGTCTCTGCTGAGTAATGACGGCCAGTTCCACCTGAAGAACAGAGGCATCATTCTCTCCGCAAAGAGAGTGCGTTATGATAACCGCTTGCAGGAAGTAACCATTGATTTCGAGGATGAAAGCTGCCATGGCAACATTGATGGCGGACATACCTACAAGATCCTTCTTGAGAACAAGGATAAAGTCCTGGAACAGTATGTTCAGTTTGAAGTAATGACTGGCGTCGAAGCAATGATTGCCGATCTGGCTGAAGCTCGTAATACTTCTATCGCAGTCGATGCAAAGTCTATGGCAGAACTGAGAGAGAAGTTCGATCCCATCAAGGAAGGCCTCGAGGGACTTCCCTTCTTTAATAGAATTTCCTTTAAGCAGAATCAGATCACAAAAGACACCGATACCAAAAAGGCTCTGAAAATGATCGACGCGCGCGATATCGTTTCTATCATTTGTATGTTCAACATCGATAAGTATAACAGTGCGGAGCATCCTACCAAAGCATACTCTGGCAAACAGGCCATGCTGAATGAGTATTTGGACGACCCCGAGCACTACAGAAAATTTGTGAATGTCATTCCCGATCTGTTTGATCTTTACGATGCCATCGAAACTGAGTTTGCTGTAGCTTATAACGAGAATGGTCGTATGTACGGTCGAAAGTCCTATTCTGGCTACAAAGAGGGCAGCCCCGTCGGCAAGAGTAAATTCTGTATGAGTGATATTTACTACAAAATTCCCGATGGTCTTCTCTATCCCATTCTGGCGGCATTCAGAGTTCTTCTCGAGTATGATATCACCTCAGGCAAGTATAAGTGGATGGACGGCAAAGATCCCATCGCTGTTTGGAACAAGCACAAAGTCGGACTCACAAGAAGTGTTATGGATTTGGCTGGCTCTTTGGGCGATAAGCCTACTGTTTTTGGAAAAGACCCCAGCCTTTGGAATTATGCCTACATGGTACTTTCGAGCATGGAGGGAATTAGTCTGGTATGAGCTACCGTGTCAAACTTCGTGTTAAAGAACTTCTTGAAGAGGAAGGTATAACACAGAAAAAACTCGCCGAGATGGCGGGAGTACGGGAATCAACAATAAGCGATATTGTGAGAGGCACTCGAACTGTTATCAATTTTGAACACTTAGGTAAGATTGCCACCGCATTGGAGATTAGCGATATCAGAAAGATCATTGATCTCGAAAAAGTGTAAAACTGATCAAAGGGGTGTTTACCACCCCTTTTTTCTGTCGGCATGTTATAATTATAAGAACCCCGCACAAGGAGGTAAAATCTATACCCAACTACGGAAATTACTACATTTGCAACCGACTTCTTCTTTTGAAAGAATACCTCCAAGCCAACGCCGAGCCCAAATATTCCATAAAATGCAGAGCATAGGGAGCATACTTGACCAAAAAGTGCTTTCCATTAGACGAGAATACCTTGTATGCCGACTTTGCCGTTTCGATATTGTCTTTGGCCCCCATCTGGAATATGAGCAGCATTTGTTTCTGGCTCTAATTGCCTCCGTCTCTGTCTTCGTAGGATTGCCGAACTTGTTATTTCTCTTGCGGACATCCTTCTTTGGGCCATCCACCGCGATGGTGTATTGGAACATCCAATGCTTATTTGCTAGTGACTAAACACCTGCATCATCCAGTTTATCCATGATATGTCTCCCAAAAGCGGATAGAAAGGCAGCACTTTCTCGAAAACGCCTGCTTTGGGCGTTGGCTGTTTGTTATTTAGAATGGAGACGGAGGCAAAAGTCTTGAAATTACTGCATTTCCATAGAACGCAAAACGGCCTGCTGATCCGGCGAGGATAGACGGCCCGGGACGAGGCCCGCCGCAGCAAGGCGTTCGAGGGCCTGCTGAAGTGCTACTTTGGCTGATCCTCTGTCCCCGAGAAAAGAGCGGTCATGATGGATCAATATGTCTGCCCCTGCGGCTATGAATATGACCCTGCCGTGGGAGGCCCCGACAACGGCGTGGCTCCCGGCACGCCCTGGGAGGATGTCCCCTCCGACTGGGTCTGCCCCGTGTGTGGTCTGGGCAAGAGTGAGTTTGAAAAGGCGTAATACCTGAGAAAGATGACGGCCTCGGAAATCCGGGGCCGCCATCTTTCTCTTTTCTTCTAATATGGCGCGGGGGACGGCCGTCCTCCGCTGCAGTCTATGTCCCCTGCCCCTCCAGCTGTCGGAGGAAGCCGGTGCACCCCTCCAGGATATCTGCATAGGTGCGTTCAAAGTCTCCTGTGTACCAGGGGTCTGCGATCTCCTCCCCCGGCCGCCCGGTAAAGTCCAGCAGCAGGTGCACCTTGTTCTCCGGATCTCCCCCCAAGATCCGCTTCATATTGCGGACGTTCCATTGATCCATGCCCAGAAAATAGTCGTAACGGTCATAGTCGGTCCGCTTCAGCTGCACGGCATATTTCCCCGCTGTGGAGATGCCCTCCCGGGCCAGCCGGCTCGCCGTGCCTGGATGGACGGGGTTGCCGATCTCCTCCGCGCTGGTGGCAGAGGAGGCGATCAGAAAGTCCCTCTCCATCCCGCGTTTTTTGACCAGGTCCTTCAGCATGAACTCCGCCATGGGCGACCTGCATATATTGCCGTGGCAAACAAATAGTATTTTGGTCATCTCTTATATATCCCTTCATAAGCCTGCAAACCATTGATATGACTGGCTTTTCGGCGCTTTTTCTTTTCGTTGTGGTTGCCATGCTGCCCACGCAAATCTGCGTAAATCTACGCAATTTCATTGGCAAATGGTGTAGTAATTGGTGTAGTACCAACTGCGGATTTGACCTGATTTTTCAAGCTGTCACAGCGGGGAACGCAAGGATTTTTGCCATCTGTTCGGCTGCCCGGTCAAAGCTGGCGTGGGTGTAGACATTCAGTGTCACCCCCACATCGGAGTGGCCCATCACATACTGCAAGTTCTTGATATCCATACCCGCATTGGCCATGTTGCTGCAAAAGGTATGACGGAACACATGGGGAGTAATGTGCGGCAGGGGCTTGTCCGGGTACAGCTTGCGATACTTCTTCATGGCCCAGCGCATCTCATTTTCGATGTGCAGTGCCACCTTGGGCTTGTCGTCCTTATCCAGCAGCAAAAATCCGGTGTATCCGTCGACGATCATCTCTGCTTTGAGTGTCTTGCGACGAGCCAGGATATTTTTAAGGCTCTGGTACGCCGTATCCGTCATGGGAATAAAACGACAGCCACATTCGGTTTTTGTTTTCTCCACATAGTACTTGCTGCCCCGCTCCCGGACGAGCTGGTGATCCACCCGGATACGACGGTTCTCAAAATCCAGATCGCTTTTGGTCAGGCCGCAGAACTCGCTCACCCGCATCCCGGTTTCCAGCAGGACTACAAACTCATCGTAATACTTGCGGTAGGTCTTGTCACCCCGAATAAAACCCATCCAGATTTCCTGCTGCTCCTGGGTCATGGTGATTCGCTTCTGCGAGTCATTGGGAACGACCTCCACCAACTTGAAGTCGAAGGGATTTTTTCGGATGATATCCTCGTTGCAGGCCATTTGAAATGCCAGTTTGACAACGCCCCGCATGCTGGTGATGGTGCTGTCTCCCTTTCCGTCGCCGTGCAGCTTCATGATCCACTGTTGGGCATCGGATACTTTGATATCCCAGATCGGGCGGTATCCAAAATCTTCTTGCCGAATCAGATTCCGCACAAAATTGTATCCAACCTTCGTGTTGTAGCGGACGCCCTGCTTTAGGCCGATATACCGCTCTACCAGTTCTATGACGGTGATTTTTCCGGCGGCATAGTCGATTCCCGCGTCAAGCTGCTTCTGGATTTCTTTCTCTTTTTCCCGCAGTTCCCTTAAATCAGAGGAATAAACCGTCTGGCGCTTTCCCCGGATATCCGTATAGCGGTATTGATAAATCAGGTCTTTTCTCCGGCTCTCTCCTGTCCGCAGGATTCTTCCCTTATGGTCTTTGCGCTTTTCGGACATTGTCAAACTCCTTTCCGTAATGGAAAGAGCCTTGGTATGACACTTTGATTGTACCATATTCAGGCAGTCTTTCACACCACAAATTTCAGATGGAATACATCTGCTCGATGAATTGGTCAAACAGGCGGCGCTTGATCAGGCGCTTATTCCCTACCCATAGTACAAACCGACAGTCCTTTTCATTAGTGAGATCGCGCAGCTTGTTAATCCCTATGCTGGAGTAGGCGGCAGCTTCCTCCAAACTCAAATTGCTCTTTTCCCAGATGGGAACTTCTTTCATCGTACCGCCTCCTTATCACATTAGCTTTTTCAGCCGTTCCAGCTTAGCTTGTGCGGCTTCCTGCCGGAAGTTATCGCTGGTAAAGCGTACCGGAACACACATAGAAAGTAACCGGTCATAAATCCGGGAATGGGCGGTGTCCTCCGGATTCCGCAGGTCGTCCAGCGTGAGGTTGGTCGTGACGATCAGCGGCTTACCGCTGCGGTAACGGCTGTCTATCACATTGAAAACCTGTTCCAGCCCGTACTCGGTGTCGCGCTCCATGCCGAAGTCGTCAAGGATCAGCAGCGGATAGCGGCAAAGACGGGAAATGTACTCGTTGTGCCCCTCAAAACTAGCGGCAAGGTCATTGAGGATAAGGGCAAAGTTCGTCATGTGGACAGGGATTTCTTTCTCCATGAGGGCGTTTGCGATACAGCCCGCAAGGTAGCTTTTGCCGGTTCCCACACCGCCCCAGAACAGGCAGCCGATATTGTCGGTTCGCATATCCTCCCGATGCTCCACATACCGGCGGGCAAGTTCGGTCTGCGGGTTCCTGCCGTTGTCGTTTTCAAAAGTCCAGTCCCGTATGGTGGGGTCGGTAAAGCCCCAGCGTTTCAGTTCCTCCACGGTGTCAAGGTGCCTGCGCCGCTGTTCGGCGGCTTCCCGCTCCTCACGGGCGGCTCTCTGGCAGTCGCACTCTGCCGGGTGGCGGTCAAGCCCAAACAATGCCTTGCCCTCCGGGAAGTAGGCTTCTTTTGGTTTGTGGCACTTGCCGCAGTGCAGCAAACCGTCCTCGCTGGTGTAGTCCGACCGCTCCGGTGTGGTGGCCTTCATATTTTCCAAAACAGCGTTGATTTCGTTCTTCATAAACTCTCGCCCTCCTTGCATGAGTAGTCGGGTATGCCCTTTTCGAGGGTTTCTTGGTGGCGTCCTCCTGCGCCCATTTGTAAATCGTGGCGGCATGGCTGTGATACTTCCTGCCGCTGGACGCGATATGACAGGATAGCCGGTCAATGTAGTAGTCCCATTTGCCGGGCAGATCAGCTTTCGGCCCGTCCAGTTCCGATTGGGTCAAAAAGACATTTCCATACCGGCCATAGGCGGCGCGGGCGGGTTGTCCCGTATCTAACTCTCGTGCTCTCTCTTTTTCTATCTCTAACTCTGGTGGACAAATGTCCGCTTGATATGGTGGACATTTGTCCGCCCCGGCCTTTGGCAAGGCCTTTTGCTCCTGCAAAGTCAGACTTGCCCGCCGTTTCCGCTCCCCCTCGGTAGAGGACTGGCCGATCATCAGTTCAATGTTGCTCATATACAGTGCGCCGTTTTGCAGCGGCTCCACAACCCCCAGTTTCATAAAGATCTGCAAGGCCCGTTCTACGGTGCCGACTTGCTGGCGGGTAATGGTGGCAATCATCTGCGCGGTGTAAGGGATATTTTCATCAAGCTGCAGCTTCCCGCCATTTTTCAGCGACTTTAAGTACAGCTTCAAGAGAATGTTGGAGTAGAGTACGCCGTCCTGCATACTCTCCAGCAGCACGATAGCGTCCTCGTCAAAGTAATTCTCTTTCAGCTTCAGGTAGTAATATTTTCGGTTATCTGACATGGTTCCTCCTTTGGGTGGATTTAGGGCGTTTGTACGCATATAGAACACCGTTTCTGAGGGAAAAAGAAATGTATCAAGCCACTATTGAGGGTAGGTAAAAAGCCTTGATTTACAAGGGTTTGAAAACCCTTAAATGCGTAGAAAGTTGGTAGCGTTTGCGCTGTCGCTCGGCTTCCTTGCGGCGGCGTACTTTGGCGGCGCAGTCGGGACAGTACTTTCCCCGGTTGGATTTGGGGGCAAAGCCGCCCCGCAGACCGCGCACCGTTTCCGGCTTCCCCGGTACAAGAATGCTGCGGACAGCTCCCCGTCAAGGGGCAGGACAGCCACACGGAACCTCGTCGTCGCAAGCTCCATATCCCTCGCTTCCCTGCTGGCGGGAAAGCTCACTCATTCCGCTGCTCCTCCTCTCCCCACAAAGTCAATGACTTTGTGGGGACCCCATTTTAGCAGGAATAGGAAATGCTCTGAACACACACGCAAGGCTCCCCGTCGTCCAATAGCAGGCAGTTCCCATCGTCGTAGTTACAGCACTCATGTACCAGCCGCCGCGCCCGCCGGTGCTGGCGGTAGTCCATGCGGGGCGGGTTATCGCTCATGGTTCTGCTCCTTTCTGCGCTTCGGTTCCTCCCGGCGCAGGATTTGGTCGATGTTCCGTTTGACTGTCTGCAACTCCTTGAACCGCCGTTTCTGTTCCCGGTAGCCGTTGTAAAGGCTGTCTTTTGGGGAAATAAGCTGCTCGATCTCGGCCTGCAACGCTTTCCGGGCGGGCAGTTTGGTAATGCCATGCTCCCGGAAATACCGGGCGGCGGCTTCGGCTATGATAAAATCGCTCTCATGCGCCTGCCGGTATGCGTCGCGGGCTTTGGGGGATTTCTGCGCTTTCACCCCGTCGCGGGCGGGCTTGGTCTGGGCGTAGACCAACACCTGCCGCTGCAGCTCCTTTTTCCCTTGCAGCTTGGTTTCCTGCGTTTTCAGTTCGCCGTTAGTCTGCCACATTTCCGCATAGGCGGTGTCTATGTCCGCTTCCAGCTGCTCCGGGGAAGTAAATCCGTATTCTTGATACACATTCAGTGTCTTTGCCTCCTGTTTCAGATTGTGTATCTTTGCCCAATGCTCGTAGCCTTTTCCCTTGCCCTCGGCTCTCTTGGCGGCTATGTCCACAAGCCGCTGCACACCGTCCTGTTTGGGGGCAGCTATCTCGGCTCTGGCGGCCTGCAAACAGTCTTTTATGGTGCGCGGGATGGTGGGCGTTTCGGCTGCTCTGGCGGCGTTCTGTTTCAAAAGCGTAAGAACGGTGGCGCGGTCAAAATCGTCGCCCAGCTTCCGGGCGGTAATGGGCTTTGTCCTGTCCGGCGTGAGGTAGGAAAGCCGCCCCCGGCTCTCCTTGACGGTCACGCACTCCCGCAGCAGCAGAGAGGAAAACTCGTCAAAGCTGGCAGCGGTGAAAAGGGCTTTGCGTATGGTCCGCCGCAGCTTTTCCTTGTTCGTTTCAAACTTGGTCTGCCGGGGTGTGATACCCTCCGCAAACATGGGGGCGTTCTGTTTGTCCAGCACGGCCTGTCCCTTTTTCTGCGCCCAATACTCTCTTTCTGTGACGCGGTTCTTGCTGCCGTTCAAGAGGTCAATTTGGTAAATCCCCTCCCAGTGGCACATCTCCATGACTTCGGATTTGAAGTAGCGCAAGGCAGCATCGGTACAGCGGTGCTTGCACCCGGCTTTCGTGTCGGCTGGCCTGTCCATGTAGGGTAGGAACGGGACTTCCTCAACCCGAAGGCTGTTGATGACGATATACACATGAATGTTGCCGCTGTGGTTATGTCCGTCCAGGTGGTACATATCAGGGCTTGGTGTCCGGGAAAATGCTCGGCGCAAAACTTCTCGCCCAACGCCTGCGCCCGGTCTGCGGTCAAGCCGTTGTGTGCCGCGTCCCGTGGGTCAAAGCTGATGATGTAGTGATGGCTTTTCACATCTTCCCGCCGCTGGTTCTTCCTGTAGCGGAGATTGGAGCGCATATAGGCAACGGCAAAGTCTTCGTCGCCGCAGTTCAGCGTGGACACCCGGTAATCCTTGCGGGGGATCAGCCGCCCCTGTTCGTCAAGGGTGGGCTTCATGGTAAACTCGTCATGCTCAAAGGTCAGATAGGCTTCGGCGGCTCCGTAATCGGCGTTCTTAGAGCCTAAATGCTTGAGTGTTGCCAACCACGTCACCTACTTTCTTGAGGACTTCATACTTGTGGGCGGCAAGGTCGGCTATGGTGGCGCGTATCTCGCCGGACAGCGCATGGTAGGGTACGCCGTACTCGTTCAGATACCGGGCAATCTGATTGAGGCTGCCACCGATCCTGCCGTACTCGGCTGTCAGCTTCCCGACAGCGGAAAGAAGTTCGTATTGACCGCCGACACATGGACAACGGGGCGTATGGTCGCCCGCCGTATTGCCTGCCGGAGAAATTCGGACTGGCTGATACCATAAGGCGCAAGCCGCGCTGTGAAGTCGGCGTATTCTTCTTCGGACAGCCGGGTTTTCACAACGCGGCTGCGGTGGGGTGTGTTGTATTTCTTTCGCATAGTGTGACCTCCTTTCGTGGGCGGCGCTCATGGGGCCCCCGCGCAAGCCCAGCGAAGCGGGTTGCGTGGGGAGAGGACAAGCGACGGAATGAATGAACTTTCGCGCTGGCGCGGAAGTAAATGATATGCAGTCCGCGAGGACGATAAGCAGGGTTTGGGGAAGGCACTCCCCAACAAGTTTCCCGCGAGGGGCAAAACCGCAGAATTGCGGATTTTGGCACCGTGGTAGAAACTTGCTCTCCGTGACTGCAAACTTCCCCTCACTTCCGTTCGCCACTTTTTCCCGGCTTATATAAATGCTTTTTTCAAATTTCCCTTTGCCTACTACTCGTTCATCGGGAGCCGCTTTTGCAATCTATTTCTCCTTTTCTGCTACTACTAATCCTGCAAAGGGTATTCCTGCCCGCTTTCGCTAAAATGACACCGGGCGCAGTGGTTTCTACCCGGTGCTGGAGAAAGCCTTTCTCTTTGCTCTCTACTACGGGTAAATGCTCCAAATGCCAAACACCAGGGCAGAAAAATTCCCCCCTCACTTACTACTACAACCGGCAGGGGTCAAAATGGCTGGAAGCGGAGCCAGACAACAAAAAAGCAGTAAATCTTTTTCTGATATGCTCCCTTTATGAGAGACAGTGAAAAAACAAACTGTTATCATGAAGGGAGCAATTCTATGTCACAAAAAGGTAAACTAAACACAGAAGAAAAAGTCGAGATTATCAAGAAGTACCAGCAAGGGGAAATAAGCTTAGTTCAGGCGGCCCGGGATGCAGGAGTTGGGACAACGACGATTTATAGATGGAGTGCACGATATGAGACAGAAGGGGCGGCTGGATTTTTACCATATCAGAAAAATCGTGTCTATCCGCCAGAACTAAAGTTAAAGGCGGTGCTAGAATACTTATCCGGGGTGGGAAGTCTCGAAGAAATCAGCAAAAAATATAAGTTGCGAAATGATCGTCAACTCAGCAACTGGATAAAGGTGTATAATGCTCATGGAGATTTCAACTCTACAAAGTTTTCTGGAGGAGGAAGTTACATGAAGCAAGGACGAGAAACCACATTTGAGGAACGAGTTCAAATCGTCAGGGAATGTATCGCTATAGGGAAAAACTACGGAGAAATAGCCTTAAAATACCAGGTAAGCTACCAACAAGTTCGTACTTGGACACTTCGTTTTGAACAGATGGGAGAAGCAGGATTACAAGACCGGCGTGGACAGCGCAAGAAGGACCAAACTCCCCGTACCGAGCTGGAACAGGCACAAATTGAGATTGAGCAGCTCAAACATAAACTGTATCTGGCGGAAATGGAGAATGCACTGTTAAAAAAATTGGACGAAGTAGAGAGGAGGGATGCCTTTCAGAAGTAAGACAACGACATACTTATATAGCCATTCGAGAGTGTCACGAAGAACAAGGGGTTGCTGTTGAGACAGCCTGTGACCTTCTTCATGTATCCCGTTCTGCTTACTACAAATGGGCTTCCGGAAAGCTAAGCCACAGAGTAAAGGAGAACGAACAGTTGGCCGACAAGATTGAGAAAATCCATTCAGAAAGTCCAGATAAAGGTTACCGGAGATTGAATGACGATCTGCGTCATGACCATGGTATCTATGTCAATGACAAGAGGGTGCTACGCATCTGCCGAGCCAAAGATATAAGATCCACTGTGAAGTACAATAACCGCGGCTGCACAAGGCGGGCAAAGAACCCTCAGTATCTTGCTGAAAATCTGCTGAATCGCCAATTCTATGCGGAGAAGCCGAATGAGAAATGGCTTACTGATGTGACAGAGTTCAAATGGTATGATGGCATGGAAGTACATAAACTCTATCTAAGTGCCATTCTGGATCTTTGTGACCGGCGCATCGTATCCTATGTGCTCAGTGAGCGCAATGATAATCCACTCGTTTACAAAACCTTTGACAAAGCTGTTAAGGCGAATCCAGATGCCCACCCGCTGTTCCACAGCGATAGAGGTTTCCAATACACAGGCAGAGCCTTCCACCACAAACTCGTACAGGCTGGAATGACTCAGAGTATGTCCCGTGTGGCTCACTGCATTGACAATGGACCTATGGAAGGATTCTGGGGCATTTTGAAACGGGAACGCTATTACGGCAAGCGTTTCACCAGCAAACAGGAACTCGTGCAAATGATTGAGTGCTACATCCGTTATTACAACACCAGAAGAGTCCAGCGTAACTTGGGTGTACTGACGCCGATAGAAAAACACAAGTTGTGCCTTGCTGCATAAAAAGCGGCCAGCAACATTTAGCTGCTGGCCGGGAAAATTTTATATTTTTTCTCTGTCCTCTTGACGGGGAGCAGTTCATTCAAGACTTACTGCTTTCGCTGGCCGCGCTGGTGGCGGCTGGTATTCAGTTTTTATGGCTTGTCCGGCGGTTCGTCAAGCCGGAACTTGAATTGACAGTCAATTAACCGTTGTTTCACATAGTCCTCAACCTCGGCATTGACCTGTCCGTTCACCTTGGAGAAATAGCGGATATATCCGGCGTAGTGGAGCAGAACGGCGTTCACGGCTTCCGGGTCGCCCTCACAGGCTTTGACAATGGTTTCATAGGGGAGAAGTTTACTCATGGCGGCACCTCTCCATTTTCTCCCGCAGTTTCTGCAAGGCAGTCTGGATATGCCGCCCCGCTGTGCTGCATGACCGGCCAATACACGCGCCGATCACGCGCTGCGGCTGGCGCAGAAAGTAATAGCGCAGGATTTCTTCCTGTGTCTGCTCCGGCAAAGCAGAGATCGCGTCGGCAAGGGCGGCGTTGCTCAATAGGATGGTTTGGCCGCAGACGGTAAAGGGGTGTTCTTCATCCAGCTCCAGCTCGGCAAATTGGACAAACTTCACATTTGTCAGATAGTCAAGGGAAATTTCCCGTTTCTATTTCTGCCGCAGCCGTATGATTTTCCCAATGGCGGCATACCGAATGACGGTTTTACAAAAGGCGTTGTGCCTGAGCCGGATGTACTCTTGATAGGATTCAATCTCGGTCATTGAAATTCCCCCCTCTCTGAATAATAGTGCGGGGCGGCAGCACCCCTTGCTGTCGCCCCTTGATTTCCTACTAGCAAGGCGGGCGGGGCTGTCAACGGCGGGTGTAGCCCGTTCATCTTGACCGTTGACTGGCTCGGCTGGCTTTGCTATTTCCTGTGTGGAAATAATTGGTGTAAAATATTTTTTATGTCTCCACCGATGCAAATTGCTTGCTTTTGAATTTCTTTCGGGCAGTATGCCTCCATCAAATTGATACATGCGTAAGTTGCCTTGGCGTTTTGATAGGTCATTCTCCAAAACGGATATTTGATGATGACCGGTGTATTGCCGCCTACGCCCAATTCCAGAAAGAGAATATGCTGTCCCTCATGGCGGTGGAGAAAGTCCTCATACCGCCGGGCGGCGGTGTGCCAGCCTTCATCCTCCACAAAGGTATCATCCGCCCGCAGATTCATGGACATGGGTGCGCCGCAGACTGGACAGCAGGGTATCAGTTCGCTGGGGATTTTTCGATCCTTTTGTTCGGCCACCATCTTTTTGACAATGGTTTCGTTATCATAGGTCTTTTGGTGGCAGGGCCTGGAACACTGCCACAGGCCGTAGTCGCCCTGGGTATAGAACAACCGCGTCTTGTCAAATCCTGCCTTCTGGAAACAATGATCCACATTGGTGGTCAGCACAAAATAGTCCTTTCCTTGCACCAGTTTCAAAAGCTCCTGATAAACTGGCTTCGGGGCGTCCAAATAGCGATTGATATAGATATACCTGCTCCAATACGCCCAATGTTCTTCCAGGCTGTCAAAGGGATAGAAGCCGCCTGAATACATATCGCGGAAGCCATACTTCGCAATAAAGTCCCCGAAATATTTCTGAAAGCGTTCGCCGGTATAGGTAAACCCCGCGGAAGTGGAAAGCCCGGAACCGGCCCCGATCACCACCGCATCCGCCGTGTCCAATTCCTGTTTGAGCCGTGCGATATTATCGCAGCAAGCGCTTGTAGATTTCATAGTCTCTGTTCTTGAAAACATTGAAGATCACCTTGATTTTGTCTGGGGTTTGCCGTTGCCATTCTCCCACCGTTTGTATGGCTATTTCTGCGGCCAGTTCATTGGGAAAATGGAATTCACCGGTAGAGATACAGCAGAAAGCTATGCTGCCAAGCCCAGTTTCCGCCGCCAGCTCCAAACAGGTGCGGTAGCAGCTGGCCAGCAGTTCCCGGTCTGCCTGTGTGACGGCTTCACTAATTATCGGACCGACGGTATGCAGTATATAGCGGCAGGGCAGGTTGTAAGCTTTTGTGATTTTTGCGTTGCCGGTAGGTTCTTCCTCCTGTCCGGTCATGAGGCGGGCACACTCCAAGCGGAGCTGCACCCCTGCATAGGTGTGGATAGCGTTGTCGATGCAGCCGTGACAAGGAACGAAGCAGCCCAGCATCTGGCTGTTGGCCGCGTTGACGATGGCATCCACCGCCAGCGTAGTGATATCTCCCTGCCAGAGATATAAGCCGGGACGCACCGGCGTCAGGTCTTTCAGCCTTGTCACGCCCCGCTCCGCGAGACGATCCACAAGGTAAGCGTCCTGCACCCGCAAGAAATCCTCACGGACCGGGACGGGCGGACGCACATTCATCAGGCTGCGCAAAAGCCGCCGCTTTTCCGAGAGAGAATCCGGCACCGGGATATCTTCATATTCTTTTCGTTCTGCCAGCAGATCGCGGAGCAGAAAAATCAATCGCTCGTCCTGCGTCATCATCTTATCTCCGTTCAATCGCCCTTGCAGGGCATATTTCAAAGCAATTTCCGCAATGCAGACAGTGTTCTTGCCGAATAACCACAGGCTTTCTTGAAATGTCGATACACTTCTGCGGACATTTGGAATAACACAGCTTGCAGCCAATACATTTGTCCGTCACAAAATAGCCGGTTTCTTTTGCCTGTGCTCCACCGAAAAAGAAGCTGGCCCGTTCAATAGGAAGTTTGGAGAGGTCAAACCATTCTCCGGTTCCCTCGTAAATTTTGAATACTGTGAGCGCGCTGTGGGAGCGCACATCAGGATAAATCTTCTCCATATAGGGATTTTTACGGAACAAGTCGGGCAGCCTGTCCGGCCCGATCTCCTTTGCCTTGCCCTGTACGGACACCGCCACGCAGGAAAGGGTATCTTCTCCCTTCATGGCGGTGAAGGCAATATTTTCGTTAGCTTTTAGCCGGTCATAAAAGTTCTTGCCCTTTGCTGTCAGAAAGTAGAGGCTGTTTTCATCATAGTCCATGAGGTCGATGGCACAGGTGACGGGCCGCCCTTGGCTGTCCACGGTGGCAAAAACGGTAGAGTGGATATGATCCACAATGTATTCCAGATACTCTTTTGTCTGCATAAGAAGCCTCTCAAAATCAAGAGGTTCCCCTAGATTTATCCGGGGGGAACCGTGTGCACGATACTTACAGGTCGTACTCCTTGGGCGGATTGCCGGAAAAGTCAGCGATTACTGCATGGACATCTTTCAAATAAAACACTTCAAAGATGGGGTTGGTGGCCTCGCCGTACTGCCCCTTGACGATGGGGTTCCGGATGCACATCTCCTTGGCGGCCATATTATTCTCGAAAACGGCCTCGCCGTTCAGACGAATCCACGCATAAGCCGGGCTGGAAACAGAAATCTCGATGTTAGGGTTGGCCTGCATATCCTTGTAGACGTCCTTCTGGTTGTTGGTGCAAAACCATAGCTTGCCATCCATCTCGCCGGAAAACATGAAGGGGCGGCACTTGGCCTTACCATCACGGCCAACCGTGGCCAGATACTGAACGGGATTTTCCTGCAAAAACTTTACGACGTCATTCATCATAAATACCTCCTGATTGGAATTTGGGTTTTGGGGATTGCAATTTTTATCTTGCAAAATTATAATAATTCCGTAAGTATCTATTGTAAAGTAAGCACTTTATTGTGCTATAGTTACCAAAAAGAAACTATTGGAAAGGAGTGCTACTATGCAGCAAGTGAAAGAATTACCTGCCTGTCCGGTAGAAACAACGCTTATGCTGATTGGTGATAAATGGAAAGTCCTGATCCTGCGCGACCTCATGCCGGGAACAAAGCGGTTCGGAGAACTCAAAAAGTCCATCGGCAGCGTTTCCCAGAAAGTTCTCACCGCCCAGCTGCGGGATATGGAAGAAAAAGGGCTGGTTAGCCGCAAAGTATATGCCGAAGTTCCGCCGCGGGTGGAGTACAGCCTGACAGCCTTGGGAAAAAGTCTGAAGCCCATTCTGGACGCCATGTGGACATGGGGCGAAAACTATAAAGCACAAAATATGTGAAAAGATACCGGGGCAACCTTTTCCAAGGCTGCCCCGGCATCTTTTTGTCTGTTAGCGCCAGCGGGAACATTTTACATTAGAAAGATATTTCCTCTTCTCTTAAATCTGCCATATTGGGATTGTCATAGCAAGGCTCTCAAAAAATGGTGAATTTCGTTTCTGGAAGGGAGGATGTAGTAATATGTTATAATGTCGTAGAAAGAAAGTATTGTACATGGCTATCCGAAAGAGAACGGAGATGAAAAAATGCAAGGAGAAAATCGCTTTATTAAATTACTTTTGTTTTCTACTGCTGGGGGGGAAGTTCTTCTTTACGGATTCAGTTCCCCAACAAACCAGCCTTTTTTGACATGGAAGCAGAGAGAGATATCAAAAAAACACCAAAGTGTCCTTACAGCCATTTTACCTTTTCATGAAGCGGAAATCTTTGAGAAAAGCCTCACACAGGAAAGCACTCTGTCTATGGCGAAGATAACGATGAAATCTCCCCAATTAGTTATCAGGCCCATGGTACTGGTCAATGATACGCATTCAAGGCAGCATGGTCCGGTTGTGGAATACGCATATCTGAAGGAATTGTGGAATGTGCAAAAGGAAGCACTATTTCAGGAAATCCTCCATTCATTTGGGACAGATGGTAAGGAACTGTACCGAAATGTCCAGGACTTAATACAGTGGTGCCAAGAGGAATGCGGCATTGATTTTTCTTCGCAGGGGCATCGCTTCGGAAACTTTGAACACTATCAGTCAGCTCCATTGGGCACAGGTTTTAAGATCTTGACACATAAGGAGTTGGAATTAAAGAAAGTAACGATTCAAAAAACAGAGGTGTTTTCCCGAGAATTGGTGGTAAATTGCGCTGCAGAACATCGTAAGCGGTGGCTGATCAATCAGACAAAACTGCTGCCTGCGGAGGAGAGTTCTGTGGAGTTCACGGCCAAGGAATCTATGAGCAGGGTAGTAGTACAGATATGGGATGGTGAAACCGGAGAGTTGCTTTTCGCCCGTGATTTATCAATGATGCTTGGAGTAAATCTGGAGATGAATTTTGACTCGTCTTCGTATCATGTCAGAGATGCTTGGACAAAGAAATTACTTCAGTCAGCTTCCAACCGAAAAAGAGAGATCGAAGAAAAAATAGAAAAAGTTGATCGGGTTACAACCGATCGTACGGTTTCAGTTAAAAGCAGCTTTCACACAGAAATTGACACCTCATTGGAAACAGGAAGGAGGCTTTTAACCGATTATCGGAAAACACGTTGTTTGGGAGCGTTTATTCCGAATACAGGAAAAGATGGAGAAATTGATAGTTTTCTAAAAATACGTAAGTATCTGGCGGATAGTACTGTGGACAGAGTCATTCTTGCAGATCCATATTTTTCAGTCTCAGCTGCAGAAAAATTATTGACTAGAATACCACGCACGAATCTGCAGCTTGACATTATTACCTGCCTTGGGCTGACTGACCCGGATACAGGGAAAGCATCCGATATTTGCAAAGAGTATGAAAAATTCCTGTTTAGCAATGCAAAATTGCTCCATGGCCGGCTGTCAGTGCGCAATTTGAGGCGAGGGAACAAACCGGTGTTTCATGATCGGTATTTGCTGCGGTTCCATAATGACCAACATATTGACGGATTTCTGTTGAGCAATTCTTTGAACAAGATGGGACAGAACTACCCCTTTGTCATTGCACCGCTGGAGCATGAGGTAGCTCTGGAAGTATGCGAATATTTGACTCAGATGTTTGATGCCAAGCTCCAAGAAAAGAAACCGCCAAAAGAGCGCATTATTTGTGATGTTCTGTATGATTCTACAGTGAAACCGACGGCCCAAGATAAAAAGAAGTTATCTCCATCACCTTTGAAAGAGTGGCTGGGGACGGAATATTGTGAGAATGGCAGAAACACGATTCCAAAGGAGAACCTGTCTGTAGCGGTTACGGAAGTATGGAGTCATTGGGGACAGGATAAAGAGGGCGTTTGCCGAGTCTTGGGAGAGCTATGCTCGAATGTGTTTCGATGGTCAATTGAAGATGTTGCAGAAACCTTAAAAAATATAGATGGAGCTGCAGATGAGTTTCTAATGTGGTTTTCTGATTTTGCCGAAGAAAAAGAGCGGCGTATGGTGCATGACCAAAGAGGCATCAACGCGCCGGAATACACGTTATGGGCCTTGCTTCATGATCGGGCAACAGTAAGCAGAGCAGGTTTTGATATTCTATTCGATCAGGCAGGACATATTTGGTATCGGGAAAACGGGTGGTTTCATGGAAGCTATCGCCTAATGTTAAAGTTGGATCCTGCGGCGTTCCTTTTGCTATTGGATAACAGTAGATCACCGCTGATGTTCGATATTTTGGCGGCTCGCATGTCGTTTTATCCCTGGTCAGAACGGCTTTTCCTGTCTGCTTCGAAGTCAAAACTATTGTATACCCAACTCTTGTGTGCGCAATGGATGTTTTCCCTATTCAGAGATGGAAAACTGTCCAACAAGCAGGTTTTGGACACTTTGGCGCAACTAACTCCGCAAAAAAGATCGTTACAGACCGCCTATTTTTTAAGTCAAATTACTTTCTTTACACGTACGAAACATACCTTGGACTCCGATGCGAGGGAGCAATGGGAGCAGTTATACCAACAATTGTTATCGCTCCTGGCAGTCGATCTTTTGCACTGTTCGGAGCAAGAACGGAACACGGCGTTGTTTTGGTTGTACGACAATGAACAATGCTCACAGTGCAGTTTACAACTGGATCTTTCCCGATATATTGAAGACTCAACCATCCGGGACGCTGTGCTTCAAAAAGCCGTGGAGGGTATTCAAAAGTACTTAATTGATTCCAAATATGAAAGAAATCTGAAAACGGCCGTTGATCTGTATCTGACCAGCGCCGAGCAGTTATACGGGGGTGAGGTAGAAAAACAGATATTAGGGAAACTTGTGGATTGGAGAACCTTTGAACGGGCAGCGGAGCCGGAACTGAAAAACTATGCATACGATAAGTGGCATTACGCTTATATACGAGCAAAGTGGCAGCTGTTCCTGCTTGCTAAATATGCCCAGCTCCATCCTGGAGCCGAAAAAACTCTAAAATGGCTCAAAGAATGGAGAACACGTTTACCTAATATTGCGAATGAGGAGTCAGGTACGAACTTGACGGGTTCATAATTACAGGAAACAGTCAAAAAAAATACAAAACCGGCTCCGTCTGAGTTTTCTCAAAGATGGAACCGGTTTCATTTTTAAATGTACCAAACCTAATTGCATTGCTTGGTTTTTAAATTGTCACGCCATCTGTTTCACGGTTGCTAAATTTTAGTGTCATCCAAGGCTCTTTTAAAAATGGTGTAGTCGTGGTGTAGTAAGCACCTTTTCGAGCCGCATAATCATTGGTACATCAGGCTTTTTCGGGACTTTTCAAGATACTGCCGTGGCAGACAAAAGCACTCTTACCATTGATTCAAAACTCCTTGAAACTGTCAAAATCGCTCCATTGATGGTATGACCAGGCCTGACGTTGAAATCATCAAGGGGGGCCGCGAAGCAGCCCCCCTCTCATCTATGATGGACCTGCCTACTGTATCGTGCCGCAGCTCCTCCAGTCGAGGTGACGGCAGTAAATCCAGCTATGACCTGGTAAAAATTGAGGGATAGCAGTTCACCAATTTTCTCGGTTTCCGTTCAGGTCCTGCCGTGGCAGGGGAGCGTCACCCAGAGGTCATCGCTCTTCCTTCCGCTCTTTTGGGGGCCCGGGAGCCCCTCCCAGCTCGCCGCTCAGGAAACGGCTCAGTTCCCGGAACAGCACCGCCAGCTCCCTGCGGCTCCCCTCCGAAAGCCCCATGGACCATTCCAGGGTCCGGAACATCAGGCCCGCAGCCTCCATCTCTTCTTCGCTGTACATCCCCAGTAGCTGGGCCGGGCTCTCGTGAAGGTGGTCCGCTATGGTCTGCACCGTGGCTAGGGTAGGATTTCCGGTCCCGGCCTCGTATTTTTGCAGCGCGCTCTTGCTGATCCCCAGTTCCTTCGAATATTCCTCCAGGGATGCGTGAGAGAGCGCCCGCTTCTGCTTGAGCCGGTCGGCCAGCATATCCTGCATCTCCATCCGCAGCCCCTCCTGTCCCTCGTTTCTAGTTTGTTCTGTTGTTTTAGCATACCTTATTTTCCCACATCGTGTCAATCCCACGGAGGCTGAGAAGGAACAATTTTTATTTCTTTCCCCTCCCCTCTTGATTTCTCTCTGCTTTTTTGGTATCTTTAATAAGCGAATCTTCCGCCCGGATCGTTTGGCGTGTATCTGAAACAGAGGCCCCTCCGTCGGCCTGCGGCTTCTTTCGTCTGGGTGACAGACCGGGACCGGTCTGTGTTCTGTGGAGGTGTACCCAAGTGGTTGAAGGGTCCGGATTCGAAATCCGGTTTCTATGCGGAGTGCCAAACGGCTGAAACCCTTGGAACCATGCGGGTTCCTGCCGAATTCAAATTGAATAATGTTGCTTGTTCTATCCTGTTGTTCTTCCCGATTTCCACCGGCTGAATTGGTCGGTAGGTCGGGACTGGGGATATAACACAAATTTGGAGATGTACCCAAGCGGTTGAAGGGTCCGCACTCGAAATGCGGTAGGTCGGCTCAAAACCGGCGCGAGAGTTCGAATCTCTCCATCTCCGCCATGAGGTCTGTCAGCAAAAAGCTGGTAGACCTCATTTCTTTTATGGTGCATCCGCCGACAAATTTTGCACCATGGGGGTCACAATATCCTGCTCAATGGCCGCGGCGGATTGCTTTTTTGTTGCATATTGGAGATGCCCATAAATATCCACCGTCGTTGAAATTTCACTGTGACCCAACCATTCCTTTACCTGTTCCATTGGTACTCCGTTTGCAAGCAGGAGAGAGGCACAGGTATGGCGGAGATCATGGAAACGAATATGCCTCATATTATGTTTCTCAAGCAATTTCCCAAAAGTCGAAGACACATAATTAGGCTTAATCAGATTGCCGATTACATCGACGCAGACATAACCCAAGTTTTCTTTGTTGTAAGCGCGGCCGCAGAGCTTGCGGTTTTCTTCCTGTTGTTCTCTTGCCTCCAACAACCGCTCCTTTAAAAAAGGAATCAGAGGATAAGTCCGTAGGCTGGACTTATTTTTGGCCTTGTCCTTCTTGATCGTAAGACGTTCTCCTTTAACATTGCAAATCGTGACCGTGTGCCGGATGGAAACGCAGTCGTGCTTGAAGTCAAAAGCGTTCCATTTCAGTCCAATGACCTCACTGCGGCGCAACCCATAAAATGCAGTTAGAAGAATCACTAGCTCAATCTTGTGCCCCTTGATAATCTCAAACAGGCGTAGGACTTCGGAATCCAGGTAGTAGTCCCCTTTGAAGGCTTCAGGCTTGGAAATGATGATTCGGTCGGCAGGATTATTGGGGATTAGCTTTTTGTCCACCGCATAGTTCAGCGCCCCATGAATTAGAGCATGGTAGTGCTTGACAGTAGACGGCTTAACCCGCTCCAATTCCTTCTCATAAAAGGCAAGGATATCTTCTTTGGTCAGAGCAGAAAGTGATATAGGATGCTCACGGAAATACGGAGCGATAGGATTGTTGAGCTGCTGTTCGTAACCAGCGTAGGTGGAAAGTTCAATGGGCTTTGCATCTATGGCTCGCCCAGTAGCTGTCCTATACTTATGCTCTAACCATTGGTACAGGAAATCTACAAACGACACTTCTGCCATTACTTGATTTTCCTTTGATGCCAATAGACTGAAGTTATCCGTGATTGTGCTTTCTCGCAGCAGTTTCTCTGTCCACTCTTTCCGAACAGCAGGAAGCATATTATTTGCCCAGGTTTTATTTCCCCTAGCTTTCCTATGTGTCGGAATCCACTTGGGTTTCCTTTTTCCATTTTCAGTGATATTTAGGACCCAGTAGAGATAGCCTTTTTTCTCGGCCACATGGCCGGAAATCAACTTCGTGTTTTCTTGCAGGTGTACCGCTGGCATATTTGTTGATCCTCCTTTTGCGGCATTGAGTTCACCTACCAATGACACCTATATTGTATCATTGGATAGAACAAAACTCCAGGTAAACCGGGATCTAAATTGTTAATTTTCTGCGTCTATTTTTCTGACCGTAGGAGGCGAAAACTCCTCATTCCATTATAACGGAGTAGGAGACTTTTAAATAGCCAAGGATATGAGCTTTAGGGATTCGATAGGCGCGCCCAATTTTTAAGGACTCGATTTTCCTATCTTTCAACAGCTTATAGCCGGTCTTTTTGCTGATCCCCAACACTTTACACATTTCTCCAATATCCATCACATCAGGGTAATCTTTCAACATGAGGCGGTAAGCATCTTTCGGGGACAGCATCATATGGCCATTTTCATTCACGGTGCGTATTCCTTTCCTTAGTGGTTTTTATGCCAAGGCTGACAGAAATCGCCTTATCAATTTCCTTCATTTTCTCCCTGCTGATATGCCCAATGTAACCTCTGAGCCTCCTGCGGTCAACCGTCCGTATCTGTTCTAGCAGTAACAGGGATGTGGGAGCGAGGCCCGGAACATTCTCAAGCGAAACATGAGTAGGAAGGTTAGTCTTGTCCCTTCGACTGGTGATAGCCGCTGTTACCACTGTTGGGCTGAAGGAATTACCTACATTGTTTTGAAGCACAAGGACAGGGCGTGTACCTCCCTGTTCCGAGCCAACTACTGGGTCCAAATCAGCGTAGAACAAGGTGCCACGCCGGATTGCCTTCCTCCGCATAGTCATGACCTCCTGAATATAAGTAAGCTGGAAACAGGGTGGGCCCCTAAAAGCCCACCCTGTTTCCGACGCAATTTTCCAATCTGTTTTCTTTTTAGTGTGCTATTTGTCCCAGACACCCCACACACGGGAAGTCATCGGTGGCCAGCAGCGAACCGGCCCACGGGAATCTCACCCCTCCGAGGATCTCTCCGAGCTGCCCCCATTGCATGATCCTGCGGTCAAGCAGGGCTGTGGCTGGGCAGGAGTACCATTGTATCCTTTGCCGATCATGGCCGCACCGGGAGCCACCCGTTTTTTACAGACCACCGTTTCTCGCTCATACGGACAGGATGACAGAAAAAATCAGTAGAAACTACTCATCCATACCATACCTCATGGCGCGGCTTCTGAATCGGCTTTTGCTCATCGCACTGGCAAAGGGGAAGTTACCGATGAATGGATATGTGGTTGTCAAGGAGCAGGAAAAGTAAGTTCGGAAGAACTCCCTTCACCTATCGTCATGAAACTAATAGGGTGTCAACCCTGTTCCGCAAATATAACTCTTAATTTTTCAACAGCAATTTTTAACGATTTTGCCACCGCTTGATGACTAGCCCCCTCGATTCGACCAATTTCCCGACTGGATAGTCCATAAAATATATTGAGTCGAAATCGCCGTTTCTGGGTTTCCGTAAGTATATTTGTAGTAAACAATTGTCCCAGGGCTAATTTAGCATAGCGATAGTTTTGACGCTCTACCTCAAATTCTTCCCATTCGTCCTCTAGTGAGCGGGTAGCACAACAATTCATCTCCTCCATTCCCTGGATAGATATATTTTTACGGGTCTGGGTGTTCTCTGCTCTGTCCTGCTCATAATAAATCTCATCAGACAGAGCTTTTAATTTCAAAAAGTCCTGCTCCGTTCTATCTGGATTCTCCTCTAAATAATCCTCCAGAGAAATCTCTATAATTTCATCATTAAAGCGATACACAATATTAGGGCTGTATTTGTTCGCTGCATAATCATTTTTGCGATAATTCCACAATTTTTTCTACCTCCGATCTGTTTTTGAAAACAGATCGGAGGCGGTGGTGCCCTGCTTCTATGCCTGAGCCACTTATGAAACAAGCGACCGACTTTGTAATCTGGTACAAAGTCGGCCGCTTGTAAGATGTCAGAAAGTAATTTACCCTTATGGCATCGTAACTTACATTTTATTTCTTTAAGTCAAATACTGTTCTCCCATCTGGTCGTAAATTTGGAAGAAAACTGTTTATATGTCTATGGTTCCTTTATTTACTGCTGGGGCCTGAAAACCAACTTTGGTCTTCAGGCCCCTTTGTCATATTACTTAATGACTCTCCACACCGGAATATGTGACGTCATCTTCTACGAATTTCCCGTTGGCGTCATAAACTTCTGTGGTAAGTTTCAGGCGATAATCGTATCCACGGGCAACAAATTGCGCCTTGTTGAATCTAATCACATCGCCGCTGTCACTCCACTCCTTAATCGTTTTCCATGTAGATCCATCTTTTTGTTGCAGCTCCAGTGTTGCCTCAGCTTCATACCCAGATGCTACCGTGCATGTTCCATCACAGGAGGCATAGCCGCTACTGTTAATAGATAGGTCCACAGTTACCGATCGAATGGCTACAAATCTAGCTGCCGCTGGTAGTAGCATCATTGCCAGCATACATACTACCAATGGCCCGGTAAAAATTCTCCTCAAACTGTTTTGCTTTTTCATTTAGTCGTCATTCCTTTCAAGTCTTATTTGAGCTCTGCTCATAATATAAGACTCAACATTTGGAAAAACGCAACCAAAAATTTTTATATTTACCAACGAAGGCCCTCGGCCAGCATTACCAGCTGATCTGATGTGAGAGCATTTTTCGCCTCTCCTGTTGATGTGATTTGGATAATATAGTGATTTTCTTCATCAAGCCAGACCAAAGTTTGACTATATACACTATCTAAATCTTTCTCATAAAGAGTTGCTGAATATCCTTGAATCTCCACATTACTCTTCCTAGATTCTTCTGAATCAAACTTATGGATTGTCTTTTCTGAATATTGGACCACATTAACATCTATACGATGTCCCTCTTGATCATAAATACAAACTAGCCGATTCTTTTTCCCATCTGCCCATCCATTATCTCCAACCTCATAGCCTTCTGGAATCCATTCAAATCCTAAATCGTAGTAATATGTCATATTCGCATCTTGATTTGTTGAAGCACTCTGTGGGACCTGCTCTATATCCTTGTTCCCCTCTTTTTCGAAGGTAAACTCTGTGTACTGTTCACATGTTCTAATTACCACATTCAGTATGCTCAAACGGAGTTGTTCTGATGCCGCCATTGCAGTCGTTAGAAGAACAAGTAACAGCATAACGGCCACAGATATCCGCTGCACCATTTTCCATGTCATCCGGCCGAGGTTTCTTGCTTTCTTTCGATTAAATTCTTGACGTATCAGCTTTTCGCATCGCCGCCGCACCTCTGCCGGAACCTCCGCTTCTGGATCTGCTTTCAATCGTTCATTAAGTTCAATAGCCTTTTTCCCTTCTTCTTCCGCCACGGAATCCATCAACAGGGCAAACAGAGCATCTTCATATTGCTCTATCAACTGTTCACGTTTTGTCATCCTTCTTGCTCCTCTTCATAATTACCATGAGCTTTCTTCTAGCTCTGGTCAATTTCATTCTGATACTGTTCGGCTGGCAACCAAAATCCCGTGCCAACTCCTTATCCCCATATTTTAACAAATACTTTCCTTCTAAAAGTGCTCGATCTTCTGGTCCCAAGTGTTTCAAGCCTTCTTTTAATTTTTCAATCTCCTCTTCATAGAATAACTGTTCCTCTTCCGCCAATATTATATGACGCATTCCTTCTTCATTCAACGTCTCCAGACTTATTATTTTACTTCTTTCTCTGTTACGCTTTCTCAAATATGAAAACGATGTATTTCTTATTGCAACCACAATATATCCAGCCTGCGCAGCACAATCTAAGTTACACAAAACCCTCCTTTTTTCAATCAGCTTTTTAAGGCTCTCCTGTACTATCTCCTCCTGTTCCATACTGTCAGAGATATACCGCCTAACTGTTGCATACATAAGGCGTTCATATTTGCGATAAAGCTCTTCCATAAACTCTCGTTCTTTTTGGTCACACATTCCTAAATCTTTTTCTATCTTTGTTTTCATTAGAATAACTCCTATATAATGTCTTTCCTTTTTATATAAAAAGACACCTGCTTTTGGCAAACGCAACAATGGCAATTTTATTGTTGTCTTCTGCTCTGGCATTTTTATTAGTTATTCTAAAATTATATACTATTTTACTCCATTTTCAATTCGTTTTCTAAAATATCACTCTCATTTATTTTAGAAAATATATAATAGTAATTACTTGATATTGGGGAGGAAAGAGGAGTGGCGCAATTTGGTGACCTGCTGGCAGAACTGCGCCAGGATCGTGGTTTGACACAAAGCGAACTTGGCAAGGTTATTTCTGTGACTTCAGGAACTATCTCCAACTATGAGCACGGCTTCCATCTCCCCGATTTGGAGAAGCTAGTATTACTTGCTGATTATTTTGGTGTCTCAACAGATTATCTCTTGGGAAGAATATCATCTAATCTTCCGATTGACGTGTTGCAAAAGGCTCTCACAGATGGGACCCCTGTTTCAGATGTAATTCACAGTCTGTTCCAACTTCCTCCTGACCGTCAACGGGCGATTCTATTGGTAATTTCCGATATGGCATTTCGAGCCATGGTGGATCAGTACGGAACGGGGGAAGGTAAGTAAGTCCAATGTTTTTTGTCCCAGTTGCTATCCTCGTTATTGAGGACGAAGATGACCGAACCTTTATGGAAAATCTCTACTCCTCTTACCACCGACTCATGTACCATACAATTCATCTCATTACCGAAGACCCTTGGATTACTGAAGATATTCTTCAGAGCACAACAGAGAAACTAATCCAAAATTTAGATACTATTAAGCATCTTCCTCAGCCCAAATTGGTAAACTATATTAAAACGGCCTCCACCAATACGACATACACATATCTCCGCAAGAGAAACTTGGATGCAATTACTCCTCTTTCTGGTCTAGAAAATGAATATGAGCTTTCTCAAAGCAGCAAAGAAAATCCTGAATTACTTTTTTTAAGGGATGAAGATATCAATTGCTTTACTACTGTCTTTAACGAGCTGGATGAGAAAGACCGCTATTTATTAACTAGCCGTTTTGTTGAGGGAAAGTCTTACTCAAGTCTATCTGAAGATCTTGGAATACAACCTGATAGTGTGCGTATGGCTGTTACCAGGGCAAAAAGGAAAGCCGCTGCTATTCTGAAACGGAAATATTTGACCCGTTGATTTACCGTTTCGCTCTTTCTATATTATGAAGTGTTTTTGTGGAGATAGGTGTTGAAAAAGTCTTCCTTAGTTTTTTAAGAGCAACAATCTTTCCCTGATTTACTGACTGCCTGCTACATCCCCATCGACGTGCAATTTCCGCTGCGGTCAGAGAATTCTCAAACATTAGTGTTATAATTTCTCTTTCTCTTTTTGTCAGTACATCAATCTGGAGTTCAGTTAATAGCCCATCATTAAGTTGTATCTTATCTTGGGTCGCCAAATACTCTGCCTCTTCTTTGGGGCTGATCTCATCCCAGCCAATTACGGTCTCTACATGGTGATACTTTTTATATATTTATTCTGAAACAATAATGATACATTGACTGTTTTATATACTGAACTACGGTACCATCGTCTATATTTCGCAAATTAGACGGAGAAAAATCTTTAACCAGTTCTATAAATGCCAGTATCATTTCCTCATTACCATCTTCGATATGAAGTTGACGACCACATTTTTTGATTAAGGGGGCGAATTTTTGGAGCAGCGCCTCCAACGCTTCGTTATTTGTCTGTGCAAGTCTGATGCAGTCGGCCAGCATTGCTCTTCACTCCCAGATCAAATCTGGAAATGAAAGAGAAACGTGATGAAAAAAAGTAAACCTCCTTTGCAATAATTTTTATGAAAGATTTCTCTTCATCTCTATACTATTAGACGCAGTTATGAAGCTATTGCAACATGCGTCCATTACTTTTTGCAAGTATGAGACTGACCCTATTTTGATCTTTGAGGCAACACATCTGTAATTATTCCATATTATAAAACGGCTGACCGGAACACCGGCCAGCTGTTTTCGCTTTTTCTGCCATTGATTCTCTGTTCAAATATCTGAGCTTTCGAGTTTGTTCGGCTGATTCCTCTATTTTGTGTTGCACTCATTTCAATGAGCAGGCAATTAAAAATAATCTCACATAAAGTAATGTCTTCCTTTACTTTTTTTTAAAATGTGTCTCTTTATCTCTTATCTGAACCCTTGTGTCAACTATTTATATGCGTTATAAAGTCCCGACTATTTTTAAGATAGGCAGCTTTGGAAAGGAGCATTACTTTATGGTAGAAATAGTTGTTGATTATTTAGGCAAACTTGTTATCATTTTTTTGGGCGAATTAGATGGGCTACTATATGCTCTTGTGATTTTTGTGGTCCTCGACTATATCACTGGAATTTGCGCCGCCATTCAGGCTAAACACCTGTCCAGCAATATTGGTGCAAAAGGAATTGCAAAAAAGGTTGCTATTTTTTTAGTAATCTCGGTTGCCCATGTTGCGGACCAATACCTAGTTGATTCAACAGATGTTCTACGGTCCATGACAACTCTTTTCTATTTGTCAAATGAAGGTATAAGTATCTTTGAGAACATTGGGAAAATAGGAATTCCGCTTCCCGGTAAACTCAATAACCTGTTATCTCGATTTGAAGACATTAAAAACCAAATGAAGTAGCGCATCCCAAAAACTTATTGTGAAGAGCCGCTGTCACTCCAAAAGCTAGTGACAGCGGCTTTTGCTAGCTATATAAGAATTTTCTTCAAAAATGGTATCTTTGCTATTAACATCGCAGCACAAAATGAGATAACAACTGTCAGGCTTATTTCCAAACTTAGAAGCTGAATTACAGACACAGAACCGCCAAGCAAATCCGCTATTGAATCAAGGATTAGCACGTGTATCCAATAGACCCCAAATACCAGATTGGAAGCAGAGGCCAGCATTTTCTCCAAAGGGCGCAGGTCTCTCTCATGGTGGGTGCAAACCGTTTTACAGAGCAGGAACAGGGCTGCCGCGCAGAGATAGTGATTCAGAGAATACCCGCCGTTGAAGGGCAGAGGGACCTGCTTGGGAGACGAGGTCCAGAGATTGCCCAGAACGCCCCAGAGATATCCTATGACACCGCCGCAATAAATCACGGCCCTCATGCGTCTGCCAGGGCTGTAATGGCCCAGCAGATACCCCATCAGGAAGAAGCCCAGGTATCCCTCCAGGATGGGGTCGAACAGATAGATGTAGACCGGCAGTACTGTGTTGAGAAGGGGGCGGATAGAGGTGGGGAAGATAATGAGGAGGAGAAGCAGGGACAGCTGTCTGCCCGTGCAGGCGTCTGTGATCCGCTTCAGAAAGGGAGCCGCCAGATAGATCCCCATCATCGTATAGACGAACCACATGTGGTAGCTTTGGCCGCGGTTCAGCAGGGAGGAGAAAAAGGCATCAAGGGAAACAGGCACTCCTGTGCGCAGGGCATCGGCAAGCAGATAGATCAGGTTCCAGGCGCATAGGGGGAGCGCCAGCCGCAGAAGGTGTCTCCGATAGAACGTGGACGGGATGAGGGTATCCGGGGAGCGGAGGATCAGATATCCGCTGATCATGAAGAAGAGGGGGACTCCAGTCCGGTTCAGCGGGTTTTGCAGGAGACACAGATACCAGGACGAGATGCCGTAATAGACCGGGTTGGAGAGGATGGGGGACATGGCGTGCAGGACGATGACAAAAAGGATGGCAATACAGCGCAGACAATCCAGATAGGTAATCCTATGTTTCATAATATGCTCTCCATCTTAGCGATGAACTAATGTCTATATTACTTTCCATTATATAATACGCCTGACAAAAGCCAATGCAACAATAAATTATTTTCTTCTTCAAAAGTATGGGGGGCGCATGATTCAGTCATGCGCCCCCATGTCAGTGACTTTTTATTTCTTCTCTAGGCCCATTAGGTTACGATCAGCTTGCTGTTGTTGTCTCGTCCCTTGTAGCTGATATCCGCCTTTTCCGTACTGCCGACAGATACATCAATGAATTCATCATTGAACGCCACCGCATACTGGTTAAAGGAAGAATTATAATTCCACGCAACATAGCTGTCGCTACCACGCTTAATATAGCACTCCTTAAATGCGGTTCCTGTAAAGTACTCTCCATTGTTCAGATTGGGAGTGGGATTGTCGTTAGAGTCATGCGGGCAGAAGGAGATTGTACGATAAAACTCATTAGAGCGACTGGCCGCAAACTGGGAATCTTTATATACTTTGCTACACTTCTCCACATTATTATAGTACACTGTGGAGGTAATCTTCCCATCCTCCTTCACCAGCTCAACCGTTACATTTCCTCCGCCGTTGATGTTGGCAATAGGAGTGGCGCTCAGGGTCTCAAACTTATCTAGTGTGGAGTTGCAGATTGCGTACCACTTATAGGAAGATCCAGACTTTCGGAGCTGGAGGCCACATTCAAACGTATTGGTCCCAGAATGCATACCTACAAAGAAATACGCATTGGTATTATTGGTCAAATTGGTTCGAATCCCGCTTAAATTTACAACAACTTTAGCAGCTTTATTTTGCTTCCCGTCATATGCGGAAGAAAGGGTCGCCACAGAATAGTAGCCGCCAGACGCCTTCTCCTGCTTTTCTTCATAAATGGCTTTGAGGGAAACATCGCTGTGTCTAAAGAACGTCCTAATTCTGCTGTTAGAGAGCTCACCATTGCCGTCAACTGCCTTGCTATATGCAAAGTTATTCAACCACGTCAGCATCTTTCCATAGCTGTTGTTGGTAAGGCCAGGAAGCACCTCTCCAGAGGAATAGTTCTGATCTGCCGACTCTCCATAATACTCGTTAAACTGATAAAGGTGATAGGTATTAGAATTGTTGTCCTTTGTAAATACAGTGGTCCCATTTTTGTCCTTTATCACCGTGCCCTTTGCCATGGTACGGACAGCATCAAATGCTTCATAAATGGTATCATATTCTTTACTGCCAATATAATACTTCGTATCCGGTCTAAACGCCATGATTATTCACTCCTTATATTTTATTTTGAACGCGTTCATCTTATAAGGAGTCAACCAATCATGAAATGTAAATCGGTGGTAAACAATTTTGCAATTTATTATTTCTTCTCTATTTTTAGTCATTTACAATTTTACTTTTGTAGAAGCAAAAATTATGTTGCACTCTTTTGTTGAAAGCGTCTTTATTACATGAAAGAGCAAAGCAGGTGTCCACACAAAAAAAGATGATGTAATAATCGCACACTGGATGGGGTGATTCCAATGCAGAGGTATTAGATAATTCATGAATTTATTTCCGCATCTTCTTTGATTAAGAGAGAATTACGGTAAGCGTCAAATATAATATGAGATAAAAAGAACGAGAGCAGCCAATACTTTGTCTGCTCTCATTCTTTGCTTCTGGAAGCAATAAAAATTTTGAGACTACAATTTAAGCAGGGCGCTCAAATTCGTCAGAGCAGACTGCATGGAAAAGTACAGCAAGAAATTCAGCGGAACGCAAGCGCCTGTCAAGGTGTCTATGGGAAAGAGATTCCAACAAGGGGAGATTGTGCTTCCAGGCAATAGTAGATACAGTTCGAATATTTCGTTCCACCGCCTTCCAGTTCGTCCCATACTTCCTGGCGACATCGGGATACAGCCACTTTGTCACCAACAAAAGCCTGTCTTGCTGTTCCACGCACAAAGATACTGCATAAGCGGTATGGAGAAATCCTTTGTAATTAGCGGATATTCCAAGCTGGTATAATAGATCACAAATGGCTGAGGAGGCAACCATCGTATCATCTCCTTATATGGTTTCTAAAGACTTTATTAAATATTTCAATCCCTTTTAAGTGGAGATTAGAACATCATCCTTGTCAAGAATATTGAGTGCTGATTTTTGCCCGGGGTAGATGATCTGGGCGTGCTTGTACCAACGCCAATCCAGGCGTTGTCCGCAATGGTCACAAAAGTTCTGGCCTTCACGTTCCAAAGTGGCCATACACGCGGGACAGACAGGAAATGTGGTCAATCCGGCCGGGGATGTAAAAGCCATTGCTTGAGAAACCAGGAGCGGTTTGTTGCGCAGCAGCAACTTTGTAGTCGATTCAGGCGGAATATCAGACATTCCGAATATGTCAGGCGAGTCTCGGAAAAGAAAACCAGGGTCACGCTCAATGAATTCAAAAAACGGGATATCGGATTGAATGTAGACAGCTAGATAGGTAATAAAAACGCTGGGATCTGGTTCCTGCTTCATAGAGCGTCCCAGATAAGAAAGAACCAAATCTTGTTCCACAAGTGCATCCCAGCAGCGATGCGCCAAGCGTATCACGCTCTTGTACACAGTTTCAGGCTTTTTATGAAGCAGTCTGGCAACATCGGGGTAAATATGTTTCGTTGCTTTAATATCGGACATGGAGATATGCTGTTCAAATAAGAGGTCATTGGTAATGTTTAGAGCAAGAACGAGTGGACGAATATTCGGACGAGTTGTACCAAAAATATTGCGCAGGAAAATTTCTGTGTTTGCCATAAAAGAACCACCTTTCATAAGATAGTTCCATAATATGACAAGATCAGACAGATAGACGACATGGGATAAAACAGGACAAAACTTCCTTGTTTTTCCACACCGCGGTGCCAATAATCCCTATTGGAAAAAGCAAAAGCGGGCTTACCAATGGCAATCCCGCTTTCACAAGATATATTCTATTTCTTTGTAATACAACATTCTGGGGGAATATTTTCCGGGAGCAGCTTTGCGGCCCAGTTCTTGTCGGTAACTGCCAGTCCGGGTGCCTTGGAAAACACATGAACCAAATATCGGTATGGATCAAGGTTATTCTCCCTGGCCGTTTCAATCAGACTGTAAACAATGGCGCTGCTCTGAGCACCGCCCTCCGTATTGGCGAACAGCCAGTTCTTCCGCCCCATCACAAAGGGTTTAATGCTCCGCTCCGCCCGGTTGTTGCTTATTTCCAGACGCCCGTCCTCTAAAAAGCGTTTCAGATATGGCCACTGCTCCCGCAGATAGTACAGCGCCTTTCCCAAAGAGGACTTGGGCGGGGCGGTCTTCGTTTCCGCCCATGCCAACAAAGCGTCCATCACCGGCTTGGACCGAGCCAGACGCTGGATATAACGTTCTTCCGGCGGCAGATCCGCTAGTTCCTTTTCAATGGCGAAAAGAATATTACAGTATTGCAGTCCCTCCAACGCCGTGCAGCCAACCTGCTGCTCTTTTGGCAAGGCGTTCACCGCCTCGTCAAACTTTCGCCGCAGATGCGCCCAGCAGCCAACCACCCGGATGTTCTCCGGCAATCGGTGGTAGCCGGAATACCCATCCGCATGGAGCCAGCCCGTAAAGCCCTTGAGGAATGCTTCGGCATTCTCCGCCTTCCGGTTCTGCTGGTACTCATACAGAACTATGGGATGCTCGGCGTCTCCGCCAGTCCGGTACAGCCACATATAGCACTTGCTCCTGGCTGTCTGCCCTTCCAACTTCAGCACCTGCAAGGTTGTTTCATCCGCATGGAGAACCTCGCGCTGAAGCAACTGCCGGTGCAAGTGGTCATAGATGGGCCGCAGCCAGTCCTCCGCCACCCGCAGCACCCAGTTGCTCATCGTCTGCCGGGAGAGCATCACCCCAGCACGATTCCATTCCTGTTCCTGCCGGTACAGCGGAGCGTACATCACAAACTTCTGCACCATGATATGGGCCACAGCCTCCGGGGAGGCATAGCTGCCCGAAATCAGGGGAGGCTCTTTGGGGGCTTTCAGGATAGGTGTTTCCGTCCCTGTCTGCTTGCAGTTCTGGCAGGCGTATGTAAAATAAACATCTTCCCGGATCTTCACCTGGGCAGGGACCATTACCAGAGTACGGCGCACCTCGGTCCCAATCTCTGTCATGAGCGTACCGCATTCAGGACAGTTACGTTCAGACTCCGGGACGCGGTGCTCCACCACCTCAACAGGGATGTTCTCAGGCAGAACCTCCTCCACACGGGAGGATCGCTTCTGCCGGGTATGAGCGGCAACCCTGGTTTCCCTCGTGGCAGTCCTCCTGGTAGACAGCCATGCTTCCGTCTCATCAAACATGAAACTCAGCTGGCCAACCAACTCCTCCTTCGTCTGCTCGGAGGATGTCCCATAGACCTTCTTTTTGGCAAGACGCACCTGTTCCATCAGCCAGTCCAGCTTCTGGTTCAGTTCGTCTCGTTCCGCCTTTAGAGACTCATATTCCGCACGGGAAATGGTCATCATTTCTGTGCTGCTTGTGGTAATGTTCACTTCGTTTTTCATATCTTTATTATAACATAAAAACCCTTGAAATACCAGTTCTTTCAATGGTTTGCGAGAAAATAGCATCCAATTTTCAATGCTATACCATACTCAGGCCAGTCACTGCTTTGTGCGCTTTGGGCTGTTCGATCTTCAGCCCTTCCATCAGCCAGCGGTACTGCTGCGGCGTCAGCATCTTCACCTCAACTTCGGACCTCGGCCACTGGTACGCTCCCTGCTCCAGCCTCTTGTAGAGGAGGATGAAGCCATCCCGTTCCCAGTACAGCCCTTTTATTCGGTCCCGCTTTCGCCCGCAGAACAGAAACAGTGTGTTGGTGAATGGGTCCAGTTCAAACTGCTGCTGTACCATCGTGGCCAAACCATCGATCCCTTTGCGCAGATCTGTATATCCACAGGCGATGTAGACCTTGTCTGCTCCGGTAAAATCGTTCAGCATTGTCTCAGCAGCTCCACCAGAGTCCGCAGCAATTCCGGCCCCATTTCCTGATACAGATCAATGCTGCTACTCCCGATGTTGAGTGTAGCGGTACGTTCCGAATTATTTCGCAATGGTTGCGGTGCTGGCAGTTCTACAAATGTGCCCCCAGAACGTCCCTCGGCGTCTTTCCTACCTATACCGGACAGAACCTCTCTTTCCCATCGGTAATATGTTGTTGGCGTGATGCCCCGCTGGCGGCACCACTCCCGCACTGACAGCCCGCTGCTCCGGCAGTCCTGTATTGCCAATCCCCATTTCTGAACCTTTGCCTGGTGCTTCAGTTCATTGCTCGTCATCCGGATACACCGCCTAATAGTTAATAGTGCCGGAACGTCTCAAAACGTTCCACCACTATTCTCTCATGTCTGTCTACCCGTCACTTTACTTGACGCTTACGAACCCCTTTGACACAGATTCCATCTGTGACTATGCATCGCAAGCGATGCTAAAGGAGCACGGTCAGCCACGACCGTGCTCCTTTAAATTTGTGCGGCTCTATGTCAATAGTTGGGATAGAGGTAAGCGCAAGAATGTGGTAGCATATATATATTATCGTTCCCAAGTGTCTCTGCTGTTCTTCTTGTTTTGCTTCTGCTGTGCCTGCTGTTTCTGACGCAGATGTTCACGGATGGAGCGAGCTTCCGTTTCCTCATGAAGTATATCAGCAACATCCCGCTTGCTGTCGTACATCATCAAGTAATCGTACTTATCTCCGTAAGCAGACTGCACACGGTCAACCACAGAGCGCTCCATTGCAGGACGCAGGTCGAGCCTTGCGTCCTGCAATTCGTCTGGGTCGAATTCTGCCGATTGCGTCTTCAAATCAGCATACTGCTGCAAAGCGTCGTTCAGCTCAGCCGTGTACTTTTCTTCCTGTTGCGACAGCTTTTTTAGTGCGGCTTCCATCGTGGAAATGTCCTTTTTCACAGCAGCGATACCGGCATCGTCACTGCATTCCAGCGAGTGCAGCAGCATATCCTTCTCGGATTTCAGCTCTTCCAATTCCTCGGTCAGCTCCGCAATATGGCGGGACAGTTCACACTGCTTCGGGATGAGATAGAGGGGTGTCTCCTTCTTTTGGGCAAGCAAAGACTTGCGTTCCTTGCCCTTGCCCCGAATCTCCTGAACCAGCTCGGTATAGCGCACCAGATTCGGCTGAACCGCGTGGATATAATCTTTCATGCGCTGCCTGCCCCGGCCGATATGCCGCAGCTGATAGCGGAAAACAATCATATTTGCCCGCAGCTTTTCCATCGCCTCGGCAATAACCGGGAGGGTGTTCTTTACCGCCTGTGCCAGCTTCCTGACCGCAGCTTTCAGCTCCCGCAGCAAGGCATTGTCCGCCTTGATCTGCCGGTTGATCTCGCAGCGGTCAGCAATGATCCCTTTCCGCTCCAGCGCCCGTGCGGTCACTCCCTCATGGATGGTAGGCTGCTCATCCAGACCTCTGGCTGCGTTGCTGCGGTGGTCGATTCGCTCCGCCCGTCCGGCGCGCTCCAGATAGAGATTGGTCACATCCGCCCATGCAGCCCGCCATGTCACAAGTTGCTCCTCACTATTCCAACGTTCGGAGATGGGGTTCTGTCTGCCGTAGCGGGTGCTCTTCGGATGCTTGTCAGCCCGGATGAGTCCCTGCGCCTCGGCAGCAGACGGTGTCATATAGACCTTCTTTTTGCCGACCTTGTAGGGATATTGCTTCTCCCAGCCCTCGTTCTGCGCCGCCCGGAACTCGGCGGCGGTGAAGCCTCGTTCTTCACCGTTTCTCATACAGAGATATTCTTTTTCGGTCTTGTACTGCCAGCGTCCCTGCTCATCCAGCGGGCGCACCGTCAGGAGAATGTGGGCGTGGGGATTGTGACCGTCGGTGTCGTGGATGGCAGCGTCGGCGCACATTCCATCGGACACAAATTGCTCCCGGATAAAGTCTTGCAGCAGCTCGATCTGCTGTTCCCGGTTTAGCTCTATGGGCAGAGCCACAACAAACTCACGGGCAAGCCTGCTGTCTTTTGCTGTCTCTACTTCCTCCACGGCGTTCCACAGTTTTTCTCTGTCTTGCCATTCCTGTGGGGCATATTCCGGCAGAAACATCTGCTGCCAGACAAGCCCTTGTTTTTTCGTGTAGTCGTGCTGAATCCCGTCGTAATCGTTATACAGGCGGGAGCAGCTCAAATAGGCAGAAGCAGCTACTGCGGAGCGGCCTGCGCCCCGGCTGACCACCTTCGCTTCCAAATGATAAATCGCCATATCTTCTTCACCTCGTTCTTCCTTTTTCTGTTTCTCTTTCGCAAAAGAGAAAATGCCCCGAAGATGAGCTTCGGGCATAGCCGCAAACAAAGCTGCCGGTGGCAGGTTTGTGCGGGCAGGGTGCAAGCTGTTTCCAAAGCAGAAACAACTGCGACCTGCGCAGACGATGACAGCAGCACCCTGCAAGTGCTGTGGCATTGTCTGGAGGCTGCCGCAGCAGCCGCATCCGCCTCGCAGAGCGCACGATTTCCGCAGGAAATACCACTGCCCTTTAGGGTGGTGAGTAAGTGCGCCCTTACGGGAGGAAAAGAGGAGGCCCCCGGTTTCCCGGAGACCTCCCAGCGGATTCAATTGTGCTGCGGCAGCTTCTGCATCAGGTAATCCTCCAGCGCAGACAGCTCCATCGTCCGCACCTCCGGCAGCACTTTCTCCAAGATTGCACCCTCCTGAATGAGCCTACGGGTACGGACCTTGCGTTCCTTGACCCGGTTCCGTGCCTGCGCTTCCTCCAAGCGGTGCTGTGCTTGCAACAGTTTCTTCTCTGCCTCTGTCATAAAAATCCCTCCTCACTTTCTCCGTTGCCAAACGATTTCGTACCCCAGCGCATCGGCAAGCTGGACGGCTTCAACATAGCGCAGGGACTCCCGTTGGAGCTTATTGGACAGGTTAGATACGCTGTCAGACCAGCCGTGTTCGTCATGCAGCAGATCGACCACCTCCTGCATGGTCATGCCCTGACGGACGATGTACGACTTGATTTCATTTCTCAGATTGGATTTCATTTGGTTTTACCTCCATAATTTCGTATAATCGGTTTTCGTATCGGTGATGCCAGTGTGCTTGTCGGTGAAAAATCCGCTGTGCTGCAAATCCGCTCAGATTTCTGCCCGTGATGCCCTGTTCGCAGCAGCGCCCTATCGGCTTCATCGTTCGGCATGAGAACATACAGAACGGCAGGATATGCCGCAATCCGGAGCAGCGGATTCACGCTTCGGTAAATCACCTGATGGTGCAGTGCGTTCGACCTACGACAAAAATCTTTACGGATTTCACAAGCATTGATTTTGAAGCCGTTAAAATAGGCTGTCCGTGTACGGCTCGGTACGGCATAGACGGCTTGTGTACGCTGCTGTACGCCGGTTTTGTGTACCGAACGCCGATTCAGCGGCAGATTTTACACGATGCTGTGAATTGCTTCACCAAAGGCACAAGCAAAACCGTATTTTGCGGATGAAGTTGAAAAATGCCGTACAGAGTGTACGGCGTGTACGGCAATTTTGAAGTCCGGTTCTCATTTTTAATACGGCAGTGGGTTGACCACTTCAATGCCCATAAAACCGCGCACCCGCTTGCCACCGACATGGACATTGTTGGTGGCCTCTACATTGTAAAGGCGCTCGTTCTGCGCCAGTTCCGAGCTGAGACGATTTGCAGACATGGGCTTTTGCGCATTGTCCTCGCACCAGCGCTGATACGCCTCATACAGTGCCTTGGAGCTGGCTTCACTGTCGGCCTTGAAGCGGATATAGCCCTCAGATTGCAGAAACTCGATCACATTGTTGCTGCTGCGCTTGACCGTCTCCATATTCTCTCTGGCCTTGCCGGAAATGCTGAACTGATAGTTGTTCCCAATCAACCGATGCAGACCATCCAGACACCAGAGGAAGATGCCCTCCTTCTCCCGCAGCAGCTTATCCACCAGAAACGGATCATCCACTCGGCCAGCGGGCCGGTCTTTGGTGGTCAGCACGATCTGGCGGCGAAAGAAGCCGTCGGACTTGTCGTGCAGGGCGGTGAGCGCACCGTTTCCGAAGCAGAGAAAACGCACATAGAGCTGGCTCTGATAGCTCTGGACGCCTTTGCGCTCCATGTCCATCTTGCACTCAGAGGTCACGATGGATTTGATATAATTGGTCTTGGGCAGGGCGCTCATATCCATATCGTCATCCACCATCAGGAGCTTGTTTTCCAAGTCTGCACGGCTGAACCGGTTGCTCTCCACCTTCTGGATGCTGGTGGTGTTCATGCTGTCGCCCAGCAGGGAGCGTATGACCAGACCGATGCGGCTTTTGCCCTCGCCGCCCTTGCCGATGAGCATGAGCATTTTTTGCCCCTTGGTGGTAGGCAGCAGGCAGTAACCGAGAAATTCCTGCAAGGTTGGAATGTCCTCCGGTTGCAGCAGCTCTGATAGGAATTGCAGCCACTTTTTCGGAGTGGGTGCGTCAGGGTTGTAGGCGACCGTCAGCCGGTTGTTGCAGTAGCTCTTATCGGCGGTAAAGCTACCGTTCATAAAATACGTCCCGTTGGCAACGTGGATGCGGTCCGTCTCAATGGGCAGCGGCGGCGAATAGGCTTGCAGTTTGATGCTGGCCAGCAGATTCGCAACCGTCTTGGAGAGATTGGCGGTCAGCACACCGGAGATTTCCTCCAGAATGAGATTGCCGATCTGCCCCTCATCCTCGATCAGTCCGTCCACGGTGAAAAGCCGCCCACGCACACATTTCATGGGGTGTTTCTCCAAAAACTGCTGGCAGAACAGCACCTCGTTGATGTGCCTGCCGTCGTACCACTCAGGCCACGTCTGCGGTGTCATATCCATCTTCCAATTCCTCCTTGTGAATTTTCTCTAACCTCCGTCGCAGCCCGTCCAGCTTTTCGTCCGCCATCTGCTGCTGAATTACTTCGGCACGTTCGTGGGAATCCCCGGCGCACAGAATATCTAAGTAGTATTCTGTCCGGTCGAGGTTACGGCAGGCTTCCACGAACCGTGCGTGAACAGGCTCGTCAGGTGACTGCGGCGCATACTGCACCTTCCAGTCCCGCAGCACATGGGCGTAATCGGATAAAACAGAAAAGCACAGCCGCTCGTTTTCCCTGAGCTGCTGTGCTTCCGTCTGAATGCGTTTTGCGTGGAGCGCCGCTGCGCTGGGCGGCTTGTCCGGGGTAAGGTGAAAGTCCGCTGCCAGCTTCTGTGCCGCCTCATAGAGCGGCAAACCGAACAGCTTTGCGGCAAAGTCGATCACATCGCCGTGTTCCCCGCAAGCGAAGCAATGGTAGTGGTCATCTGCCACATACAGGCTGGGATGCCGGTCATTGTGGAACGGGCAAAGGGCCATGCCGTAATGGTTGACCTCCACGCCGTACCGCTCCGCCGCCTCCCGGCAGCCTACGCCGTATTTTACAATTTCGAAAAGATTCATTGTTCCTCCATTTCTGCGCAAAAAACGGCGGCCTGCCCATTAAGGGGCAAGCCGCCATTTGCGTCTTATCTTATGCTGTTTTTGTTTCTTTCTCCGGCACTGCCGGTTCGATCTTCGCCCCTCGCAAGGCTTTCTTCCGCACGCCCTGTCGCTTGATCTGTGCCTGATAACGGCAATCGTCACCGCAGTATTTGACATCTGACCTCGTTGTGGTAAACACCTTGCCGCAGTTTTCGCAGGTACACTCCCGGCTGCGGCTCTCCGCCGCCTCCTGCCGGTAAAATTTGGAGCGGCAGTTGGGACCGCAGAACAGGGTGTTTGTCCGCTTGGAGGCGAATTCCTGTCCGCAGCATTTGCAGGTCAGCATGAAGGGCTGTCCGACAGCGTGTTCACCGGCCTTGATTTTCTGATACCGCTCCCGGCTCTTGATGCGGTGCCGTTTGAGCTGCTCCTGCCGCTTGATTTCTTCCTCGGTCAGCTCCGGTGCGGGAAGCTCAAACTGCCCGATAAAGCGAAGGTGGATATCCACTTCCTGCACCCGGTCACCGTCGATCTTTTCTGGAGCGTGTACGATGATTTTCTCCACGAACTCGTTGATCATGGGCGTGGTCAGCTCGGAAAAATCCGTGTACTTCTTTGCCAGCTCCAGAAACTGCTTGGCCCGGTCGGTGTCCTCCGCAAAGGCGGACATCTGCGTTTCCATTTCGGAGACGGACGCTGTCAGCGCTTTCTGCTCATTTTCGTAATCTGCCAGCAGACTGTCAAAGCGTTCACCGGTAATGCGCCCGACGGCAAAGGATTCATAGAGCTTCTTGATGATGGTATCCAGTTCGGAAATCCGCTTTTTCTCCTTGTTCAGCCTCCGCTTGGTTTCCTTGGCCGCTTCTGCCTGCCGCAGTTGGGAGGCAGAGCGCACCTTCTCCAGAAAGGCGTCCCGGTCGGAGATGGCAAAGGTGCTGGCTGCCCGGATGGTTTCCAGAATCAGCTCCCGCAGCACCTTGCTGCGGATATAGTGTCCGCTGCAAGCATGGGTGCGCTTCTGATGTGCCAGCGTATAGGTGGAACAATCGTAAAAGTCCGACGGATAAGGATTATTCTCCGTGCCGCCTCTTGAGCGATGGTTCATCATCTTTGCACCGCAGTCCGCGCAGAATACAAGCCCCGTCAGCGGATTGGCCTCGCCCAGCGTATCATGCCGCCGTGGTGTTTTCCGCAGCTTCTGTGCCAGCTCCCATGTTTCTGCATCCACGATGGCTTCATGGGTGTTCTCGAAGATCAGCCAATCTTCCTTGGGATTCATCACGGCGTTTTTATCCTTATAGGACTGCTTGTGGGAACGGAAATTCACCGTATGCCCCATATACTCCGGCTTGGAGAGAATCTGCCCAACGATGTAGCCGCTCCAGTTATAGGGGTTGGGGAACTCCTCCTTGCTTTTCCAGATGCCCTTATTCTGTTTGCCGAAGTAGACCGCAGGCGTGTTGATCTTGTCATCAAACAGGATGCGGGCGATGTCGTAGGGGCCTTTGCCCTCAATGGTCAGCTGGAAGATACGCCGCACCACGGCAGCCGCTTCCTCGTCGATCAGCCAGTGGTATTTGTTCTCCGGGTCTTTCTTATAGCCGTAGATGGCACAGTTGGTGGTTGGCTTGCCGGATTCCCCCTTGACCCGAATGGCGGTTTTCTGCTTGCGGCTCAGGTCGCGCAGATACCACTCGTTCATGATGTTGAGGAAGGGCGCAAACTCGTTGCTGTTCTGGTCATCACTGTCCACGCCGTTGGCAATGGCAACAAAGTGGACGCCATGCTGCCGGAAGAATACCTCTGTGTAAAAGCCGGTTTGCAGATAGTCACGCCCCGCCCGGCTCATATCCTTGACAATGACATGGGCCACCTTGCCTGCTTCAATGTCCGCCACCAGCTGTTTCCATGCCGGACGCTCGAAATTGCCGCCGCTCCATCCATCATCAGTATAGTGGCGGCAGTTGGTGTAGCCTCTCTGCTGGGCATAGCTTTCGAGGTATTTTTTCTGATTCACGATGGAGTTGCTATCACCGGCATTGTCATCGTCACGGCTTAGCCGCTCATACAGAGCGGTGATCTTTTCCTCAGTCTGTTTCATGCGCATTCGGCGCTCCTTTCAGACTGACGGCTCATTTGTGGTGCTTCCATTATAGCACAAGTGCCGTCATTTGTAACCCCTTCATTGCGGATCATCCGCAGAATCTTTTCCTCCATGGTCTCCACCGCTGTTTCGCTGAATGCGACCCTTACCTTATAGGTGGTGCCGCCGATGCGCCGAATGATGAACTGTTCCTGTTTCGTTTGCTCCATAGGCTTCCTCCTTGCGTAATTTGTTGGTTTTTGGTATAATAAGTCCGGTTCCGTTGGCTGTAAGCCAATCATGTCTTTATGCTGGTTTTCCATGTTCTTTTTCTCCTTTCTACCCTCTGTGTTTAAGATAGTAACCTTAGTAACTTGCGTTTAGATTACCCTTTCACTAATAGGAGAAAAACGGGGTGTAAATCGGAACTGTTTTTTGAGAAAAAGAAAAATATTTTTTCGAGGAGGTGAAGCTGTCGTGGAACCATGGGAGGATGAACTGCTGTGGGATGATGATTTTTCCGATGAGGAAGAAGATACCGAGGAGCAAATAGAGGAAGCCGACCTTGAAATGGATGAGGATAGCTTTGCCGATTGGGAGGATGCGTCGGACGGTGCGCCGGAGAACGAATCGCTGGAGGAAGCGCTTGCAGAGGAACGCACGCTGGAGCTGGAAAGCGAGCTGGAGCAGGACGAGCATCCCAGAAACTATGCCGCCGAGCTGGAGGACGAGGAAGAGGAAGCCGCGCCCACCAGCGAAAAACGGCTCAAGCGGGAAATTCGCGCAGAGGCTGTGCGGCGGCTGGAGGAAGCAGCCCGGACGGAATCGGATTTTTTGACTGTGGTAGACGAGTGGAACAAGCTGGACAGAAATCGGGAACGCCGGGAGCGTGACCACGAAAACCTGCGCGGGGATGTGCCGTTGGAGTTTCAGGCCGTGCCAGAGCCGAGAATTGCTCCCCTCTGGATGAATCTGCCAAGGTTCCGCCAGCTCTGTCAGGGAAATTTTCTCGACATCATCTTCTCCTGTCCCTACGAGCTGCATGAGCTGACAGCAAACCGTTTTCTCTCCAAGCTCTTCTTCACCCTCAGAGATGAACAGAAGGAGGTACTGTATTACCTGTTCGTCAAGCAATACAGCACCACAAGGCTTGCTGCCATCCGTGGGCAGTCCGACCGGAATATCCGAAAGTTGCGTATGACCATTCAGAAAAAGCTGCAAAGGCGGATGTATGAGCATCTGAGTGAAAAGCTGGAAAGGGACTACAGCATTACTCTGCGGGAGCGCGAGTTCGTAGAGGAATATGAAGCACTGCTGCAAACCATGGGCAAAGATGCCGTGATCCGCCGGGAAAACAAAACCAAACCGAGAAAAAAGAAAGCCGCCCTTGACGATGACAAGGACGGTTGATACAATAGTAATACGGTTAATATATAGTTGGATTACGAGTTGAGAGGAACAGCGCCATGAAGAATCTCTTTGAGCAGTCCCGTTCCCATTGGGTACGGTATGACCGCTATGAACTGAAAACAGCCGCAGACGGCAAGCGGTATATCACGCCGGGGAAGAATGCCAAGCCCGACATATATAATCCCTTGAAGGAAGCGCCGGGAATCGTGCTGGATGCGCTGAATGTGGGAATGCTGATGATGAACCGCAGCCCGGAGGACGAGGTGCAGAAGGCCATTCTGGAATTTGTAACCCATTACGGTCTGCTGGGCCTGATGACAGCGCTGCCCACCACGCCGTCCTTCATGGATTATGAGGCGGTCTATCTGCCGAAAAACCACTTCATCAAGGCAGAATCCATGGAAACCGAGGACTATCTGGCGCTATTCTATCCCTTTGACCAGCTGGATCTGGTCAAGAAGGGCATTGAGTCCAGATGGAGCGTGTCCGGCGACAACATGATGGTGGCGCTGACCATGACCTTTGCGAGTGAACCCATGGCGAAAACCATGAGCTTCCAGCGAGAGTATGCTGAAGCCTATGACTGGGTGGCGCAGCAGTTCAAGGACTGGGCCTTTACGCTGACCACATCTATTCTGTACTACAACGATTATGACCTGATCGATGAGGATACCCGGAATCTGTATCGCAAAGGCATGGCTGCTTTCGGCGGCATTGCGCCCAGCTATCATATTGAGCTGCTGGACAAACCGACCATCTATTGGGACTTCCATTCGCTGCTGCTGGGCATCCAGATGATGTTCAGCTTCCTGCTGGTGGACGGAGAGAAGCCCCTGCGGCTGTGCAAGCACTGCCAGAAGGTGTTCCTGAGCAGCCGCTCCAATTCCGCTTTTTGCAGTCCCCGCTGCAAGAATCAGTATAATGTCTATAAGAGCCGTGGGAAGAAAACCAGCGAAGAAGATTGAGGTGAAACGACATGGCAGACGCCAAGAAGGATAAACTGCAAATCCGCAACAGCACAGTGGATTTCCTTGTGTTCACGAAAGATGCCCATGAGGATGGCATTGAGGTACGGGTACAGGATCACGACGTTTGGCTGACCCAAAAGGCCATTGCACGGCTTTTTGATGTAGACCGGAGCGTTGTGACAAAGCATCTGAAAAATGTATATGAAAGCGGTGAATTGTCCGAAGATGCAACTTGTGCAAATTTTGCACAAGTTGCGGATAACGGAAAAACCTATCACTATAAGTTCTACTCTCTGTCCGCCATCATAGCCGTAGGCTATCGGATCAATTCCGGCAGAGCCACGCAGTTCCGCCAGTGGGCAACCAAGGTGCTGGACACCTTCACCAAGCAGGGGTATGTGCTGGACAAGAGCAGGCTCATCAATGGGCAGATTTTTGATGAGGACTACTTCGATCACCTGATTTCCGAGATTCAGGAGATTCGGGCCAGCGAACGGCGCTTCTATCAGAAAATTACGGATATTTACGCCACTGCTGTGGACTACTCTCTCGATAGCCAGACCACAAAGGATTTCTTTGCCACAGTTCAGAATAAGATGCACTATGCCGTCCATGGCGGCACAGCGGCAGAGGTCATTATGGCACGAGCCGATCACACCAAGGAACACATGGGGCTGACCTCATGGAAGAATGCTCCTGACGGCAAGATTGTCAAGGCAGATGTGTCCGTTGCAAAAAATTACTTATCCATGGATGAAATGCAGGAACTGAACGAAATCGTCACCATGTATCTGGACTATGCTACCCGGCAGGCCAGACGGCATATTCCCATGACCATGGCAGATTGGGCCTCCAAGCTGGACGCTTTTCTGCAATTCAATGATGCAGAGATTCTGCAAAATAAGGGAAAAGTCACCGCTGCCATTGCAAAAGCCTTTGCCGAAAGCGAGTTTGAGCAGTACCGCGTCATTCAGGATCATCTGTATCAGAGCGACTTTGACCGTCTGGTAGCCAGCACGGAACAAAAGAACTAAAGTGTAAAAATGCCCGTTATCGGCCACGCAACCGATAACGGGCATTTGTCATTCATATACAAGCTCGGTCAAAACGATTTCCTCCGCGCGGCTGCGGATGCTGTTCATGCGGCGTACCCATTCCATTTGATCGGCAGCTTTGAGTGCTTCGGTCACGCCTTCTTGCTTCACCATTGCAGAAACGATGATTTCCATGCGCTCGTTGCAGGCTTGGTCGATCTCGGCAAGGTGCCGATGCAGCGTTCCGTTTGTGAGCAGGTTTGTGTAGAAAATAGGGCGATGTTCTTTCAGATAGCTGCGGCGCATATGTCCATACTTGCCAATCTGGTATTCCGGTTCCTCTGGCAGCGCAAGGTTTGGAATGAGATAATCGCCCTCCTGACGGTAAGTGCCGCCCATTTCCTCAAATAGAGATTTCATAAAAATTAGCTCCTTTTTGTGTTGATTTCCAGCGGTTATACGGACTTTTCTTCTCCTTTCCTACAACTGCTGTTCCATTCACCACAAATGAGCCGCAGTCATATGTATTAGGTGGGAGAAACCACCCTTTACATATTAACTCTTGGTACAAGATAAAGTTAAAATCCGTCAGCAAGACCGCCTCCTGGGATTGGATGACTGCGTGGAGGGCAGCAATCAGAGCGGCTATGAGGGACAGATTCTTGTTCTAAAACCGGAGGCTTACGGCAGCAGTATGGATTTGACCGCAGACGATTCCCTGTGGTATGCCCGTGACGGGTTTGGCTGCATTTATGGGGCCAGAGGGCAGGCGGTCTATGCAGAAAACCTGCTGGATGGGCGGTACATTCACAGGGAGCGAAAGGACTTTTACGGTATCGTAAAGCCGGAAAGTCTGGCCGCATGGCTGTCAGATAAGCCAATCCGCAGCGAGGTGGCGGAAGCGGTGCTGGAGGCCGCCGTACAGGATCTTGCCCCTGAGCTGGAGGGCGAGGAGGAGATGGAACATTAATTGGACTGAATTTGGAGAGGAAGGTGAGAAATTGAGGTTGCATTATTTTGTGACACTTATTAAATATCTGCTTGACATAGGTACATTCCAGTGTATAGTAAGTAATACTTGGAGTCATTGGCAAGGAATGTCCGGGGAGGTTTCATATGTGTGATCGCTTTTTCCCAGATGAACCTGAGTATGATATTGAGATTTTGGAATGGATTGTGGAAGAAGATTATACGGTTGAATGGGAGTATGTTTGGGGAGTGAAGCTCAAGGAGCCTGTTTTTCTTTTGGTTTTGGGTGGATATATTGAGAGACTGAGCCTTGCATTTATTTATGAGCGTGTGCTTACAAAATACGGTTATGACTGCTTAAAAAGAACAGGGAAAGATCATGGCCCGGTCCCAATTCCCACACATATTCTCATTGACTGCCCCGAAGACGATGATATATGCGTTGGAGAAGCGCCAGAAGCAAAGCAGCAGAGCTTGATTTCAAGAATGTTCCAGCGTTGGAGAAAGGTACACCGTTGAATTGTTTGTCAGTAGAGAAATTTAAAATAAAGAAAACATTTACCGTTTCTGAAAGTAGCCGCCTTTCAGAAACGGTTTTTTGCTAAAGAAAAAAGCGAGGTGATTATAGACTTTTGAAAACCAAGCAAAAGATATTGATATGTGCCATGATTTTCATTTCCGGCACAGTCTTAAACCTCTTTTTCTCCACCGCTGTTCATGGGCTGCTGACAAGGGAGATCACCCGGCTGTCCCTTCTTCCCATAGGGGAGTGCCTTGCCAGCCTGTTCTCCAGCCGCCAGCACTTGATGCTGTACCTCTGCCTGCAAGGGTTTGTGTGCGTGCTGGCCGTGATGTTCTTTCTCACCAATATGCGGCCCTATGAATCCGACCTGGACACCATCACGCCGGAGATCAAGACTCCCAAAGCAGTGGGCCAGTATCAGCACGGTTCGGCCCGCTGGATGAGCGACGCGGAAAAAGGCAAAGCCTTTGACAGCTTTACCCTTGACCCGCATGATCCGGCCATCCGGGAGCTGTTAAAAACCGGCTATGACGGGCTGGATTTTATGAAGAAGTGAGGTGTTTGTTTGAAACTGAATCTGCATCCCAAAGTGATTCCCAAGGACGCACCGCCTTCCCCGTTGACGAAGGGCGGCGTGGTGGTGGGCATGAAAAAGGAGGGTGACAAGGAAAAAATCTATTTTATAGGTGATGACTGCCATCTGCTCTGTGTCGGCGCCACCCGTTCCGGCAAATCAAGATGTCTGGTGCTGGAGAGCATCTGCCTTCTGGGGCTTGCCGGGGAATCCATCTTCTGCTCGGACCCCAAGGCCGAACTGTTCCAGTACACATCGGAATTTTTGAAAAAGCTGGGATATGAGGTGCTGGTGCTGGACTTCAAGAATCCGGCCAAGAGTATGCGCTACAATCTGCTTCAGCCCGTCATTGACGCCATCAACGAGGGCGACACCGACCGGGCAGAAATGCTGGCCTGGGACTTGACCAACAACCTGGTGGGCAAGCCGGAGGGCGAGAAAATCTGGACCAACGGCGAGTGTTCCATTATTGCCGCCGCGATTCTATGCGTAGTGTGTGATAACCAAAAGCGGCCGGAGTTTCAGAATATGACCAATGTGTATTGGTTCATTTCCGAGATGTGCCGTACCATCGGGAATAAATTGCCCCTGCTGGAGTATCTGAAAAAGCAGTCGCCAACACACCCGGCGCGGGCGTTGCTATCCATCTCCGATGTGGCCCCATCCCGCACCAGAGGCAGCTTTTACACCTCTGCCCTTACCACCCTGCGCCTGTTTACCTCGAAATCCATCTACGCCATTACCCATGCCAGTGATTTTACCCTTACGGATTTGGGACGCAAAAAGCAGGCGCTCTTTGTGATCCTGCCGGACGAGAAAACCACCTTTTACCCGATTGCCTCTCTCATTGTGTCCCAGCAGTATGAGCTTTTGGCGGAGGCGGCGGATCGCCGGGGCGGGCGGCTGGAGCGGCGGGTGAATTTCCTGCTGGATGAGTTCGGGAATTTCACCCCCATCAGCGATATGACGAACAAACTCACCGTGGCGGCGGGACGCGGGATGCGCTACGCTCTCTATGTGCAGGGGTTCGACCAGCTCAAGGAAAAGTACAGCGACAATATCGCCAACACCATCAAGGGCAACTGCCAGATATGGGCCTATCTGCAAAGCGACGACCCGGAAACCCTGCGGGAAATGTCGGACAAGCTGGGCAGCTACACCACATCCAGCTACCAGCTCTCGGCCAGTAACGGGCGGTTCACCACGCCGTCCAGCTCCCAGAGCGTCAGTCTGACGGAGCGTAAGCTGCTGAATACGGATGAGGTGCGGCGTGTCAAGCGGCCCTATCAGATCATTACCAGCCGGGACCATCCGGCCATGATGTACGCCCCCGATCTCTCGAAATGGCTGTTCAATCAAATGCTGGGCATGGGCGACATGGAGCATAACCGGAAGCTGCGGGAGGAACGGGAAAACAAACGGCCCATTATCACTGATACAAAACAGGAAATCGCATTGTGGAATATCTGGGTCTACTATCAAAAGGACATCATGCGCCGCCTCGCCCAGCAGAAAAACGCAGGGGGCGGTGTTTCTGATGATGAATAAATTTCAGGAGGTTTCGATGAAAGGAAAAGTGAAACAGACGATAGGCGGGCTGCGCAAGTCCGTCCGGGCGGCAGGTGTCGGTTTTTCCACACTTGCCGCCTCTTTTTTCATGTCCGTACAGGCTTATGCGGCCGGTGTGGAGGACAGCCAGATTGTGACGGGCACCGAGCAGTTGATTGGTGATCTGACCAACTGGCTTATGATTCTGGCCCCGGTGGTGTCCGGCCTGCTTATCATCTACTTCTGTATCCGGCGCGGCATGGCTGACGAGATGGACCAGAAGAAATGGAACAACCGCATTGTGGTGGCGGTGGTGTCCTGCATCGGTGCCGTTTTAGGTTCCGCCACCCTGACCCTGATTCTCGGCTACTATCAGTAAGCCGGGGCCGCTTTCGTAGTACAGGCGGTGCCCCGCCGCCTTACTAAATAAATCATTTTACAGGAGGACGATTTTATGACTCACTTCATCCGCAACACTCAGGTTAAGGCTATGACTTCCATCTGGATGGCCAAGCAGAAAGCCCGTGAACTGGCAGGCCGCACGAAGGAGGCGCTGGCAAACCGTGAGGGGCAGGGCACCCTTGATGTGGCGATCACGGTGCTGATTTCCATTGTCCTGGGCGCCCTGATTTTGGCGGGCCTCTATCTCATTGTGGACAGCACCGTGCTGCCGACCATTACCCAGCGCATTAAGGATATGTTCGATTACGCGGGCTGATGTTTGGTGGGAGCGGCGGGGCGCCATGCCCCGCCGTACTTTTTATCAAGGAGGTTTTCTATGGAGTTCAGAGCGGAGATCAAACGGACGCTGACCGGCCCTGACAAGCTGCGGGCGGTGTGCAGCGTCATCCTGGACGATTGCTTTCTGGTGAAGAATGTCCGGGTGGTGGAGGGCGAAAAGGGGCTGTTCGTGTCCCTGCCCAGCCGCAGGAATGTAAAAGGCGAATGGACGGAACAGTGCTTCCCCATGACGAAGGAGCTGCGGGAGAAGCTGTCCGCCGTGGTGCTGGCCGAATATGACCGGGCGCTGGCGGCGGAGGACGGCGGCGGGACGCCTGCCGCCTGATCCGCCCCGTTTTCATTTCATACAACAAGGGGGCGGCCCCGGCCGCCCCCGGAAAGGAGGTGGCCGCTGGTTGGAATATATTCTGGTTCTGCTGATCGTCGCCCTGCTTAACGGAGCCATCGCCTACATTGACGGGCTGATGGAGGGCATCGTGCCGCTGACCCTGTACGCGGAGCAGTATATGTCCACATTGGCCGGTGTCGATCTGTTTGAAGCCCTGTTTGATATTGTGTTTGGCTTTGGCGTGTCCCTTATCATCCTGAAATTTCTCAAAAAGGGCTTTGAAACCTATGTGCTGTGGTCCGATGGCGACGCGGATGAAGAACCGATTGCCCTGCTGACGAACTTTTTCAAGGCGATGGCCGTGGCGGTCTGTTTCCCCACCATGTACGGCTGGCTTGCGGGAATTGTGGAGGAAATGAGCGACAAGATGCTGGAGGCCATCGGCCTTGCCACCGCCTACGATTGGGCGGGCTGGGTGTCCGGTATTTCCACGCTCGGCCTTGTGACTGCCATCTTTGGGTTGGTGTTCGTCATTGTGTATTTCATCCTCTACTTCCAGTTCCTTATGCGGGGGCTGGAGATTTTGATTTTGCGGGTGGGGATGCCCCTTGCCTGCGTGGGCCTGATCGACAACGACAAGGGCGTGTTCAAGCCCTACATGAGCAAATTCTTTCAATCAGCCCTTTCGGTAATTATCCAGATTTCTCTCGCCAAGCTGGGCGTGGGACTGATGATGAATATGCACATCTTCTGGGGCGTGGCCTGCATGATTTTGGCCGTGCGGACGCCGAAGTTCCTTCAGGAGTTCATCGTTACGACCGGAGGCGGCGGTGGCGGAGCCATCGTCAACAACGCATACCATTCTGTGCGCCTGGTGCAGATGGTCAGGGGCATGGGAAAGTGAGGTGGCGGCGGATGGTAACAATGGACGATCTTTCAAAGGCCATCATCTTGCTGGTGCGCGTGGGCGCCGTGGCAAGGTTTATCTACTGCATGGTGCGGCTGGCAGCCGCCGAGGAACAGGCGGCGCAGTACAAAAAACGCGCCCGCAACACTGTGATCTTCTATGTGATCGCGGAATCCATCTGGCAGATCAAAGACCTGATTTTGTATTACTACTCGTAGGAGGTGCGAATGGACGAGGACTTGAAACTCTATATCCCTCTGGGTGTGAAGCCGGAGGCGGAGCTGTTCACCGGCTTTGGGAAAAAGCAGCTCTTTCAGGCGTTGATTGGTTCCCTGGCGATGGGCGGTGTGGCCGCCCTGGTCTGGCTGTTCACCGCCAATGTGACCACCACCGTGGTTCTGGCGCTGGCCGGTATCTTTGGTTCGGTGATGATGACCACCAAGGACCAGAGCAATTTGTCCGTGGTGGACCAAGTGCAGAATTTGGTCCGGTTCCTGCGCGGACAGAAAATCTACCCGTACCGCTACGGGGACGAATGGGGGCTTGAATAATGTACGCAGCCATTCCCGTTTACTATCCGTCGCTGGAAGAAGCCGCCTGAAAGGATGAAGCGGCTCTTTGGTGCGACAGCTACAATATCAACATGGACTGCCGGAATTTCATTCAGGACAAGGCCATGACCGCCATGAACAGCCGGGAATTGGATTCCTTCATTGGAGAGCTGGTGCGCTTTTACGGTGTGGAGCGGGCGATCTATGTCCTCTCCCGCACCATCCAGTTTTCCGATTGGGATTCCCGTTTCGGTCAGGCGGTGCTTGACCGGGCCGGACAGACCGATTTCCCGGATGCCCGGACGCCGAGGGATGAAAACCATGTTGACCCGACTACCCGGTATGTCACGGAGATTGATCCGTGTGTTGCAAACGCCATCTTTATGAAGCTGATGGAATTGGAGGAGGAACAGGAAGCGACCGCTCAAATGGAGAATGACGGACAGAAAGAGCTTGATGAGGATATGGCGTTGGAAATGTGAGGCTGCCGATGGCGCAGATGACATTCCTTGACTTCTTTTCCGGTATCGGCGGTTTCCGCAAGGGCTTTGAGCTGTGCGGGATGCGCTGTGTGGGGCATTGTGAGATCGACAAATATGCCGACCGCAGTTACAGAGCCATTCATAATGTGAAGGAGGATGAATGGTATGCAGCCGACATCACAAAAGTTACCCCCGCAGACCTCCCCGGAGCAGACCTGTGGGCAGCAGGATTCCCGTGTCAGGATATTTCGGTCAGCGGCCTTCAGCGAGGGATTAACGGAGCAAGAAGCGGACTCTTTTTTACGCTTGCTGAACTCGTCAAAGGCCAAAACCCTGAAAATAGACCCACATGGATTATCCTTGAAAATGTTAAGAATCTCCTGTCCATTCATGGAGGATGGGACTTTGCGGCCGTTCTCGATACGCTGGCCTCACTCGGCTACCATATCGAGTACGGACTTCTCAATACAAAGGATTTCGGCCCCCCTCAAAACAGAGAGCGGGTATTCCTTGTCGCTTGCCGACATTCTGGAGCCGGAGGTGGACCCAAAATATTTCCTGTCCCAGCGGGCTGTGGAAAAGCTCTTATCCAACTCATAGGCGGGATGCAGGGCCAGCGGGTGTATGACCCGTCCGGCATCAGCGTCACGATGGCCGCCCAGTCCGGCGGCTGGGGCGGCAAGACAGGGTTGTATTTCGTTGATCTCTGTAATGGCAATCCCAAACTGACGAGCCATGCCCGGTGCATCAAGGCCAAGTATAACAGCGGGATCACCAACCGGGGCGGCGACAATTCCGGCGTGTTCTACGGCTGCCGCGCAGTCGTTACCCCGGAACGGGAAGAAAAAAGGCAGAATGGGCGGCGGATCAAGGAGTGCGGAGAACCGGCCTTCACCCTTACAACGCAGGACCGCCACGGCGTTGTCTTTCAGGACTGCGAAAAATGCCCCTACGGTATGCGTATCCGGGAGGCCACGAAGCAGGGCTACGCGGTTGCCCGCTGTGGGGACAGCATCAATCTGGCGTTCCCTGACAGCAAAACAAGGCGTGGGCGTGTCGGGAAGGACCGCGCCGGTACGCTGGAAACCTCCTGTAACCAGGGGACGCCGTTTGCGGGGTGCGGCCTGATCCGCAGGCTTACGCCCCGTGAGTGCTGGAGGCTGCAAGGCTTTAGTGATGAAATGTTTGACCGGGCGCGGGCGGTCAACAGCGACAATCAGCTCTACCGGCAGGCGGGAAACTCTGTGACCATTCAAGTGGTCTATGCCGTGGGCAGACAGATTCTCGCCGCACAGGAGGCGTTGGAACAGGGGGAGTAAAAATGATGTTTCAAAAAGGATGGAACCCGTGGCCCCTGATGATTGGGATGGCGGTCGGCCTGACCGCCATCCTTCTTTATTTCGGGCTGTATGCCTGACCGCAGGAGGTGGTTTGAACTGGAACAAGAGAAGTTGAAAGAGAAGCTGGACGAAGAACTCCATAGTATAGCCAGACCGTTGGAGGAGCTGGCCCCCGGTGATTCCTACTTTGTAAAAATTCAAGGGATACTTGCCATCAAAAACGAACTGGAAAACATCCCTCTGAGTGGTACGCAGCGGGATATGCTTCTGGCGATGGAGAATGTGCTGGAACAGGCGTGGACTTTCCGAAATACGCCCGTCCCGGATCGCTGTATGAACCCGGAAAACATCAGCGAGGTGGTCTATTACTTCCTTCAGGACAAGGGCGCCGAGTATCGGGCTGGTCTGCTCTACGACCGGGCCAAAGCAGAATTTGACACCCGCATGGAGGAGATTGCCGCCCTGCCGCCCAAAGAAATATTGGAGCACGCTTATGAAAAGGTCATCAAGGAAGAATTTCTCGGAGAGTTGGAGCAAGGTCTGGATGAATGGGAAACTGACACCCTGCTGACCTGCCCCCAGCCGCTTGCGGCCCTATATACGGAATGGCTGGACAATGACTTTTCTTTTTGGGACAGCATCCGGGGAACGCTGGAGGAAACGGTGGCAAAACAGGCGGCGGATCTTCGGCGCTGTGTGTTTCATGTCAATGGAGAGCCTCCCGCAGAAATGAAGGACTTTTACGACCTTCATGGGGACGAACTGAGCGACACCGGACTGGAACCCGCCGGGGAGGTTGAGCGGTGACGCCGCTTATGGTCAAAGGGGTGCTGTTTGGCCTGCTGCTCCTGTCCGCCGCCGTATGGGATATGCGAAACCGGGAGATTCCAAACCTGATCCCGGCCCTGCTCCTTCTGTGCGGGCTGATTGGTTTCCGCCCTGCCGCGTCTGTGGCGGGGCTGTTCCTGGTCGGCGGCCCCTTCCTGCTGGCGGCGGTTCTGATAAAACGGGACGGGTTTGCCATCGGCGGCGGTGATATGAAACTGATGGGGGCCTGCGGGTTTGTTCTGGGCGTTTGGCCTGGGCTGATACAGGCTGTTCTTTCCCTCTCGCTGGCGGTGCTTGTCGGGCTGGTGGAATGCCGTTTGCAAAAACAACCGCTGTCTATGGTGCGTCTGCCCCTGGCCCCCTTTTTCTGCTTCGGCGGCGTATCCGCCTACTGGCTGACTGCTTTTACATTTCAAATCTGAACAAATGGAGGTATCAAATTGAACAAGAATATTTTTCGGAGCCGGACGGTCATCGGCGCGGTGTGCATCCTGCTGGCGGTTCTGGTCTGCTTTGGGATCACACCGCTTTTCAACGAGGGGCTGAAGGCTCAGACAGAAGCCGTCCGGGTAAAAGCCGAGGTGATCCCACAGGGAACCTACATCACGGCGGACATGGTGGAGGTCTACACCAGAGGGGCCTCCGGCATGGAGGACAGCGTTGCCACCTCGCTGGATGAGGTGGTAGGGAGATACACCGATGTGGAGCTGCGGAAAAACACGGATGTGAATACGGCGTGGCTGTCCTCGGAGCCGCTGACACAGTATGAGTACCTGACCCGCCTGAATGGTTCCAAGGTGGCGATCTCCGTCACCATCCCTACATTTGCCAAGGGCGGCTCCGGCAAGGTGGAGGCGGGCGATATTATCATGCTCTTTGCCACCGACAAGGACACCGGCGAAACCACCCAGCCCCCGGAGCTGAAATATGTGGAGGTGCTTGCCGCCACCCAGAGTTCCGGCGCGGACAAGGAATATCAGGCGCCGGCGGGAAATGAGGAAGAAGAAAACCCGGAGGAAACCCTGCCCGCCACCATCACCCTGCTGGTGAACAGCGAACAGGCCCAGCTTTTAGCCCATTTGGAGGAATCCAACAGCCTTCATCTGGCCTTTGTCTACCGGGGGACCCGCGCCAATGCCGAAAAGTTCCTGGCGGCGCAGGACGCCTTCTTTGCCGAGCCGGAGGCAGGGTCCAACGATGAGGGCAGTCAGCCGGAGGTCCCTGTTGACAGTGCTGACGGCGGGCAGCCCGCAGAGGGCATGGAGGAACAGGAGGTGGAAACAACAGATGGCGAATAAGCAGAAACAGATGCTTGCCGTGTGGGGCAGCCCCGGCGCCGGAAAAACGGTTACGGCGGTCAAGCTGGCGGCGGAGCTTGCCAAGCGGAAGAAAAATGTGGTGCTGGTGTTTACCGATCTGACCGCCCCCTCGCTCCCCGCTGTGGCGGCGGAGGGCAAACTGCCGGAGGTGTCCGTGGGCGATCTGCTGTCCGCTCCCGGCATGACGCAGGAGCGGGTATTGAAAACCTGCGTCCCCTGTGAAAAACACCCCTATATCAGCTTCCTGGGCTACAAGGCCGGGGAAAATGTGTTCACCTACGCGGAGTACAGCAAGGAAAAGGCGGTGGATATGCTGGTGCTTCTGCGGCATATCGCGGACTATGTGATCGTGGACTGCACCAGCGTTCTGACCGGGAATGTGCTTGCAACGGCGGCGCTGGAGGTGGCGGACGATGTGCTGCGGGTGTGTGGATGCGACCTGAAAGCGATCTCCTACTTTGCATCCTATCTTCCGCTGATCGAGGACCGGAAATTCAAGCCGGAGCAGCACATCCGTGTACTGTCCAACACCCGGCCTTATCCGGGCGGCATGGAATATGAAAACTCATTTGGCGGGGTGAAGTACCGGCTGCCCTATCTTCCCATCGTGGAGGAACAGGCGGCTACGCTGAAGCTGCTGGAACCACTTTCCGGGAAAGAGGCCAAGAGCTATGAGCCGGTCATCGCTGCCATCGCGGTGGAGGTGTTCGGAGATGGCAAATAACATCGGTCTTTTTTTCAACACCAGCAAAAATACGCGCCCGTTTGCGGAGGTGCTGGCACAGGTGCAGGAGTACCTTGCCAGCAAGTATTCCACCCTGATAACCGACAACCCGGAGGAACAGCGCCAGCAGATCACCGCCTACATCGCCAAGTATCTCAATGATTACAGCCTGGGTGTGGAGGGCATGGACCACGAGGCCCTGATCGACAAGCTCTATACGGAAATGGCCGAGTTCTCTTTCCTGACGCCCTACCTCTTTGCCAGTGATGTGGAGGAAATCAACATCAACTCCTGGAAGGACACCAAGATCACCTATGCGGATGGGCGTGTGGTTCCTTCCAAAGAGCGGTTCCAAAGCCCCCAGCACGCCGTGGATGTGGTCCGCAGGCTGCTTCATAAATCCGGGATGATCCTCGACAACAGCCAGCCGGGAGTGGTGGGCCACCTCTCCAATAAAATCCGTATCACGGTTCTGGGCAATCCGCTGACCGACAAGGACAAGGGCGTGGCGGCCTCCATCCGAATTGTCAACCCGAAGCGGTTGGGGCGGGATGATTTTGTCCGCTATGGGACGGCCACCGCCGAAATGCTGGACTTCCTGGCGGCGGTGCTGCGGTTTGGCCTGTCCATCTGCGTCACAGGCTCCACCGGCAGCGGTAAGACCACGCTGATGAGCTGGATTCTCTCCACCATTCCCAATGAAAAGAGAGTTTTCACCATTGAAAACGGGTGCCGGGAGTTTGATCTGGTGAAGGAGGATGCCGAGGGGAATGTCCTCAACAATGTAGTCCACACTGTCACCCGTTTTTCCGATGACCCCAAGCAGAACTACGATCAGGAGCGGCTTTTGGAGTTTGCCCTGACCTGCGACCCGGATGTGGTGTGCGTGGGCGAGATGAAGTCAGCGGAAGCGTTTGCGGCGCAGGAGGCGGCCCGCACCGGCCACGCGGTTATTACCACGACCCACGCCAATAGCTGCAAGGCCACCTACTACCGCATGGTGACGCTGTGTACCCAGAAATACGATATGGGTGACAAGACCCTGTATAACCTGGTGACGGAGGCATTCCCCATTGTCCTCTTTGTGAAGAAGCTGGAGGACAACAGCCGCAGGGTGATGGAGATTACCGAGTGTGAGATTTTGGAGGACGGCGCCCGGCAGCTCCACACCCTCTACCGCTACCATGTATCGGAAACCGCCGTGGAGGACGGCAAGATAAAAGTGCGCGGTGAATTTCAAAAGGTGTCCACGATCTCGGCAAGCCTGCAAAAGCGGCTGCTGGAGAATGGGATGCCGCCCCGCCTGCTGGAGCAGATCGCCGGTGGGCGGATGGATATAGACGATGGGAAGGAGGAAACCGCTTGATTGTACTGATTCTGCTGGCCTTTGCCGGTATGCTGGCCGGTATTTTCCTGCTGCTGGGCATGACGCCCTTTGAGTTTGCGGAGGACTTGACGAAATCCTTTGCCAGCCGGGAGGCGCCGATCTCCAAACGGATCGGGCAGCTCAACCACCCCAGAGAGGTCAGGGGCATCAAAAAGACGGTGCGGGAAGCCAAGGAAATGATGATCCTGACCGGCAGGGGCGGCAAGTTTGCCGCCCTCTGCGCCCTCTCCCTGTTCCTGGCGGCTATGGGCGCGGTGATCTGCATTGTGATCCAAAATTATTTCATGCTCCCGGTGCTGGCGGCGGGTATGGGCCTGGTCCCGTTCTGGTATGTCCTGTTCACCTCTCACAGCTACAAAAAGCTGATGAACAATGAGATTGAAACCGGGCTGTCCATCATCACCAGCTCCTATCTGCGCAGCGAGAGTATCATCACCGCCGTAGAGGAAAACATCCACTACCTAAACCCGCCTGTGGCCGATGTGTTCCGGGGCTTTTTGGCCGAAACCGGCATGATAAGCGCCGATGTGAAGCAGGCCCTCTCCAATATGAAACCCAAGCTGGACAACTATATCTTTCGGGAATGGGTGGACGCCGCTATCGCCTGTCAGGATGATAAGAGCCTGAAAAGCACGCTCACCCCCATCATCGGCAAGCTGTCCGATATGCGGATCGTGGCGGCGGAGCTGGACTACCTGATGTATGAGCCGTTTAAGGAGTTCATCACAATGGCCTTCCTGCTGGTGGGCAACATTCCTTTGCTCTACTTCCTGAACAAAGACTGGTACAATGTGTTGGTGAACACCGGCTTCGGCAAGGGTATTTTGGCGGTCTGCCTGCTGGTGCTGCTCATTTCCTTTGCGGCGGTCATCCGGCTGACAAAGCCGGTGGAGTACAAAAGGTAAATGGAAATATCTACTCTAAAATCAGGTGAGATATTTCCGCTATTTTGAGTTTATGGAAATGAGGGAGCCTGATATTTCCAATTCAAAGCAGATGAAACCATTTTGCTCACCTTCCCGGTGGGCGTTTTTCATTGGAGGTGAGAATCGCGGAGATCATTCCAATCAGCTTGCGGGAGGCAAACCGCTTTATTGAAAAGCACCACCGCCACAGCGGACGGGCGCAGGGTTGCAAATTCTGTGTGGCGCTCTCCGATGGGCATGGGACGCTTCACGGCGTTGCCGTTGTGGGACGGCCGATCTCCCGGTATCTGGATGACGGACGAACCGCCGAGGTGACACGGCTCTGCACAGACGGTATTCTCAATGGATGCAGCTTCCTCTATGGCTGCTGTGCCCGAATTGCCAGAGAGATGGGGTTTCGGAAGATCATCACCTACACGCTGGCGGAGGAAAACGGGGCCAGCCTGCGGGCCTCCGGGTGGTTGTGCGCACCGGGATTCCGGGGCGGTGGAAGCTGGAATGTGCCGGGGCGCCCACGGGCGGAGAGCCGGAACACCGGCCCAAAACGAATGTATTACAAGGAATTGAGGTGAAACAGGTTGTATTTGATCTTACTATGCTTTGGAACGCTCTTTGGCCTGGGAGCGTTCTTTTTACTGGCCGGACTTCTCCGGCTGCCCACTTCCGCCAGCACCAAAGCCGTGCTGACCGTCACAAACCGGGGAAAGGCGAAAAAGAACAGCATGAACGCCATCCTGTTCGATATGGCGGCAAAGGCGGCGCCTCTGGTTCGGATGGACGCCTATAAGCGGCGCAAGCTGGAGGCCCAGCTTAAATCCGCCGAAATTCAAATGTCCCCGGAAACCTATGTGGCGGCTGCCTGGGTCAAAGGCGGGCTGATCGGGCTGCTGGTAATACCGGCCCTGCTGATCTTTCCGATCCTGGCGCCGGTGGTCCTTTTTCTGGCGGTGGCCGTCTTTTTCAAAGAACAGAAACGGGCGGATGAGATCGTCCAGCAGCGGCGGGAGGAAATCGAAACAGAACTGCCCCGTTTTGTCAATACCGTGGAGCAGGAGCTTCGTTCCTCTCGTGATGTGCTGAACATTCTGAAAGCCTATCAGCACAACGCCGGTCACGCCATGAAACGGGAGCTGGAGATCACAATTGCGGATATGGCCTCCGGCAACGAGGAAAATGCCCTGACACGCTGGGAGAGCCGGATCGGAAGCACCATGCTCTCCGATGTGGTGCGCGGGCTGATCTCCGTCAAGCGCGGCGACAACGGCATTATGTACTTTCAAATGCTCTCCATGACCTTCAAGCAGCTTGAACTCCAAAAGCTGAAGCTGGAGGCCATGAAGCAGCCGGGGAAAATGCGTAAATATTCCTTCATGCTTCTGGGCTGTTTCCTGCTGATGTATCTGGGTGTTCTGGGCTATGTGGTCCTGGAAGCCTTTGGAGATTTGTTCTGATGAAGGGAGGTGGCTGTTTGAGGCGGCTGCTGAAAGAAAAACGCGGGGAAGGCTTTGTGGATGTATGCGTCCTTGTCCTGTCCGTTGCCCTCGTTCTGGCGCTGGTGGTCCGCATCGCCCCGGTGTTTGTGGCGAAACAAAACCTGGATGTGTTTGCGGATGAGCTGGTGCGGACGGCGGAGATCAATGGGCAGGTCGGTTCCGTCACCAGCTCAAAAGCGGCGGCTCTCCGGGAGGAAACCGGACTTGACCCTGATATTTCATGGAGCGACACCGGCAAAATCCAGCTCGGCAACGAGGTAACGGTGACGCTTACCACCACCGTCAATCTCGGCCTGTTCGGGGAGTTTGCGTCCTTCCCGGTCACGCTCACCGCAAGGGCCACAGGAGTCTCGGAGGTGTACTGGAAATGAGCAGGCTGAAAACGGTTTTGAAAGACAGGTCCGGGCAGGGTACGCCCATGATTCTTGCGGTGGTGGTCTGCTGCCTGATTCTGGCCTGCGTGGTGTTTGAATATATGCGGCTGGTGATCGTGGCGCAGGGTGTCCGGGATTCTGTTCAATCCGCTATCGTAGCTGTGGCAACGGAGAATTGGGATGAAGCCTACCCCGGTCTGCGGGAAGGGTATTCGGGCGGCTACCAGCTCTCCGGTTCGTCCTGGATGCAGAATGTGACCACCGGGAATGTATATGACCGGCTGCAACAGGTGTTGGGCCTGGTGTATGAGGATGGACGGTATCTGAAATACGCGGGGCCGGATTTGGAATACCGCTTTTACGATCTGCACATGGAACTGGAAAATGCCCCGCTTGCCCCCTCCGCGCCGGAGGGGATTACGCAGCTCAATGTGACGGGGATGGTCACGGTGGAGGTGCCCCTTTCCTTTGGGTTCGGCCATCTGCCGCCCATGCAGATCACCATGAAGCTGAACGCCAAGTATGTTCCCCGGTTTTAGATTTTGTCTATTTCTGCCTGTCGGTTTTCCATAGCGCAAAAAAATGTTTGTGTGTTCTTCCACCTGGACACCAGTATTGTGCAACTGATATAATGAGAGCAGGAGAACACATTGATTTTTTGATATAATTTCACCTTGAAGGAGGATTTCAGATGAACGCAAAAAACAAAAAGCTGCTTGCCATCGTCGGTGTAGCGGCTGTGCTGCTGATTGTGATCGGCGTTTCCGTGTCCATGCTCGGCAAAGGCGATCAACCGTCCGGGACGGACCCGGCCGCCGCCCCCACGGATGTTACCACGGAGGATGTGAGCCAGCCCCCGGAGGAAGAAACTACGACGCCCACAGTGGAGGTCCCCGATGTTTCCGCGCCGGAAAACACCCCCGCGCAGGAACAGGCTGATCCCGTCCTGGATGTAGAGCAGGAGGATCAGGTGGATGTTGATTTGACTGACAGGGAGAAAAAGCCGGAAACCACACCTCCGCCCGCCCCGTCCCCGGAGGAACAGCAGGCGGCCAGCGAGAACAATGAGCCGATTGTTTCCGACCCCGCCGCAAACCAGCCCCAAAACGGCGATACACAGAATGGCTCCATCTACATTGAGGGCTTCGGCTGGATTCCCGATGAAGGAGGCAGCTCCGTTGGGATTCCAGTTGGGAATGATGGAGATGAATTGACCGGAAATCAGGTTGGCAGTATGGGCTAATATCGCATTAAGAGTACGGCAGAAATGCCGTACTCTTTTGTTATGAAAACCTTCCCCCAGAAGGGCGCAACGACCCAGCCCGCCCAGAGGGCAGACTAAAGGACAGTATAAGTTGTTGGTTCAGGCGGAACCGGGCAGGGCATCAGGTTCCCAGCCCAGTGCTTTCAGGCGTTTCAGGTAACCATGTATTTTTCTGTCCCTATTAAAAGAATCGTAATAGTCAGAGCCCAAATCACGAAATGGCACGTTGTTTCTAAGCATGTGGTATATGGCGATTAACATGGAATGAGCGACTGCAAGTGTAGCACGGTTCTTGCCTCGCCTTGCTGCGATCCGCTGGTATTGCGCCGAGAAATAAGACCCTTTTACAGAACGTGCAGATTTTGCGCATTGGGTCAAAATCGTCTTGAGCGGCTTGTTTCCTTTTGTCGTTTTTCCGTGCTTTCGCCGTCCCGCGCTCTGGCAGTTGCCAGGACAAACCCCAGCCCAGGAACAAAGATGGGCAGCACTGGGAAATCTGCTCATATCCAGACCAATTTCCGCCAGAATCACCTCGGCGCTGCGCCGGGCGATGCCAGGAATATCGCAAAGAGCAGTAATTGCCGCTTCATATTCATCCATGTAATCCTGAACTAGTTTGTCCAAGTCGGCAATACGTCTATTCAAATCGTCGATATGGTCTATGACCTGTGCCAGCAGCTTTCTTTGAAGCGGTGTAGTGATTCCCTCAATGGCCGTCACAAGTTGTCCCAGCTTGGAGCGCATCCGCCCGTGGATCATCTTGGATATTTCCTCCTCACTGGTTGGGACATCATCTTCAATGATCTTTTCCAACAGCTTTCTGGCACTCTTTCCGTTGATGTCTTTGACCACAGAGTCCAATTTGATGTTGGCGCCTTCCAGAATCTTTTGTAGACGGTTGGTTTCTCTGCACCGTTCCTCTGTCAGGCTTTTTCGGTAACGGGTAATTTCACGTAGCTCCCGCTGTTCCCGGCTGGGGATATAACTTGCTTTCAGCAGTCCGTGGCGGAGCAGATCCGCGATCCATTCTGCGTCTTTCACATCTGTCTTACGTCCGGGCAGTGCTTTCATGTGCGCCGCATTGACAACTATGGCATCCAAATCCATCAGCTCAAACAGGTTATACAGTGGTTTCCAAAATACGCCCGTGCTTTCCATGGCAATTATTTCACAGCCTGATTCTGTGAGCCAGGTTGCCAAAGACTTGATTTCGCTGGTCGTTGTGCCGAATTCACGCAGGCTCTGCTCTCCGCCCTGATTCAAACAGGCCACGATGATCTTCTTATGCACATCAATCCCACAACAACACCGATAGACAACTTCCATAGCCCTACACTCCCACAAAAGTTGTCACGGCGCGCTCTCCTAAAAGCGATTATTTTGCTATACGTCCTTTACTGCCGTTTGGCTGGGACAATTTGTGGTTCAACAGGAGAGCAAAACCAGTTTTATGCGCGCGCTCATAGCGGCAAAAAAAGCCGATCTTGTGCCGTGCATCTATATTTTACCATGCTGTCCTGCCTGCTGCACCTGGTTTTCATTCATCGTGGTGCAAGCATGTAATGCGGCATGAAGTTTTATGCCCTTTTTCAAAAACAACAGATTGGAGGTGCGCTTTTGAAAAGAATTTTTGCCTTCTTTTTAAGCCTTTTGCTTATTCTGGGCATCTGTCCCATGAGCGCCCTGGCCGATACCGGAGGCAGCGGGAATGTGGACGGCGGTGGCGGCAGCATGGGACAGGGAACCTCGCAGAACTCATGGAATCCGGGCATGGATGGAGTAAGAGTTACCGTGATTTACTCCGAAACACAGAAACCGGCATCCGCTTCTATTGACTTAACAAGCAAGACACCCGCAATTAAAATCCATTTTGGCAAGGTTTCAAAAATCCAATATAGGGACGGAAGCTCTATCTCTCCGACAACAAGTAGCTATGTTTATTACAATCCTGCGATTACAATGCCGAGGATCATCAGCACCGGCAGTAGCAAGGCGAGTATTGAAGCAATCAAGAAATATTTTTGTGATGAAATCATTGTCCGTTATATCGCAGAGCTTACGGGTATTTCTTATGACGATTTGATAACAGAAAAGTATAAATTGCTTTTGGAGCCAATCGCCTACTTCAAGCACAATGGGGTCATGTACGCCATGACCGCCCATGAAGCGGCCCTCTACGACAACCAGACGGGCGGCGCCCTGCGCAGGACCATGACGAGCCTGACCCATAAAAATCTCCCGCTGGCGATGTATCTTGAATATTCAGATTTGGGCTTTGCGGCCTATTCCGGCCCCACGAACAAAACCTGTTCCAATGATACTATCATCGCCTACCTGGGCATGGGCATTGTCCGGTTTGAGGAACAGCCCCCGGAACAGCCGGAACCAACCGACTATGACTACGAATACCGGGTAGACACCGATGTGATAACGCCGGTAACGCTCTATGCCGGTTCTGAGATCAACCCGGACGGCCCCGCCACTGTGACCTTTACCATCAAGGGCAGCACCTACCGCATGAACAATATCGTCATCCCGGAGGGGGACAGTCAGCTTGCATGGGTGAAGTGGCACACTCCATCCGAACCGCAGGATATTACCATCACGGTGCGCACAAACCGGGGAACTCTGAGCCAGACCACCATCAAGGCAAAAGTGGTTGATCTTTCCGGCAACGACCCGCCGGACCCGAAGGCCACCGATACCGCTGGAAGCTGGCGGCCCAGCAGCGTGCCCAGCCGGGAGGAAAAGTCCTATGCCGCATGGAGCGTGTGGTGGGCACAGTGGCACCCATATTGGGTGTGGCACAGCACCGGCGATGATGATGGATATTGGGTGGATGAGGGCTGGTATGACTTCTTCCGGGACAATTACTCCGCATCCATGACCGCCACCACAAGGATTGAACCGGATGAGAAGGTGCCTACGGCAGCCGGGAACACCATGAAATCCGGCTACGGCGTGAGCAACACCGTCACCGCCACGGTCAGCACATCGGCGCCCATGTCCCACTACACCTACGGGCAGACAGCGGTTTCCTACTTCCCCGAATTTAACTATACGACCTACTGGCGCCTGCTGGACCGGCTCTCCAGCGGAAAAACAGCCCGGTTCCAGTTTGCCGAAAATATTTACAGCACCTACAAGCAGCGGGTCCATTTTTCTCCGGTGTGGTTCCCCGATGGGAGCTATACGGTCAATACCCATGTGATGGACATTTGGACCCCGGCTGGGATGCTCTGCGCCAATCTCACCGATTCCGTGACGATCAGCGGTTCCCTATATGACGATTGGCATATTGCGCCGGGGAACCCATGATGAGAAAGGAAAAGACGATGAATAACAATAGAGAAATCAGGGTGATGATATTTGAGCCGGGAAAGGCCCCCTATACCGCTGTGCTGGAGGATTCCCTGGAACACCGGAAGGCCCTTGTCGGCGGCGAGATCGAATGTATCTCCCTGCCCCATGAAACCGTCCTGTGCTGTAATGCCGGTGGCAAATGGATGGGCCTGCCCGTAAATCGACAGTTCGGGAGTGACACGATCCACGGGACTTTCTTTCTCTACGGCGACACCCCGGAGGGGCGCGGCGCACCGCTGACCGAGGAACAAATCGCCTGTTTCCGGGACTACTTCACAGAGCCACGGCCTTCCGTCGTGACCTTTGAGGTGCGGTCAGCAAAAGATACAGAGGAATTTCTGCGGCTGATGTTTGGAGGCCGGAAAGGTGGTGGTTCAAAATGAGCAAGATGTTTTCTGTTGTGACCCTGGCCTCTGACTCCGGCCTGCTGGAAGAATACTACGCTCCCGGAAGCCCGGACTGTGCGGAAGATCTTCTGGAGGATGAAATCATCCGGGATGATTTGAGGAGCCTGCCGAAAAGCGACCGGGTTTATGCGGAGGTTGGCACCTACCTCTACGGGGAAGGTGAAACAGAACGGGCCAGCGAAGAAGAACTGGCCTATTTCAGCAAGAACTTTGAAGAACTGTATGCCTCTGTGCAAGTGGACTGGATTGGCGGGCACAGCTTTGGATTTGTGGTTGAGGATGTGTTGCCAGACTATACCGATGAGCCGGAATCAGAACTGGAGGACGAGGATGATTTGGAACTATAAGCTGCGGCAAAGAAAGGGAGGTTGATAGGTTGCTGTTGCCAATCATTATGATTGTGGTATGCGTACTGCTGGGAGGCGGTACGCTTCTTTTTTTGAAATTCTCAGAAAAGCGCAAGAAGGCCAAGGGCAGGGATAAGGAAGAATTGGCGCAGATGACCGCCAATGAGTTTGTCAATGTCAAAGACATTCGCGGGAGTTTCCTCTACACCCGTGACGGCATGGCGCTGGCGTACCTGAAAATATTTCCCATCAGTACGGAGCTGTTCAGCAAGAATGAAAAACGCCTGATTTCCAAGCAGCTCACGGCCAGTCTGTCCAGCGGGCAATATCCGTTTCAGCTTTTGGCGGTTTCACGCCCGGTGGACATTTCTCCCCTGATGGCGGAGTTGTCCTCTACCCTCACTTCTTCATCGGATATAAAGCAGAAGGAATTGCTGAAGCATGAGATCGTGGAGATGGGCGGATTTGCCCTCTCCGGCGAGGTGGTGGAACGGCAGTTTTACATCAAAATCTGGGACAGGACGGTTGACGGAGTGGAGCGTGATCTGCTCCAAAAGCTGAAATATCTGTCGGGCTATTTTGCCGACTGCGGCATCCAGACCGAGATTTTGGAGCAGCAGGACATTGTGCGGCTGTGCAATCTGGTGAATAACCCGGCCTATGTCCATTTGGAGGACGCCGGTTTTGAAGCGGCGATCCCGATTTTAGAAAGTGTAGGTGTTGTGTAAGAATGAAGCACACCCGGCAGGATTTGAACATCATGCAGGGTTGGAGCCTCGAAAAAAAGATCAAAGTATCGCAGATGAAAATATTGGAATGGTACAGGGCGTACAACGGGCAGGTCTTTACCAGCTTTTCGGGCGGTAAGGATTCCACGGTACTCCTTGATTTGGCACGGCAGGTCTGCCCCGATATTCCCGCCGTGTATGTTGACACAGGGTTGGAATACCCTGAACTGCGCGATTTTGTAAAAACGAAAGACAATGTGATTTGGCTTCGCCCACGCTATCCGTTTACGCAGATCATTGAGAAATATGGCTATCCGGTTATTTCCAAGGAAGTGTCCGATGCCATTAGCGGCGCACGGAAGGGCCAGCCTTACCGTCTGGCCCGCCTGAACGGTGAATTGCTGGATAAGAACGGAAAGAAGTCGATTTACAACTGTGAGAAGTACAGGTATCTTCTGGACGCCCCCTTTGCGGTTTCAGCCCGGTGCTGTTACCACATGAAAAAGGCCCCGCTGAACAAGTTTGAACGGCAGTCCGGGCGGCATCCCATTACGGGGGTGCTGGCCTGCGAGAGCAAGCTGCGGGAACAGTCTTATCTTAAATTTGGCTGCAACGGCTATGAACGCAAACGCCCTCTCAGCCAGCCCCTTGCGTTCTGGCGGGAGGAAGATATTTTGCGCTACCTGAAAATGACCGGCATCCCCTATGCCCCTATCTATGGGGATATTGTGGAGGTCAAAAAGAGGACCAGCGCCCTGACTCTGAAAACCACCGGCGTTTCCAGATCGGGGTGTATGTATTGTATGTACGGCGTTCATCTGGAGCATGAGCCGAACCGTTTTCAGCTCATGGAGAAAACCCATCCCCAGCAGTACCACTACTGCATCCATGAGCTGGGGCTGGGCGCCGTGCTGGATTATACCGGTGTGCCGTACTCGTGTCACTGATTTGGAGGTGTATCATTGTTAGGAACCAAGAAGAAAGAAGAAACGCTCCCTGTCAATGAAGCGTTGTTGAATGTCATTACCCCGATGGGGCTGGAAATCAAGCGGAACAGCCTTGTGATCGGTGAAAATATGGGAAAGGTCTACGGTGCGGTCCGCTATCCGCAAAAGGTGGAGATGGGCTGGCTCTCCAAAATCACAAACATCCCCAGCACCATTGTGTCGGTGGGGATCACCCCGATTGACAACAGCACCCTGATCTCCGCCCTCTCCAAGAGCATTGTCCAGCAGCGGGGCGCCGCCGACAGCGCCAAAGACCCGCTGACCCGTCAGCGGGCGGAGAAGGCCGCCGAGGACGGGGAGCATATCATGCAGAAGATCGACCAGGAGGGCGAAACCGTCGCCATGATGTCGCTCACGGTGATGCCGGTGGCGCAGGACGAGGCGGCCTTCTCCAAAATCTGCCGCCGTGTGGAGAGCGCGTTCAGCGTTCAGAAATGCAAGGTCCGTACCCTTGCCAATCTGCAAAAGGAGGGGTTTCAGAGCATTTCGCCCACCTACCCCGCCAATGGGACGGTGGACAGCATTGTTTCCCGCATCATTCCCATGAGTACCTTTGTGGGCGGTTTCCCCTTCGCAAGCTCCGGTTACAGCGACGGCCGGGGCTATTATTTTGCCAAGGACAGCAGTGGCGGGCTGGTGATTCTGGACCCCTGGACACGCGGGAACGACCGCACCAACAGCAGCTTCGTTGTCATGGGTGTGGCCGGTATCGGCAAAAGCACCGTGGTCAAGCATATCATGCTGTCTGAGTATATGAAGGGAACCAAAATCCTCTGTATCGACCCGGAATCCGAGTACAAGGATATGTGCCGGAACCTGGGTGGGAACTGGCTGAACGCTGGCGGTGGGCGCAACGGCCGCTCCAACCTTTTGCAGATCAGACCGGCGCCCCGTGACGATGAGGACGAAACCGACAAGCTCTATACGGATGAGGGAAATGGAATGTCCGATATGGCGCTCCATATCAAAACGCTGGAAATCATTTTCTCCCTGTATCTGCCGAGCCTGACCGATATGCAGAAGGCCGTCCTGAAGCAGACGGTCATTGAACTATATCATCAGTTCGGTATCTTCTGGGACACGGACATTCGCCAGCTCAAAGCGACGGATTTTCCCATCATGGAAGATCTCCACGGCCTGATTGAAAAGAAAGCCGAGGCCAACCCGGACAATCCGGTGTTCCGTGACCTTGCCATGCTGCTGTATGACGCCGCCAAAGGCAGCGACAGCTTCCTTTGGAACGGGCACAGCACGCTGGAGGCCGACTCCCATTTTGTCTGCCTGGATACCCACAGCCTGCAAAACGCAGCGGATAACATCAAGCGGACGCAGTATTTCAATCTGCTGACCTGGTGCTGGGAGCAGATGAGCAACAATCGCGGAGAGCGTGTGCTTCTGGTATGCGACGAGGCATACCTGATGATCGACCCGCAGGTGCCGCAATCCCTGGCCTTTCTGCGGAATGTGGAGAAGCGGTCCAGAAAATATGAGTCCGCCCTGGCGATCATCTCTCATTCGGTGGTGGATTTCCTGGCACCGGAGATCAAGATGTACGGGCAGGCCCTTTTGGATATTCCCTGCTACAAAATCCTGATGGGCTGCGACGGCAAAAACCTTCAGGAAACCACAGACCTCTACAACCTGACGGACGCCGAGCAGGAATTGTTGGAAAGCAAGCGCCGGGGACATGCCCTGTTCCTGGTTGGCTCCAAGCGGCTTCATGTCAATTTTGAGATTCCGGCCTACAAGTTTGCCTACATGGGCAAGGCGGGCGGCCGGTAATATACCACGGCGGCCGGGATACTCCCCGGCCGCCTTACTTATTTACGAACAGGAGGCGTTTTTTGATGAACCATGCGGAACGGTATGAATATTTGACAACTAAGCTGTCCTCGATGCGCTGGCGGGGCGGAGAGCTGGACTGCTCTTATCAGGCGGCCCTCTACCTGATGGCCTCCCATCCGGCTCTTGCCGAAAAGGTGGAGCGGTATTTCTCCCCAGACGGGATCGACTTTGGCGGCCTGATGAAGAAAGAAGAATTTGACTATGACTGGATGAAACTGACGGCGGACGCGGCCCACAACCTCTTTTCCTGGAACAGCAAGTGTGCCGCCACGCCCTTTGAGATTTCCCGGATGCCCGCCCCGGCCATCCAAGCCATTTATACTTCCTTCTTTATTGCAAACGGGGATTACGCGGTGTCTGTGCGTGAGAATGAGGACGGGAAAAAGGTGTTTGTGATGGATGACAGTGCCGGGCGGGAACGGGAAAAAATCCGCCAGCAGTTTGACCGGATGCTGGCGGACATAGGCGCGGAAATGGGCTGATTGGAGGTGTTGTTTTGGCGATTGATCCGTTGACGGCAAAGCTGCTGGCACAGGCGGCGGCAAGGGCGGCGACCGATGAGGAAAGCCGCAGAAGGACGCTCATTCTCATTCTGTCCCCCATTCTGAGCCTGCTGCTCCTGATTGCCTTTATCCTGTACCTGATTACCAGCCCGTTCTCCGTGCTGTCCCAATGGTTGATAGGCGATGAGGTGGGCGTGGTGGAGGATTTTCAGAAAGAGTATGGCTACAACCAGCAGCTCGGCATTTATGAAAAGGACTACATTGAGGGCAGCGGTCAGAGCTATGAGGGCGTGGTCTTTACTGATGGCGGCCGGGAGGTCATTTACTACAATCAACTGGATGAGCGGTGGGCAGATACCATGTATGGCACCTCCGGCACGATTGGCGAGGCCGGGTGCGGCCCCACGGCGATGGCGATTGTCACATCTACCCTGACCGGGACGCCCCACGACCCGGTAGAACTCAGCGAATGGTCCGTAGCCAATGGGCACCGCTGTGAAGGGAATGGCTCTTATCACAGCCTGATCCCAGCCGCCGCCGAAGCCTACGGCCTGTCCTGGGAGAGCGTTCCCCCGGATGACCCGCAGGCGATGGTGGACGCGCTGGCGGATGGGAAGCTGGTTGTGGCGATCATGGCAAAGGGGCATTTTACCAACTCCGGGCATTTCATTGTCTTACGGGGTGTGACTGCGGAGGGGAAAATCCTGGTGGCCGATCCTGCCAGCCGTAAGCGGAGCGAACAGGAATGGGACCTCTCCATTATTCTGGATGAAGCCAGAAAAGGCGCCGCTGCTGGCGGCCCCTTCTGGGCAATCTATTAAAGGAGTATGGTATGAATAACCGAAATAAACTGATTGAATTATTGATCTACATCGCCATTGTAGTGGTTGGCGTTGTCCTTCTGCTGACAGGAGAACCGGAAAGGGCGGTAGAAAACATGGATATGGGAGGTACATCGTATGCTGCTGTACTTGACGAGTAATCAGAAAAGCGGGCTGATCGACGGCGTGACCCGTGAAATGCTCATGCCGTCCAAAAAGCTGGTTGGGAAGTTCAGCCTGAAAAGTTTTGTCACAAAGGATATGCGCAATTATGCCACGGCCAAGTTCTTCCTGATTGATGCGGCCTGTATTGAGGAAAGCGGCGAGGACTTCGCCCTCGCTCTGCGTTCCTTCCAGATGATGTTTTCTGCCCGTATCATCGTAATCCTGTCCGGCTGTGAGGATATGAGTGGCTGTATCCAGCAGCTTTTGTCCATCGGGGTGGTGAACCTGATTACAGCGGAAACGCTGGAGGACGCCGCCGACGAACTGAGAGAGGCACTGTCCGATGAAGGGATGCAGCGTTATGTGTCTTCCGCGCCGGCATCAAGCCAGCCGGAACCCCGACAGGAACCGGCGCTGGAACCGGAGGACGAGATTACCCCCTACCGCTGGAACGCCAAAAATGTCCGTATTGCCGTTGCTGGGGCACAGCGCAGAAGTGGTGTGACGGTGACGGCGTTCAATCTGGCGGCGTGGCTTACTGCCAGAGGCGCAGAGGTGGCCTACATTGAGGTCAATACCAACCGGCACCTTCAGCTCCTACTCAATGTCTATGAGGCGGCCCCCACTGGCGAACATTATGCCATTGACGGAATCGACTGCTATCTGACCAATGAACCGGATCGGGACTATCAGTTTGTCATCTACGACTGCGGCGTAATGCAGTCGCCTACCTCTGTGTTCCGGGAAGCAGATTATCGGCTCCTGTGCGGGAGTGTCCTGCCCTATGAGATTCCTGCCTTCCACAAAGCGCTGGAAGTCTGTGGCGGGCTGGAGGTCTGTCAGGTGGCCATCAGTGTGCCGGGAGAGTTCCGGGAATACTGTCGGGAGCTGTTCGGCGGTGGGCTGGAAATGGCGGAGGCATCCCATGACTTGTTTGCGAACCGAACCAATGGGAGGCTGTATAGGCGCCTGGTGGAACCGTATATCATGGGAGAACGGCGGCTGTAATAAAAAGAGTATCAGATATGGGAGGATTACAGAATGGCAAAGTTTGAATATATGGAGAGGGCGTTTTCCTCTGAATTGCGGCCGAGGGCGCGGCTGGTGCTTCAGGTGCTTGTCCTGCATTGCAATAAGGAGGGCGAGTGTTTTCCGTCCATCAAGACCATAGCCGCCAAGTGCGGCTATGGCATATCCACGGTCAAGCGGGCACTAGATGAACTGGTGGAGGCTGGATACATTATCAAGCAGGCACGGTTTGACAAACGCAAGAATGGTGGGCAGACCAGCAATCTCTATACCCTCTGTGTTGAAGAGCCGCAGCGGCCCACTGAATCGGGGCTGTATTTACCGGACGAGAAAACATATGGAACTGAAAGTGGTTGCCTCCCTGTGACTGACTCCATACTTGGTGAGCAGATTACCCTCCCTTCGATCCTCACATACTCCTTTATCAACGGGTTTGAAACAGCATCCGAGCGGCAGAAATGCCGCCCGGATGCTGTGTGGGCTGGGGGGCAGCCCATTTTTATACCCCCTTGAACCGTACAAATGAGTAGGTATTTATAGATGAAAAGAGAAATTGATTATTCCTATTCCACAACATTTTGTGATTTGGTAATTTCGAAAGGAAATAACATTCCACGATCTATCTCAAATGCAGAATCACATAAAAGGCTGATATCCAATGGATTGTGACTTGCTAACAAAATAAGTTTTCCTGCGTCTCGTAGAGATAATAACAACGATCTCATTTCTTTAACACTATCTTTATCTAGTCCATTAAAAGGTTCGTCTAAAATTAGAATATCAGGATTTTCCATAATTGCTTGAGCAATTCCAAGCTTTTGACGCATTCCAAGAGAAAACTTTCCAACTTTTCTATTTGAATTAGGATCTAATCCTACGGCAGAAATTGATTGCCTAATTTCATCTGGACCAATTATGCCGCGAATGTCAGCTAAATTTTTCAGATTTTGATATGCATTGAGGTGAGCAAGGAATGTTGGTGCTTCAATAATAATTCCAGTGTTTTCAGGGAAGTCTATGTCTTTTCCAAGTTTTCGTCCATTTATAAGGACGTAACCTTTGGAAGGCATAAGAAAACCACATATTATCTTCATAAGTACAGTTTTCCCTGATCCATTTCGCCCTATTAACCCGTAAATTTTTCCTGATTCTAAAGCAAGATTAATATCATTTAGCACTGTGATACCATTAAATTCACGACTAATTCCAAAAGTTTGAATAGTAGAAGCTTTCATAGTTGGCCCCCCTTTTAATAGCTTGTAGTGAAAATGTTTTTCAACTGAAAATCGAATTTTTTTGTCCACTTTAAACCTAAAATAATGGAAAGGGCAAGTATAATGGAATAAAAAAGCAATGAATATTGACAGGTTGGAATGGAAATAGAGGAAGAAGTTGCCGTTTCAAGTATTATCCACATTCGCAAAAAGAAAAAATTAAAGTAGAATAATATAATATTTAGGACTGTAAACTCATATGGGAAGAACCCAATTCCATTACGTAAAATTTCTAGGACATAAAAAATCCCAATTACAAATAAGCTTAAGCTAGAATTAGAATATAGAGAAATAGTAAGATATACTATACCCAACGTGGTCATCCAAAGAAGAGAATTTAGCATGGTAATAACCCAAGCATAAAGTGGAGAAATATCTTTCAAAAAAAGTAAAAAGGTGTCGGCTATGCTTGTATCCGCAAAGGCCAGACTATAATTTGTATCAACCTGTAAACTAAAATAATTTTGGATAAGAGGGCTCCAATTGGTAGATAATCTTAAATAAGGAATGAACGGTAGTGTCGTAATAAGCAAAAGAAAAATGTTATAGATTACAGATAAAAAAAGAATGTATGCAATTTGCCCTAAAAACCAACGGCTTCTTTTAGAACGGATTGACAGTTCCTATCGTCGCAACTTCTTGCATTTTTCAAATCGGCAAGCATATCAGGGAACATATTATCGCCCAACGGATAGTAACGAACCTGCTCAACTGCACACATCGGATATTGCGTTTTTTCTTCCAGCCACCGCACTGTTTGCCCCATGCGTTTTTCGCCGTCAAAGGGCGCTTCTTTTATTGGAAGAGGCTGCGGATTGCAACTCTTTTGAACTTGCTGCAAGCGCCTTTTTAGAGGGCGGGCCGTCCGTTTATTTCCAAAGAGCAGATATAGTAACGCTCCTACCAAAGGTAGTGACAGAATAACCAGCAGCCAAAGCAATTTATAAGCGGTTTCATCTCTCTTTATAATAATAAATACCACCAAGAAAAACGCTGCAACGGAAAGCAGTGACACAATAATCGGTGCGTAAGGGGTCAGCCATTTCATCAACAGCAAAAGCCAGAGCGATTGTAAAGCCACCGCTGGAATAATTGTTAGAATGCGTCGAATGATTTTTCCCATATGTTTACCCCCCTCTATGTTATTTCTCCTCCGAAGATGCTTCCCAATCGCAAACTATTTGTGCCATTTCCTGTGGGGTTTCTTTATAGCCTCGTAATACCCACGCATTCATAAGCCCAAACAATCCATATGTAATAAATTGGATAAAGTAGTGCGTTTTGGCATCGGCATTAGCGACAATGGATGCCGCTTCTTGTAAATAGAAGTTTAGAATCACATATTGGCGATCAGCTGAGTAGAGCAGATCACAAATAGGACGAGTGGAAAGGCAAAATTCAAAAAACAGCCTGATGCCGTCATAACTACCAGTGGCGAAGTTGGTAGCACCGTGTTCGTCGGAAAAGCGCTTCCACAGACATGTGATTTTGAAAGACAGAACTTCATCTTTACTTTTGAAATAACGGAAATAAGTGGAGCGACCTACATCTGCCTTGGCAGTCATCTCCTCAATACTGATTTTTTCAATGGGTTTTTCTTTCATTAGTTCCAGCAACGCTGTACCCATACATTCTTTCAGATAGTCTGTTGTAGCCGTTGTCCTTCGCATAAGAAACGTCTCCTTTAATTGCGTATCATTGAAACAAGGATTGTCATTTGTTCCACTTTCGCTCGGACTATTGACAACGCCTGCTTCTGTGATATTCATAGCATCTATGATACTATCGTTTCATTTATACTATCATTTGCTATTTGCCCTGTCAAGCTAAAATGCGAGTACGACGAGCAGAAAGGAAAACTATGGGTACGATTTTTTCCCGTGTAAAACTCAGCGGAAAGCATGTGGCCGCCCTCTTGGCGCTGATGCTGCTCTCCGCTGTGACAGCCATGCTGCTGCCTACTGCCCTGGCCAGTATGATTGACATCGGAGTGGCCGGAGAAAACCGAAACACCATCCTAATCATTGCGGCGGTGATGGCAACCCTGGCCATTCTGCGGCTCTGTGTTTATTATATCTGAGCTATTCACAGTAAAGTTGGACATTTGTATTCAGCGGGAGAAAATAACCTTGACAAATCTCGTCTCATTTCGTCTGATACATAGAAAATGGGCATATAGAGTTTCTTTGCAAGTTCCATTTCTTCCCGCATCCCGGAAAAAATGGCGCTGCCCATAACCCAAAGCTCGTCACATCGGGTCAGAAGCTCACCACCCATCCGCAATCCCTGTTCCCGCTACTCCGGCTGTTCATCGTCCAGATATTGCGTGAAGATCGTGTGGGGCGCCAGGGGAATCACCCCGCAGGATGCCGCATACGCGCAGTAGTCCCTTGCCCTTTGGATATTCCGCTCCACATCCCCGCGCAGGGGGGATGAGATATAAACCAGCCGCAATTTATCACCTACCTTTCCAAATCCAGCCCGTCCAGCTCTAAATCGCTGATGGGTGGCTCAAAGCCGGTGTCATAGGACACATCATCAAGCTGCCGGATGGCCTCCAATCGTGCGGCAGCCTTCGGGTCGGTCACAAGCTCCTGCTCCAGCAGGGCGTCGGCAACAATGGCGTTGGAAACCGGATCGGTAAAGCACAGGGCCTCGCCGTCCTGTACGGCCTGCTCCATGACGGATTCCGGCAGAATTTCCTCCGCAACGGCCTTGGGTATCTCAAGCCCCCGCTTTTTGCTTCCGACAATCTCATAGATGCCTACGGCGATCTCGCCGCAGGTGATGATGTTCCCCCATATATCGGGATTTGGGCGCCCGTCACGCATACCTCACACCTCCATCTTCCTCATAGGGCATAAACGCAATCACAGAGAGATAGTCCGTCCCCAGCCGCCTCAAAAGCGCGTCCTGATGCTCCATGACCTGATCCACCACATTTTCCGGGCAGTACCGCATCAAATCCTTCACATAGCTGCCCACATCCAGTCCGATAGGGTCGGCCAGATATTCCTCGTCCGTCATGCCGTCAAGCTGCTGGTTCAGGCTGTGCTTATACATGAGAAACCGGGCGATAGCGATTGTCTGGTTCCGCTTGCTGTTCATCATAGGCTATCCTCCCATCTCCATTTCATCATTCAGCCCAAATTCCATATCAAAATCAAAGTCCATGTCGGCCTCCCGCAGCTCCGGCATAATTTCCTCGATTTTATCAAGAATCCGCTCCACGGATTCACGGGCGTCATTGGAAACATCCTGATCGAGTATGCTCATTTTGACAAGTCCGGCGTGAAGAACCCTTAGTTCTTCCTCGCTGAACAGTGCCTTTTCGTCCACCAGGCCGCTGCGCTTGGCAAAGTCCTGACCGGCAAACTCTTTGTTGTAAAAGACCTGACGCGCCAGCATTTCCCCGGAATCCGGGGCTGTGCGGTAGGTGGAGAACACATAGCCGAACAGGTGATGCTCCTTGCAGGCCAAAGTCACGCCGTTGTATTCCGCCAGCTTGTAGGAACCGTTGGGCAGCTTTTCGTTGGCGTCCGTGTAGGGGCAGTCCCGGCAGATGCCCACCTTGACCGCTGTGTTCTGGGCGGTGTCGTTGATAAGTCGCATGACCTTATCCTTCACAGCGACAAACGGGTTTTGGATCACCGTATCCGCCTTGGAGAAGTAGGCCACAAGCTGATTTTTATAGTAGATGTCCGCAATATAATCCGAAGATTGGGATCGTTTTACATCAAAGCCCTTTCGGGCGAGCTGTTCAAAGAACAGCCGGTAAAAATCTGTTTTGCTCCGCAACCGGCAATCCTCCTTTCTTACGAGTAACCTTTTTGTTTCATCATCTTTTTGAGAACTTCAATGAAATCAAAAATCCGTTCTACTGCCGCCTGATTCTGGGGATAGGTGTGCGGCAGGGGCGGGCGCTTCTTCCGCTTCAGATCGTACCAGAGGCACCCGCCGTCCTTTCGGCTGGGGAACATACAGGACGGAACGGAAGTCCGTAAAGTAAAAGGGCACCCCCGGCAGGGATGCCCTTTGGGGTACTCATACAGCCGGGCCGTCAGGCGGGTCACGCCATAGGACCCTCTGGGGATAGACACCGGCACCCCGTTATGCTTATAACTCGTTGTTACTGTGTTCATCCAAACTCCTTTCTCGAACCGGGCGGCCGGTTGTTTGATTTGTTTGATGCCGCAGGACAGCAAAAAAGGCAGCCCTCAATGGACTGCCTTTCGCATTGGACATATTTAAGTTTGAGCTATCCGCTCACAGTTCTTTCAGCAGGAACGCCATATACAGCGGGAGTGTGAGAAGCTGTTCGGTGCGTCCTACATTGTAGTCCCCCAGCTTGATTGCCTGGCTGACATGGTACTTTTCAGGATGGCGCAGGATCGTTCTGGTGCTTTTCGTATTCCCTGTGGACGCTTTGACCTCCACCAGTGTGCATTGTCCTTTATAACGGATCACAAAGTCCACTTCCAAGCCGCTGTCTTTGTGGAAATAGTAGAGTTTTCGTCCCATCTTACCGAAAACATCCGCAATCAGATTTTCAAAAATCGCGCCTTTATAGCCGTAAAGATTTCCTTGCAGGATGTCGTACTGTGTGCCATCCTCCAGCATACTGACAAAAAGGCCGCAGTCCCGCATATACACCTTGAATATATCTTCCTCGGCATTCCCATCCAAAGGCAGTTCCGTAATGCTCAGATTATAGCAGCGGACAATGATCCCGGCATCCTCGATCCATTGAAGGCTCCCGGCATATTTTGATGCGGTTGAACCTTTTTTGACAACGGAGTATTGAAATTTCTTGTTTTCTTTACTGAGCTGCTTCGGGATAGACTGAAAACACTCCTTAATCCGTGATTTGTCCTTCTTCTCGGCATACTTCACCATATCGTCCTCATAGGAGCGGACAATATCGCGCTGGATTTGCAGTACCTCATCCATCTGCTTCGTATCTACAAAGGTCTGTACGGCATCCGGCATACCTCCGACAACCACATATTGCAGGAGCAGTTGCTTCATACGGTTGTGCAGGGCCTCCGGGACAGGCGTCTCTTTCTGCAAGCACTTCTTTAACATATCAATTACAGGGTCAGCAATCCTGTTGGCCCACAGAAATTCTTCAAAATCCAGAGGGTACATATCAATCACCGTTTCCGATCCGACCGGAACAGATTTCGGTTCTTTTCCATACCCCTTCACACCCAGCAGAGAGCCGGTGCCTATCACATCATAGCGCCCATCAATTCGGAAAAACTTCAGGGCGGTTCGGGCCTCCGGGCACTCCTGAATCTCGTCCAGAATCAAGACTGTACTTCCGCTTTCAAACACCGCCTCGCTGCCCAGCAGGGCGGACAGCATCATCACGATTGTGTCCACTTCCAGGGACCCGGCAAATACAGAGGCATAGTCTGGATTTTCAAAAAAATTCAGGTACACAACATTTTTATAATTTTTCTTTGCAAAGTCAAGGACAGAAAATGTCTTGCCGCACTGTCGGCAGCCCTTGATAATCAATGGCTTGCGATTTTCTGTGTTTTTCCAGTCAATCAGTTTCTGCTCAATTTTCCTTTTCAGCATGACAGTTTCGCCTCCCTTATTCTGTTTTATTTCAGTATAGCCGAAAGCAACAACTTTTTCAAGGGAGTTTTAACGCAAACCGAAAACTTTTTCAAGCGACTTTTATCGACAAGCATCAACTTTTCCGATTTTTCTCTTGCGCTGCACATTGGTTATGGTTCCATGCCCCTGTCCTTGTGCCGTAAATACCATTCCTTTTTGGCTGCCTTGGAAAGATCACCTCCCATAGCCTTCTGGCAATCGTCGTACTCCATACCCATGTTGACGGCGTTCTGTTCCAACGCCATCAGGATTTCACAAATCATCTGCTCCGTATAGTAGGCTTTTCGGGCCTCCGCATACTCAAAAGCGCCGGTTTCCCGATCCTTGCGAAGCATGGCGCGTATGGCCTCCAATACCTTGTTGGCGATCAACTTGTCCGCTTCCGCGATTCCTTTCTGCTGCTGTTCCTCTACATGGGCGGGGTCGGTATCATAGAGCATGGCAAGCTGGCACTTGGCGTCCGCATATTCGTTTACCAAATCACCGATGTATTTACAATTCGCTTTCAAGCTGGCGACGAAGGTATCCAATTCGGCCTTTACTTCTTCTGGTAACAGTTTATAGGCCAGGCGGCCTTTTTTCGGCATCTTTTCTTTCAGGGAAAACAGGCCGGGAATGAAATGGGCCAGCTCATCCGCACTCAAAATGCCGTCCAGTGGGACGGCGCCCAACTCATCATCCGTGATATGGCCGAAGGTTTCCCGCAGGCGCTTATACTCGCTGGGATGAAGCCGCTCCATATATTGCTCAAACTCATCAACCAGATCAACGGCGGCTGCGGTAAGCTGCTCTCTGGCCCGCTGCTTCGTTTCACAATATGCCTGAATTTTGTCCGCGAAGGTGTCACGGATCAACTGCCTGCGTATTTTATCCGGTATGCTGGGATGGACAAAGGGAACCATTGTGCGCTGATTTTTGTCCCAGAACACCACATGGATGTGCGGATGGCCTCGCTCATTATGGTGGGCGGCTGCCCATTGTAGATTTTGCACCCGGATTCCGTTGTATTTTGCCAGCGTTAAAATGTGACGCTCAATATAGTCCTCCCAGGCTTTGTGATCGGTCAGCCCCAGCTCGGCCGCTGTTTCCGGGGAAAAAGAGATAATACCCCGATACATATTCACACGGCGGTAAGACAGCTCCCGCACCAGACGGGCTGCCTCCTGCCAGGTGGCAAACTCCCGCACCTCGCCGGGTTCCAGCTTCCCGAACAGGCCGTGACGCATCCCCTCATTTTTCACCGCGCCGGGACGGGTGGCGATATAGCCGATGTGGGCATAGTTGCACTTGGGCGTCTTTTTCTGATTGGGGTGCCGGTGGCACTGCTTATAGATCAGGATCGACACGGCGACCTCCCTGAACAGCCTGAATCGCCTTTTTCATTTCCTCGTCATCCAGAAAAATACGCAGGGCGTCGGCGTTCTTCTGGTTTGCAAACGCCAACGCCTCTTTTCGGGCCGCCGCCTCGATCTTCTCAAAAGAAGAATAGCGGTCCCGGTCGATCAGGTCAGCGATGATGGCAATATTGGCATAGTAGCCTGCGGCGGATATGATCGTCAGGCGGTTGATAAGTCCGGCCAGCCGGTTTCCCAGCCCCTTGATCTGTCCGCTGAGTTCCTGCCGAATTACGCCGCTTATCATGTCGATGTTCTCAGCGGTACTTTCCAAATCCAGATATTCGTCAATCGCCCGCCGTACCTCTTTGGAGAAGTCCGTCCCATTCCTGGCCGCCAGCTTATTGAGCGCCTGAATGGTGTCCGGGGGCAGATGGATGGTTTTGCGCTCGGTTCGGATGGGGGATTCCTTCAAGTCAAGCCTCCCTTCCATAAGGTGTGACAAAAATCACACCAAAATCAAAAAATCATACCTTGTAAAATTCTCAAAAACCCGTTGAAAGCACGGCTTTCAAGCAGTCGGCCCGCCGTCAGGTATGACGGCTATTCCTGCCTTAACCGGGGAAACGCAGGCCCAGCCTGCGGTTTCCCGGCTTCGGGGCGCCCCGGTGGGGCGGTCAGTACGGATGAAAAGAGAAGTGAGAGGGTCAGCGTTCCAACTCGTCCTCCGGTTCTTCAGCAGGTTCCCAATCTGTGAAGATATCCGCCATGATCTGTTCCTTGCTCCCACGGGTGGAACTGCCCTGTGTTTCATAATCCCGCAAACCGTTCATCCGTTCCGGGATGGAGAAGAACGCAAAGCGCCCGTCCTTCATCTGCGTCAAAAGCCGCATTTCACAGCCGGTTGTAGCATCCATGCTGTCCATCAGTTCTTCCAGCGTCCCCACCTTTTCCGCCGCTTCACGGACAATGGAGCGGAACATATCGGACGGAATCTCCACATTCCAGACAGCGTAATCGTCGCGTCCATGACAGGTGATGGTCTGGATGGCCGTGCAGGGGGCGCCAGCGAACTTCTCCAGAGCGGAGGACAACAGTGCCTCGGCCTCCGGCTCCAAATAGCCGCACAGATCTAATTCCACCGAATTTGCAACGGCTGCGGCCTCTTTCTCGGTCAGCACGATGTTCACATTGTTTCTTTCATAGGAAAAGCCTCGCCCATTCAGCATCAGGGAACATTCGGCAGCGATACGGAACATTCGGAAATAATCATCTGCCGTTTCGCCCAGCGTCTTGCCGGTGGCGAAAGATTGGAAATACCGTTTGCCATCGCTGTCCCGGCAGGCCAGGGAAATATCCAGGTAGATTCCCTCGCTGGAACCGAAATTCGGGATGCAAAGGGCTTCTTCAAATTCAGGAAGTTCGCCGGTCAATCCCTCATACTTGCCGGAGAACGAAAAGTATTCATCCGGGAGAAGTCCATGAGCCTCCAAATGCGTTTTCAGCTTATCAAAGGTTTCCTTGGCGTCAGCCATACCGATGTGTTTGACCCGGTGGTTCTCATCCGGTTCACTCCATCGGTCCAATTCAAAGGTCTGTATCTTTGCCATAATCAAGCCTCCATTTCCTGTTCATCTTCGTTTTCAGGTTCTTCAGTAGCGTCCCTGTTAAACTCCGCCTCCAGCTCCGCCATACGCAGGCGGTCTAAAGCCTCCACGGTGCGGCCTTTCCGCCGCTCCACCAGGTCGGTGTTAAAATCATTCAGATGGGGAACATGGACGGCACACTGAAAACCCCGTCCGGTGTATTCCCGAACCCACTTGGCCGCCGTAAGCTGCCCCCAATTCCGAAACCGCCCGTCCTTGTCACGGGCCAGATAGTCGTTGTCCACCGCAAATACCAGCCGCCTGATCTGCGGATGGCCCTCCAGATAGCGGTCAATGGCCCCGTTCCAGAGGCAGCCGGTGGAGATACGGTGATCCTCCGTCCAGTCCCGCCCGTAAAAGTCAGCGGCGATGGACGCATGGCTCATCAGGTCAATCGGGGCTTCGGTGACGATCAACAGGTCGCTTGTTCCCTCATGGAAAAAGGGGTAGCTTTTATCAGAGCCGGTCGCGTCCATCTTGAATGAGCTGTTTTCTCTGGCCGCCCGCATAGAGCAGTACCGGGGCGTTCCCTCGGCGTCATAACCCACAAACACGCAGTTGCCGTACTTTTTCTCCTGATAGATCATTTTCCGGTTCATAAAATGGCTGACGATTTGGGGGCTGATCCCCCGGATGGACACCAGATACCAATAGGCCCGCTTCATATTGTCCGCCTTTTCAGGCAGCGCCAGCGGCCCGCGCTCTTTCTTCTCATAGGGCGTCACCTGCCGGGCTTCCGCCGCGTATTCCTTGCCGATCAGCTTGCCCACCGCTTCCGGGAAGGACAGATTTTCCTCCCGCATGACAAAATCAATGGCGCCGCCCTTGATGCCGTCATCCGGCCCCGTCCACTGGAAAAAGCGGTTGTTCTCCGGGAAGATATACAGACCGCCGCTGTGCTTCATGTGGACGGCCTTGCGGCCAGCCTTTTCCGGCTCATAGCCATATCCACGGGCAAGAGAGAGAATGTCCACACTGTTTGCCTGCCGTATCTCGTCCTCGGTGAATTTCTGATACGCAGCGGCGCTTCTTCGCATAGAATCACCGCCTTCCTGACTGTGTGTTATAGTTCTTCATCACAATCTTCCTCATAATCGTCCTCCGGCTCATAGTCCGCTTCGTCCTCCGGCGCCTCATCCTCGTAGAACTCATCCAGTTCAAACCCAGCACGGGAGATCTCCTGATCCTCCATGCCCAAATGATCTTTTAGGTGGCGGTACAACTCCCAGCCATCGTAGTGCGCGGCCGCCCACTCCAGCGCCTTACTTAAAATCTGGTGCTTGCGCTCTCCCGGAAGGGTTTCCAAAGTTCCGTTACGGATTTCGTCAAACTCCCGGTCGAGCATATTCAGATATTTGTAGGCTCTTGCGTACAGCGGTTCTTTGGCGCAGTCGGGCAGCAGAAGATTTTCCGTTTGCTCTACAAATCCATAGGACAGGTCATCATATCGCTCGTCCCCGTTGCGGCAGGCAGCCCGGAACTGCTGAAATCCTTTCATGTTGCTGAAACCACGGTAGTCCATGACACCAAGGAGAATTTGGGAGCCAATAATGACCTTCAGCATTTCCTCATCCGTAGTGGCGGCAACCAGCCGCATGGTACTTCGCTCCTTGACGATGTTGCACCCATAAAGGATATACAACGGCTGTGTTTTATCCAGCTTCACAATCCAATCCCTCCGTTTCTTCCCTCAATTCTTCCAGATATTCGTCAATTTCCAGCTCCTCATAGCGGAACTGGAGCAGTTCCACGATAGCCGGATCGCAGTCCTCCGGCAGATAGTCTTTTACATCATCCTGCACATCCCTGATTTCCCCCAGGAAGCCCCAGCAGCTATCTACCTCCACATCTTCCCGGAATAGCTGGAACCCGTAGCACTGGCCGGTCAGGAAGTAGTCGTAGGACTTTACCTCGCCCTCCAGCACTTGGCAGGCCTTCTCCACAGTTTCAGGCGTTACCTTGCCGTACTCCGCTTCAATCCTCCGTTTATCCGCATAAATCCATCCTACCTGACCGGAATCCCACGGGCAGGAAAAGCCGGTGGTGTTCATGGTGATGCCCGAATGGTCGTAGAGATAGAGGGGCAGGATCACCATGCCCTCCATCTGCTCCACCAGCGAAAACAGTTCGCCGGTGGAGAGAGCGGAGAGGCAGTCGTCCAAAAACCAATCCGGCACATCATCTTTCAGCGAGGCGGCATAGCTGGACGATACATACCAGTCACTCTCGGAAGTCCAGCGTTGGTTCTCCAGCAGCTCCCACTCCCTTGTGGAGCGGTTGTACTCCAGCTTGGCGTCCTTGGCCTTACCAGATTTGAGAAACGCAAAGATCGGATTGCTCCGGTTATGGCTGCTGGAATATTCAGAAAACAGCAAATCCTTCAAGAAATCACGGGGTTCCTCGAAATCGTGCTTTTCACCCAGAGAGTAGCGCCCATGCCAGCAGACCATTTTCCCCAGGCAGTCGTAATCCTCACGGGGGTTCAGGGGCATATCATCGTCTACGATAAACAGAGTGTAGGGCGCCCTTGTTGCCGCAAGCGGCATAATGCCTCACCTCCTTGCCCGCTGGGACCACATCACCGGATCGCGTCACGGTAATGCCGGTACCAGGCAAAATAGAAAAAGCCGCCAACCACGACGGCAGCGGCGGAAATACCAACAATTACTTTTTTCATACGCACTCCTTTCCAAAAACAGGTTTACAGTTCCATGTCCTGCTCATCCTCATCCACAGCGGCAGGAGCCTCCGGGCTGGCCTCGCCCCGTTCCTCAAACTGCTGCTTGGTTTGAATTGCCGCTGACAGCTTCGGGAGCAGTTCAAACATTTTCGTGCTGTCACGGCTGCCTTTATAATAACGGTAGTCCCATTGTCCGCTCTCCGGGGAATAGCGGATGCTGTGCAGCGCATTGATGATCCAGCCCTGTGTTTTCAGAGGAACCGGAATCTCATGCTCCCGGAAAAGCTGCATAATCAGGGCCTTGCCGTTGACCTCCCGGTTTACCACCTCCTTTCCCGCCAGAATATCCTTCTCAGCCTCCTGGATAGCGGTATCATAGCGGGCCTGCTGTTCCTGTTCCCTCTGACACCTTTCTGCTTCACGCTCTGCCGCCCATCGTTCTTCCCGCTGCCTGCGCTCTGCTTCTAATGGAATATTGTGCCGTTTTGCCTCATAGTACCGGCCCAGCAGATTGGCAAAGCCCAGGTCTGCCCACCGCTTCGGATCGCCCATACTCTCATTAAAAACCCGTTCAATCTCACCCCGGATGCCATGCTCCAATGTAGGCAGCCATTTCAAGATTTCCTCCAGCCGGTGCCGCTGGTCAATGCCTACCATGAACCCCTCGCAGGGGATAAAGACCGTCTGAAAAAACTCCCGTTTCTTTTCCATCGTGTAGAGTTCAATACCATTCTCATTGTAGAAGCGGTAATAGTAATGCTTATTGCCCATCAGGTCTTTAGCAAACACCCGGTTTTCATCCTTTTCCTTTGGCGGGAAGATGTCCTTTTTCTTTTCGACCGGCCGGGTGTAGCGGGGAGAGAGGCCAGTTCGCTCTAAACTGCGGGTGATTATTTGCTGAACCTGTTCGATCCCGCCATGCGACTTGATGAACAGGTCCAGGTATTCCGCCTCCTGTAAGGGGCAGAGATGCAAACCCGTCCTGCCCTCATAGACGGCGCCCTTGTACTGAAACAGGTCCAGGCAAAAATCGTTGCGGAACGGCTTGGCCTCCCGTACAGGAGAGAAGGCGCCTTCCCGGAAGATATAGCAGACGGAGGAATGCTTTTCATTCATCATGCCGCCCCTCCATTTCCTTTACCAGCGCTTCAATGGCTTCATCGCTGAATTTGGCAGACAGGTATTTATGGATACAGTCCACTTCCGAATCCCGCAGAGATTGTGTAAGGGCCTTTTCCAGTTTCTCGTGATCTTCTGCCTGTATGCCAGGGTAGTTGTCCATAATCCGACGCACATACGCTTTCAACAGCGAATACTGGTCAAATGAGTTCAAAATAATTTCCTTATAACTCGGCGCCAGCGCCGGGAAGAACACAGTCAGCAGATTGAGCTTTCTTGCAATCAGATCGTTCTCCATCCTCATCTAAAACCACCTCGCTTTCCTGTCCCTGCAAAGACTCGAACTCCAGCTTTGTATTGATCTCCGTCAGGGTAGCAACTTTTTCGGACAGTTCTTCCTCATAAATAAAAGGCTGGCCCATCTGCTGACGGGCAGCCTCCAACTGCTTTTGCACTTCTTCCAAATCCCGCTGTGCGTATGTCAGATAAGAGGGAATACGCTCGGCAAGGTTCTCAATGCGGGTGATTGCTCCCTGACCAGAAGAACCAATGTCTGTGTTGTACCGGGAGCTTCCCCGTAAAACAAGCCCCGCTGAGAATGGATCAAAGCTAAGATAGAGCCGAAATCCACGGTAGGTGCCGATCTCAAAATCGTAGTCATCTTTTTTTCGCCCCTCGCTTATCCTACGGTATAGCAACGCCAGGGCCTCGCCTGCTTCGGGGCGTTCTGTATAGCGTTTCCCATCCAGCACGATGGAGAAGTTCCCACCTCTGGACTGTTCCAGCAGGGCCGCATCCTGACTAATCTGCTCGATTTGGCGCTGGTACTGCTGGATGCGGCTGGGATAGGTCGTGTTCACCTTCCGTTCCAAAGAAAGCTGCTCGTTGCTCCACGCACCTCGCAGGATTTTCAGCTCCGTCACCCGGTTTTCCAGCTCCATCTTCTGCGCCAGCATGGGGTTATCCGTAGCGGCCGCCTTAAACTGCGCGGCGGAAAGCACGGTTTCATCCACATCCTCACAGGACCGGGCGAGGCTCCTGCCTGTCATAATCTGTGTGATATAGCGCAGTTTCTGTTCCTGTATCTGCCAGAGATAGGCGTCAAATGTACCTTTCGTTACAAATTGTTTGACAATAACCTCTGGGTTTTCGTTGCCCTGCCGGACCCCGCGCCCATTCCGCTGGGTAATATCAGAAGGCTTCCATGGACAGTCTAAGTGATTGATAGCAATTACTTTGTCTTGGACATTTACACCAGTTCCAAGTTTACCAGTACTGCCTACCAAAATGCGAATATCACCTTTACGGGTGAGTTCAAACAATGATTGCCTTTGAGCTTCAGTAGCGGCGTCATGGGCAAAGGCAATCTCTGATTCCGGGACCCCTTTCTCCACCAGAACTCGTTTTATTTCGTCATACACATTAAATCTTCCGGGTTTGGGAGTTCCTACATCGCAAAAGATAAGCTGGACTGATTTCTGCTCCTTGGTATCCACCCAAAGTGAATAGACCTCATTGATACAGACATTCAATTTACTTTCGGGGTCATTTTCCGCATTGGGGTCTACCAGACGGGGATCAATCGCCATCATACGAGCCTCGCTGGTCAGCTTCAGCATATTATCTTCTTCCGGCTTTACGCGGCCAGCGCGGATTGCGTCTGCCCGCAGGATAAACTCCGCCATGATCGCTTTTTGTGCAGGAGTCGTTTCTGTGGTGATAATTTCTGCCTTGCCACCGTGAACAGAAGGTAAACCCGGAATATCCAGCATATCAGAAGTCTTGATGTCGGCAACCTCACGGAAAACAGCCATCAGTTCCGGCATATTATAGAACTTTGCAAAACGATCCCGCATTCGGTAGCCGCCGCCCTCTGGCTTGATCTCCAAAGCGGAGGTCCGTTTTCCAAAATGAGCGGCCCAAGTATCAAAATAGGACCAGCCGAACCGTTCCAATTCCTGCGGCTGCAAATATCGCTGCATAACGAACATCTCCGAAAGAGAGTTGCTGATAGGAGTTCCAGTGGCGAATATCACACCCCGTCCATTGTTTACTTCCTGCAAATACTGGCATTTCAGCAGCATATCAAAGGCCCGCTGGCTGGAGGAGGTGGTGATGCCCGCCACATTCCGCAGTTTTGTAAATACAAAGCAGTTTTTGAAAAAATGAGCTTCATCCACAAACATCATATCCACGCCGAGCTGTTCAAAGGTCAGAAGATCGTCTTTCTTTTCCTCGGCAGACAGCTTTTCCAGTTTGGTTTCCAGATTCTCACGGAAAATCGCCATCTGCTTTACGCTCCAGTTTTCACCCTTCTCATGCTTCATTTCGCTGATTGCGGCCTCGATCTCATTGATTTGCTGTTCCAACTGCATGATCTGCCGTTCTCTTGAAATAGGGATTTTCTCAAACTGACTGTGCGCCAAAATCACCGCGTCATATTCTCCGGTGGCGATTTTGGAAACATAGCGGTTCCGGTTCTTGGGGGTGAAGTCCTCCACCGTGGACACCAGCAGATTGGCGTTGGGGAAGAAGCGGTAAAACTCGGTCGCCCACTGTCCCACAAGGGGATTGGGAACCACAAACACCGCTTTGTGGATCGCGCCCAGGTTCTTCAGGTACATCCCGGCTGCGATCAGGGCGGCGGTTTTTCCAGCGCCCACCTCATGGGCCGCAAGCCCTGTGCCGGTATAAATGACACGGGCAACAAAGTCAAGCTGGTGTTTCCGCAGCTTCATCTCGGAGTTCATGCCGGGGATCACCAGATGGCTCCCATCGTATTCACGGGGCCGGACAGTGTTAAAGGTATCGTTATACAGTTTAAGCAGGGCGTCCCGGCGTTCCGGTTCCCTCCATATCCAGGATGCAAAGGATTCCTGAATCTGCTGCTGTTTGGCGCGGGCGATCATGGTTTCCTTCGGGTTGATGACATACCGAACCGCCTTATCGCCTCTGTCATTGGTATATTCCTGCCGATCCCGGACGGTTGTGGACTGCATATTCAGGCAGTCCTCCAGTATCTCATAAGCATTTTTACGGCTTGTGCCGAGCGTCTGATTGACCGTCACGGAATCGGATTCGGAGTTTTTATTGCTGATTCGCCAAGTGGTGGTATAGGGGAAATACTCAATATCAATGCGGTATCGGTTGTCCCCACCGTCGATTACTTTGGAATAGCCGCTGGTCTGGAAGGTTTCATACATGAATTGACGGTAATACTCAACCGGCACCCAGATGGCGCCCAGATTCACTTCAATATCGGCAGGGGTCAGAGGTTCCGGCTGGACCGCCTCCAACGCCTCCACATTCCGGGTAAACAGTTCCGGTTCCTCCGCCGCCTTCTGCCTTGCGTAGAGCAGCTTGTCCCGCACATGGCCGCTCAGATATTCCTCCGCCAGCTCCCAGCCCTCATCCGGGTTTCCATAGTATTTCTGCGGATTGAGATAGATGCGGTCGCCCAGCTCTGTCACCAGCTCGTGCGGTCCTTTCCCGGTCAGGAATGACATATAGGAGAGGTCTACCCGCAGCTTACGGTTCAGGCAGATATGCAGGGCGTCCTCGGCGGTATCGGCGTGATTGACCTCCCGGAATGGCCGGATGGTCGCCTTATGGAAGATGGCCGACTTGTCCCAGCCGCTTTTATCCTTGCGCTCGTCCTCAATGGAGCGGAGCAGAGGGAATTGATCGTCGTCCGAAAAGGCGAGGATATTTCCCTTGCTGTTGATGGCTCCATACTTGGCGGTGAAACGGTCATAGACCTGATTGAGTTTATCCTGCGCTTTACGGAGGTCCAAGGGATCATACTCACGGGACTGGATACTGATAACCTCCAGCAGCGCGGTACGGATTTCACACAGGCCCTTGATGCGGGCTGCCTTCATGCCGGTGTAGGGCTGTGGGATCAGCTTGTTCTTCTCGCAGTAGTAGATTTCGCCGTCCTTCACCACAAAGGTGAAGTTCCGGGTCCCTTCGGGGGCGTCCTCATAATCGGTCGGCTGTTCTTCCTCCGCTTCTTCTATCGGTTCCACATCCGGCTCCGCGCTGAAACGGGCGTACAGGCTTTCCACCGCGTCGGAGAGGTGTTCATACAGGTCGAAACCCTCCGGCGCGATACAGGCCGTGCCATCCTCGTTACCATACATATTCCGGCTGCTCTCCATCTTGCCCATGAGCATTTCCGGGTGGTCCATGAAATAGCGGTTGTAGGAAATCCATTTGCCCCTTTCCAGGTCTGTCTGCACCCATGATGGGGTGTTTGTCCGGTCAAGCGTCATGGGGACAGCCCGCTTTTTCAAAAAGACAATATCGGCGGTCACTTCGGTTCCTGCCAACATTTTGAACGCCGTATTGGGCAGGCGGACGGCGCCGATGAACTCTGCCCGCCGTGCGATATATTCCCGCAGGCTCTCGTCCTTCCGGTCCAGGATACCCTTGCTGGTGATAAAGGCGATGATGCCGCCCGGCTTGGCAAGGTCCAGGGACTTAATGAAAAAGTAGTCGTGGATATAGGGGTTCAGTTCATTGTAGCGGCGGTCATAGATTTTGACGCTGTTGAAGGGGATGTTTCCCAGGATCACATCAAAGCTGTTGTCCTCAAACTTGACCGCCTCATAGCCCATAACGGAAATATCCGCCTCTGGATAGAGCTGCTTTGCGATCCGCCCGGTGATGGAATCCAGTTCCACACCGTACAGCTTGGTTCCCTGATACTGCTCCGGCAGCACAGAATAGAAATTGCCGGTCCCCATGCCGGGGTCAAGAATCCTGCGGTCAGGGCCGCCCTCAAACCCGAACCGTTCCAAAGCGCGGTACATATAGCGGATCAGCTCCGGCTCGGTGTAGTAGGCGGTGATGGTGGAGCGCATGGCCGCCTTATATTCTTCATCGGTCAACAGGGCCTTTAACTCCTGATATTCGCTTTCCCACCCGGCCGCTTTATCGGAAAAAGCGTTGGCAAGGCCGCCCCAGCCCACATATCGGGCAAGGGTGATCTGTTCCTCCGAGGTGGCCGTCCTCTGCTCCGCCTCAATCTGCTTCAAGGTCTTAATCGCCAAAATGTTGTTTTTATATTTGGTCTTGGCGCCGCCGGGGTAGAGGTCATAGTCTGCGGAAAAGCGGAAATTGCGGGGGACGGATGGTTCCGGCCGGGGATTGGCAGGCGGTTCAGAGGCCGCCTTTTCCTCCGACTGTGCGGGTGGCTCATCCTCCATGCGGATAAAGGCCCGTGCAGGTCGAAGCTCATCCAGTTCCTTTTCCAGCCGGTATTGAATGTCCTCTAAATCATCCATATCAGCGGCTTCCGCTGGGGACAGGATGCCGCCGTTATCCATCCGCTGCACATAGCCGTCGTACAGACGGGTAATGTCCTCCAGATCGGTCTTGACCTTTTGATATTCCGGGTTGGGCTGTTCGTCCACCACCGCCCGGTAGAGGGCAGAACCGTCCTCTGTCAAATAGCCCCATTCAATTTCTTCATTGGGATACTGCCCTTGCAGATAGCGGAGCATCTGGGTGGCGATCCCCTGACGGCGGTAATCCTCCAGCACCTCAATCATATTGATATGGGGCCGTTCCTCGAAAATGCTGTATCGGATGGTGCCTACCGTCAGTTCCCCACGGACGGCCTGCATGAGCATATCAATCTGGCCGTTGTGGGAGTCCAGCGCCTCATCCAGTATCCGGGTTTCCTCCGGCGGTTCTGCGCTGGGTTCCGCGACAGGCTCCAGGGCTGACATACGGCGGGCATATTCGTCGATTTTTTCTGTGGAAAGCCATTCGGGTTTTTCCGGCAGTTGGGCATACAGCTCTCGCATTTTGACGATCTGTGCATCCACGCTGCCCGCCCACAAATGCTTTTCCGCCCGCTGTCCCGCGCCCAGAAAATACTCGCAGTCTGTACGCAGACGGTCTAACAGGCGGTATTGGCCGCTGAAAGGCTGCGCTTCATCCTGCTGCACCGGCTGACTGACGGCGGGTGCCTCCAGATAGCGCCCCTCATCCACCAGGCGTTGGACGATACCGGCAACCTGCGGCCAGGACAGTTTGGTTTCCCTCTTTTCCCCATGTTCATCGGTCCAGTGCAGCTCAATGCTGTCCGTACCGGAATACACATAGTCAAGCCCCGCCGCCTCATCGGGAAACCCCTCATAGCCGTACATCTCTTTCAGGAAAGAGGCAAAAGCCGAGCCTGTGGGATGGGTCAGGGCAAATTCGTAGATACGCTCTTTTTTCTGTGTATTCAGAGGCCCACGTAGCATAGCGCGCTCAATCAGCAGATCTTCCGGGCTTCTTTCAGGAGGCGAGGCCAGCAGGGAAAGCTGCTCCGGTTCCTCGGCTTCTGCGGCTGGTGCTGCTTCGGGGGCTGGCCGCAGCTCCACATCTACTTCCTCATCGTTGACCAGCATGGTGGCGCGTACCGGCTCATAGCCCTGACTGGCGATGTTATTCAGCCAGGTGGCAAAGAACTGGCCGAACCCGGCGATCCGCTTTTCCTGCGTCGGGTCTGCCGGGTCTGCCTCTTGATATACGCCAATTCCGCTGTTTTCATAGCTGAAGGCCCGTAGGGTCCCGGCCTCCCGGTCAATCAGGAAGTCCATATAGGGGTCATACATCCGGTCGCCATTCTGCATATAGTAATGTTCCATGCAGTAGTGAGCGCCGTATTTGTGGTGGATCACCAGGGGGTCATAGGCGTCCCCAGCCTCCAAACGCAGAGATTCATACTGGCCGGACACGATCTCCGGGAACAGCTTTTGAAAACGCCGGAAGTTTTTATGGGCGGTGGTATTCCCTCTGGACTCATGCGGGGATGGAGATTCTTCCGCTGGTGGAATCAGATTGTCTTGATCTCCCGCCACGATGACCTGTTGCCCGCCAGCAACCGGCTCCGGCACAAAGGAGTCTATTTCATCTGCCTTTGGGATTCCCTTGATTTCAGTAAATACCGCTTGCGGGCGGACAGGTTCTTCCGCCGTTTCACCTGCTTCATAAGCCACAGCACCCAGAACATAGTCATAGTCGGCCTGACCGATCTCCCTCTGGGGGACACCGCCCATTTCTTCTATTTCATCCGGGATATTGTAGTCCCCGATGGGGTCCGGTTCTTCCTCTGCGGCTACATCCGGGTAAACACCCGTTTCGATCAAGGCATCCAGCAGATTGGCAAGGCTGGGCCAGGGAAAGTAGGTGTAGCCATCATCAAAATAAAAGGAAATGCCGTCCTCTCCACGGAGCTTTGTGCGGTACAGTACCTCGCCCTGAAACTCCCGGTCGCCATAGGCCGTGAACAGACCGCAGATCTCCCGGCCTTTTTCTGTCCAGTTGTAGTCTGCAACGCCGTCCGCCAACACCGCCCGCACCGCCTGATGGAGTTCAGGGGGATAGAGGTCGGTGCTGGTCAGGATATGCTCATAGTGGCGGCGGACTTCTTCATCGGAAAAGTGATGTTCAACCTTCGTGGGAGCAGAAAAAGAGCCGTCCTGTGCGGGCGGCTCTCCTTCATGCTCCGCGCCTTGCGGCGCCTCGATATGCGGTTGTTCTTCGGTCAGCGGGGGATCAGCACGATGGTCTGGAGTACCGTTTCCTCCGCCATCAGCTTCAGGTCGTTCAGGTGGCGAGTCCGCTCCAGAATATCCTCGGTCTGCGGCATCGGCTCCTGCTGAAGCATCTGTTGGGTCAGAGCCTCGATCTTCTCCATGGCCTCGTCCTGTACCCGGTGCATGACTTCCATCAGACTGCCATCCATTTTCAAAATCGTATATCGCTCCGGCTGGTTGTCCTTGAGATATTCCAGCGCCATCCGCCCGTACCGGCCCAGGGGCCTGTCCGCCTCGCTGCTGTTGGAGATTTGCAGGTCGGGGAGAAGCATCCCGCCCTGTTCTTTGTAGTTCAGATTGATGTTCGGCTTGCTCATATTGCACCTTCCTTTCCCGATTGATGATCCTGATGTTGCGCTCCATCTCCAGAAGCACCGCTTTTGAAATGGAGGTGACCGCCATGCCCAGATGGGCAACCAGCGGAACCGTGTTGAAATGATTGACCGTCGCCATTCCATCGCTCGTGCGGATCGCATCATCTGGCAAGTGGCATTTCTTTCCGATGAAATAGGAAACACTGTCCGTCAAGAGCTGGATATACTGCGCTTCAAAGCCGCCTGCCGGTATTTCCTCAAACAGATGGTTTTTGGTTTCCTGCCGAAGTCCCTGCAAATAATGCTCGTAGTTGTCATTGACGGACTCACGCGCCAGGGCATACAAGAGATCCGGGAATGGCTGCGCCTGAAACCCATGCGAGAAGGTAAGCCGTTCCCCCAACGCCTTTTGCATCTCATCGGAAAGCCGCCAGTTGGTAGGGTGAATCTCCCTGCCCACAGTTTGACTTATATCAAAGAGATAGTCAAGCGTAAGACGGGCGTTGCTGTAAACGCAGACAGCAATCCCTTTGGGACGGGAAATTAGGTTCCTGCCCACGCTGGCCCACTGTTTCTTGCTGGCAAGGATGGTCACATCCTCATCCTGCGCGTAGACCAGCAGGATATTATCAAAGCTCTGCTTGTGGAACCGGGACGCAAAGGCCAGGTAATCCCGCCAGTTCCGCTCGCTGCGGACGATGTAGGGGGCCATGACCTCATAGATCGTCCGCAGGCGTTCATCGTTTCTCAATAGGCTCCTCCTTCCTGTGATGGATTTCCAGTTTAGACGGCCGCGGCCTCTTTCTGGGCAAAGTAGAGGGCAAGGGCCTCGTCTACAATGCTGTCAAATTCCTTCTGAGTGATGCTGGCGGTAAAGTATTTCTTGTAAATCGCCGGTTTGACTTTGAACGCCGCAGCCGTGGATTTTTTTGGTTTCCGGCTGAACTCACCGGAGAGGATTTGTTCCGCCCGTTCCGGGGTCAGCTTGCCGGTGTATTCCCGCAGCAGGACAGCTTTGCCCTCGTTGACCTTATACTCGCTTTCCGACAAAACCGCCTCCACCATCTGCTGTTCCTCTTGGGCCAGATAGGAGAGCTGGACTGCTGCTGCAATCGTAAATTCTCCATCGTCGATCCTGATTTTCAAAGCAACAGACAATTCATTGATGCGGAGATAATTCGCCACGGCACGGCCTTTCAGGTTGTACTCAGCCCCCACAACATCCCTGCTTTTGGACTTGTGGCAGTCAATGCCACAAGTCTTGTTTTCCCTGATTTCATCAGGGTTTTCCAGCTTTTTCAGTTCCTCGATAATATCATTCCTGCGCCCCTGACAAATCATCTTGGAGTAACGCAGCGCCAGTACAGCCGCCTTTTCAGAGGGCAACATTTCGGAGAAAGAGCGTTGCAGGACATTGGTTTCAATGACATAAATCCATGCGTCATGGTCGGAAAGATTTTCTTTTATGATACAGGGAAGTGGGCGCTTCGCAGCAATAGCGGCGTTCTGCCGGTTATGACCGGCCAGCATTTCGTATTCAAACCCATTCTCGTCCGGTTCGATCTTTCGGACAATGGCAGGAACCAAAACACCATTCTCTGAAATGCTCTCCACCAGGTCATTGAGCCGTTCGCCCTCATACAGCCGGAAAGGATGCCCCCGGAAACCACGGATGATCTCCGGCGAAAGCATTTGAATTTCGTTATTTCCAGGCTGGGCAGGCTTGTCCTCCGCTGCCGCCGTGTTCTCTACCTCCCGCGCAACACCCAGAAGGTCATCCAGAGAACTGATACGGGGATTGATTTTAGGCATACGCAAGCACCTCCTTTGCCAGATTCATATAGGCTGCGGCTGCGGGGCTTTTGGCGTCCAGCTCCATCACGCTGAGTCCCTTGCTGTTGGCGGTCCCCACCTGAACGGTAGCCGGAATCTGGCTCTCAAAAATGGGGAGGTGGCTGAATACGGAACGCACCTGTTCGCTGGTCTGGCGGTATAGGGTTGTCCGCTTACTGCATTTCGTGAACAGGATGCCGATGATCTCCACCTTGGGGTTCAGTTTTTGCTTGATTTTAGAGATCGTTTCCGTCAGTTCCTTCAAGCCCACCAGAGCGAACAGCTCCGGGTCGATGGGGATGATGATCTCATCCGCCGCAGTAAAGGCGTTGATGGTGAGAGAGCCAAGGGACGGGCCGGTGTCCACCAGAATGTAGTCATAATCTGCCCGGAGGGGTGCCAGCAGTTTGGCAAGGCACTCGTCCTTTCGTTCAATCAGTAGATTCACTTCTGCCACGGTCAGCGTCTTTTTGGATGGGAGCAGATCTACCTTGCCTATGTTCAGGATGTAGCTTCCTTTTTCTGGCATGGCTTCATCCATGACTAACTTCATCATCAGGCTGGCCGTCGTTTCCTGCAAAGCGGCTGGCGCCACGCCAAAACTGATCGTCAGGTTGGTTTGGGGGTCGAAGTCCACCGCCAATACCTTTTTACCCAGCTCCGCCAGGGAGTAGGCCAGATTCCGGGTGCTGCTGGTCTTTGCCACGCCCCCTTTCTGGTTTGCCATTACAATGATTTTCCCTGTTTCCATGCCAGAAAACCTCCTATAATCTCATTTTGTTTTTCTGATTTTAACTGCCTTTTCCGATACTCACTACTGGTCATGAAGTCCAAAAGGCAAACTTTAGGGATGATAAAAGCTGTACCATGAAGGAGGGCTTTTAGTTTTTTTGATCGCACCCATTTTGTGATTGTGGATGCTGTGACACCTGCCATTCGAGCCGCCTGCTTTGTGGTGACTATATCATCTGGAATATCCTTAAACCGATCCGTATAATATTCTCTCAGCTCTGATTCCGTCACAGATTCGGGAAGGGTCGGTTTGATGGCGTATGTACTCTTATACGAACCGGGAGGCAACTTGTATTTTTCTGGATAAATTTCCCTCTGGTTCAGATAACGAACAATATCTTTTACCTTGATCGTATAATTTCGGGTCTTTTTCCCGCTTTGCACACAGGGAACCAAACCGGCTTGTAATAAATATCGGGCAGTTCTTTTACTTATGTGACACATTATACGAAATTGTTCTTTTTGTACGGTTTCTGGATATTGCTTTAGTAAGTAGCTATATTTAGAAGCTCCCGGCATTTTGCTCACCCCCTCTTACCAGCCACAGATTTTCAAAGGTAGCTAACGATTCCCGCTGAATGGGGGTTTTATTTTTTATGCGACGATAATACGGGCTTATCAAAAATTCTACAAAAAAGTCTTTCGGAATAACATATCCTTTGCCAGGTTGGAACGCCTTTAAGATATTTCGGCTGATCCATCCCACCACAGCAGATGAAGAAAAGCCCGTAACTTTTTGAACATCTTTCACAGAAAGAAGGTCTGGATAGGGAATTAGGCGCCTCTCGTAAAACTCTTTCATAGCACAAATGTATGGACTATCAAGTTCCTGTCTGCACTCCTTTTTGTAAAGATATTCGAGAATATCTGTCAGTTTGATCTTATGGGTACGAATTAGGCGGTTTTGCTCAACTGTGTAGGAGATTTCTCCTCTTTGTTCCAAATTGTAGGCGGTCTTTGCACAAATTTTGCAAATTTCGCACAGCTCGGTTTGAGTAACATAGGTGGGGTATTTCTCTATAATATCGGAATAGTATCTCATCAAATCCATATGCAACACTCACTTTCTTGTTGGTCTGTCATTGGCAGGTGAGCTATGCTGTTGTTGATGATTTCTGGTTTGACATTGTATATGACAAATACAATACTTCCATAAGTAGTATAGAGTGATTGCGTTTTTGTCATAAAAACATTTGAATCCTCTTGTCCAAAGTCGGGTATTATTCTATCCTTGTTCTATCTTCCGGGCGCTTCTGAGGTAAAATTGGGAAGAATACAGAAAGAACTAGCGGGGTCAAATAAAGGTAAAAAAGCAAGTCAAGAACTCCGGTTAATTCAGTTTTTCTACTTCCTTTATGTACTATCATCTTCACTTAATTTCCGTCAAATTTTCGATTTAAGATATGACTGAAATCATGTTACAGAGATGGTAGGACTTATAGCCGGAAATTCAGTAATCGTGCGGGTTTACAGGTGCATTCAAATCAAAAATTTGGGGCTGTTATATCCTGTTGTTCTATCCATTTCCTGTTGACCAAATTACGGGAGAAAAAGCACAATGAAGAAAACAGCCTCCCATTTTTAAGGTGCGTTTCAGGTTCCATCAGGTACATTTTTCTTCTCCGACTTTCCGTCATGTTACGGGTTAGTAGCATGATTCGAAATCCGGTAGGTCGGCTTCGCCGGCGCAAGAGTTCGAATCTCTTCACCTCCGCCAAAAAGAAGGGCATGACCTATGGTCATGCCCTTCTTTTTGGGGCCCGCCGCCCAGAGTGCGGTTTCCCCCCTTCGTCATTTGAATGCTTGGGGGCGGCAAAGCCGCTTCTGCACAATTCCCGGCCTGCGGTCGGGAATTTACGCGCCACTCGTCGCGCACTCATCCTGCTGCTCCTCGCTCCAAATCACAACCGCTTATGCTGGGTTGTGATTTTGTTTTTGGTGCAGACTTACAGCTACTGCACATTTTTCGCAGCTGCCGTCTATGTGGGCGCAAAGTCCCCTTTGCGGCCGCGTCTTTTTATTTCTGCAGCAAAAAAGACGACACCTCATGATCCCTTGTTCCTCCTCTCCCAACCTCAGCCACTTACATTGGGTTGCGGTCAGGGCCGCCCGGGCGGGGCCTGATAAATGACCGCACGCCGCCCCCGTGGGGCGGCGTGCGGTCTTCTCATTTTTCGCGGGTGAGGGATCTTACCCTTACACCTCGTACATCTTGACCATGCGCTGGAGCTTCTCGTAGCGGGCTTTGGCCTCCTCCTCGTTCTGAGCGAAGAGTTCCTTGGCGCGCTCGGGGAAGGAGCGGGTCAGGCTGGAGTAACGGGCCTCGTTCATCAGGAACTCCTGATAGCCGCCTGCGGGCGCCTTGGAGTCCAGAGTGAAGGGATTCTTGCCCTCCGCCTTCAGGGCGGGGTTAAAGCGGAACATATTCCAGTAGCCGCACTCCACGGCCTTCTTCATCTCGGACTGGCAGTTGGCCATGCCGCCCTTGATGGAGTGCATCTCACAGGGGGCGTAGCCGATGATGAGGGACGGGCCGTGGTAGGCCTCGGCCTCCTGGATAGCCTTCAGGGTCTGGTTCATGTTGGCGCCCATAGCCACCTGGGCCACATAGACGTAGCCGTAGGTCATGGCGATCTCCGCCAGGCTCTTCTTCGCCACTGTCTTGCCGGCCGCGGCAAACTGAGCCACCTGGCCGATGTTGGAGGCCTTGGAGGCCTGTCCGCCGGTGTTGGAGTACACCTCGGTATCAAAGACGAAGATGTTCACATCCTCGCCAGAGGCCAGCACGTGGTCCACGCCGCCGAAGCCGATGTCGTAGGCCCAGCCGTCGCCGCCGAAGATCCACACGGACTTCTTGTTCAGGTACTCCTTCTCGTCCAGGATCTCCTTGACCAGCTTGCAGGCCTCGCACTGACACAGCGTCTCGCCCTTGGCCTGCAGCTCCTTGCCGAAGGCCTGGATCTCGGCCTTGTCACTGGCCAGCAGCTCGTCCACCGTGCACAGGCCGGCCTCCAGAGCCGCCACATAGGCCTTGGCAGCCTCCTGGTTGGCCTGGCCGTCCTCCATAGTGTCCAGCCACTTCTGGGCGGCCTCCTTCAGCTCAGGACGGGCCCAGTCCACCGCGATCAGGGCCTCGGTCTTGGCAGCCAGCCGGTTGCGGATGGCCTTCTGTCCCAGATACAGGCCCAGACCGTGCTCGGCGTTGTCCTCAAACAGGGAGTTGGCCCAGGCGGGACCCTTGCCCTCGGCGTTGACGGTGTAGGGAGAGGTGGCAGCCGGACCGCCCCAGATGGAGGAGCAGCCGGTGGCGTTGGAGATATACATCCGGTCTCCGAACAGCTGGGTGATGAGACGGGCATAGGCGGTCTCGGCGCAGCCGGCGCAGGAGCCGGAGAACTCCAGCAGCGGAGTGCGGAACTGGCTGCCCTTGACAGTCAGGTCGGCCATATCCTCCTTCACGGAGACGCTGGCCACCATGTAGTCAAAGACCTCCTGCTGAGCGGCCTGGCTCTCCTGGGAGACCATGGTCAGGGCGTTGGTGGGGCAGATGTTGGCGCAGACGGAGCAGCCCATGCAGTCCAGGGGGCTGACCGCCATGGCAAACTTGTACACGCCCTTGCCCTTGCCCGCCTTCACATCCACGATCTTGGCCGCATCGGGGGCGTTCTTGGCCTCCTCCTCGGTCAGGGCATAGGGACGGATGGTGGCGTGGGGGCACACGTAGGCGCACTGGTTGCACTGGATGCACTTGCTGGAGTCCCACTCAGGCACGCTGACAGCCACGCCCCGCTTCTCATAGGCGGAGGCGCCCTGCTCGAAGGTGCCGTCTGCGTGGTCTACAAAAGCGGAGACAGGCAGGCTGTCGCCGTCCATGCGGTCCACGGGCTCCAGGATGTTCTCCACCATCTTCACCAGCTTGGCAGGGCCGGACAGGACACTCTCCTTGGGTGCATCCTGAGCATCCTTCCAGGAGGCAGGCACCGTGAACTTCTTGAAGGCAGTGGCGCCGGCGTCGATGGCCTTGTGGTTCATATCCACCACGTCCTGGCCCTTCTTCAGGTAGGAGTGGGTGGCCGCGTCCTTCATATACTGGATGGCCTCGGTCTGGGGCATCACGTTGGCCAGGGAGAAGAAAGCGGACTGGAGAATGGTGTTGGTGCGCTTGCCCATGCCGATCTTGGCTGCCAGGTCGATCGCGTCGATGGTGTAGACCTGGATGTCATTTTCCGCGATGTAGCGCTTGGCCACGGCGGGCATGTGCTTGTCCAGCTCCTCATCGGACCACTGGCAGTTGATGAGGAACACGCCGCCGGGCTTCACGTCCCGGACCATGGGGAAGCCCTTGAGGATATAGGAGGGGTTGTGGCAGGCCACGAAGTCAGCCTTATTGATATAGTAGGAGCTCTTGATGGGCTTGTCGCCGAAGCGCAGGTGGCTGATGGTCACGCCGCCGGTCTTCTTGGAGTCATACTGGAAGTACGCCTGCACATACTTATCGGTGTGGTCGCCGATGATCTTGATGGAGTTCTTGTTGGCACCCACAGTGCCGTCGCCGCCCAGGCCCCAGAACTTGCACTCGATGGTGCCCTCGGCGGCGGTGTTGGCGGACTTGCTCTCCGGCAGGGAGAGGTTGGTCACATCGTCCACGATGCCGATGGTGAACTGGCGCTTGGGCTCGGCCTTGGCCAGCTCCTCATAGACAGCAAACACGCTGCGGGGCGGGGTGTCCTTGGAGCCCAGGCCGTACCGGCCGCCCACAACGGTCTTGTCGGTAATGCCCGCATTGGTCAGCGCGGTGACCACATCCAGGTACAGGGGATCGCCCAGGGCGCCGGGCTCCTTGGTCCGGTCCAGCACGGCGATCTTCTTTGCGGTGGCGGGGATGGCAGCGATGAGCTTGTCGGCCCGGAAGGGGCGGTACAGGCGCACCTTGATCAGGCCCACCTTCTCACCGTGGGCGTTGAGGTAGTCGATGACCTCCTCGGCCACGTCGCAGATGGAGCCCATGGCGATGATGACCCGGTCAGCGTCAGGGGCGCCGTAGTAGTTGAACAGCTGGTAGTTGGTGCCCAGCTTGGCGTTGACCTTGCCCATATACTCCTCCACGATGGCGGGGAGGGCGTCATAGTAGGTGTTGCAGGCCTCGCGGTGCTGGAAGAAGATGTCGCCGTTCTCGTGGGAACCGCGCATGGTGGGCCGCTCGGGGTTCAGGGCGCGCTTGCGGAACGCCTCCACGGCGTCCATGTCCACCATCTCGGCCAGGTCCTTGTAGTCCCAGATGGCCACCTTCTGGATCTCGTGGGAGGTGCGGAAGCCGTCGAAGAAGTTGATGAAGGGGACGCGGCCCTTGATGGCAGCCAGGTGGGCCACGGCGCCCAGGTCCATGACCTCCTGCACATTGGATTCGGCCAGCATGGCAAAGCCGGTCTGGCGGCAGGCCATCACGTCAGAGTGGTCGCCGAAGATGTTCAGGCTCTGGGCGGCCACGGTACGGGCAGACACGTGGAAGACACCAGGCAGCAGCTCGCCGGCGATCTTGTACATGTTGGGGATCATCAGCAACAGGCCCTGGGATGCGGTGTAGGTGGTGGTCAGAGCGCCCGCCGCCAGAGAGCCGTGGACAGTGCCGGCGGCACCGGCCTCAGACTGCATTTCGATGACCTTGACGGTGGTGCCGAAGATGTTTTTCTGGCCCTGGGCCGCCCACTGGTCCACATAGTCGGCCATGGGGCTGGACGGCGTGATGGGGTAGATACCGGCTACCTCGGTAAACGCGTAGCTGACATAGGCCGCCGCGTTGTTGCCGTCCATGGTCTTGAATTTTCTAGCCATAGAGAATCCCTGCTTTCTTCCAATTTTCTGGGCCCGGCCATCCCGCCCCGGTCCCTGTTCTCCTGTGGGATGTATGTCTCCTCCCGCCGGCCCGGCGGGCCGCCTGCCTCGGGTCGGGATGGCGGTCAGCTCCCCGCGGTCAGGCGTCCGGGCACAGCGATCCCGCCCCTCCCTGTTTTGGAGCGGGCGGTCTCTTCTCAGACAAAGCTAGTTTATCATCTTTTCCCCCATTTGTAAATCGGGCTGGAGCGATTTCCCCCGATTTCCGGAAGAAAAATACTGGCATCCGTTGCAAAGGATGGTGCCGAAGGAGTAAAATGTACCAAACGGGGACAATTTGTGTTCCATACTCCCGCCAAGGAGGATGTGCCTATGGTATTCCAAGTGCGCTCTCTGGGGCTCCAGGGGGTCTCAGGCTATGAGGTGAGCGCCGAGTGCGACCTGTCCAGCGGCCTGCCCGCCTTCACCCTGGTGGGCCTGCCCGATGCGGCGGTGAACGAGGCCCGGGAGCGGGTGCGCTCCGCCATCAAGAACTGCGGCTTTCAGTTCCCGGTCAGCCGCATCACTGTCAATCTGGCCCCCGCCCATGTGAAGAAGTCAGGCACGCTGTACGACCTGCCCATCCTGGTAGGCATCCTGGCCGCCGGCGGGCAGCTGAAGGTGCGGGACCCGGACTGCGCCTTTGTGGGGGAGCTGTCCCTGTCCGGGGAACTGCGCCCCGCGGCGGGCATCCTTCCCATGGCATTGGCCGCCGGGCGGGCTGGCATCCGCTCTCTCTTCGTTCCGGAGGCCAATGCCGCCGAGGCCACCCTGGCCGGCGGTCCCGCCGTTTACCCTGTCCGGGACGTGGCCCAGCTGGCCCGGCATCTCACTGGGGAGGAGCCCATCCCCCCGGCCCGCCCCTGGGTACCCGGCCCCGGCCCAGAGCCCGCCCCCGACTTCTCCGAGGTGAAGGGGCAGGAGAACGGGAAGCGGGCCCTGGAGATCGCCGCGGCCGGCGGCCACAACCTGCTCATGTGTGGTCCTCCCGGGTCTGGCAAATCCATGCTGGCCCGCCGCCTGCCCTCCATCCTCCCCGATATGAGCCGCTCTGAAGCCCTGGAGGCCACCGAGATCCACTCGGTGATGGGCCTCACCGACCCGGACCACCCCCTCATCAGCCGCCGCCCCTTCCGTTCCCCCCACCACACCATCTCCCCCATGGGGCTGGCAGGGGGCGGCACCAATCCCAGGCCGGGTGAGATCTCCCTGGCCCACCACGGGGTCCTCTTTCTGGACGAGCTGCCCGAGTTCTCCAAGGAGGTGCTGGAGGTGCTCCGCCAACCCCTGGAGGACGGGCAGGTGCAGATCTCCCGGGCCGCCGGCTCGGTGAGCTATCCCAGCCGGTTCATGCTGGTGTGCGCCATGAACCCCTGCAAGTGCGGCTGGTACGGCCACCCCAGCGGCCGCTGCCGCTGCACGGAGCAGGAGGTGCGGCGCTATCTCTCCCGCCTGTCCGGCCCCCTTCTGGACCGCATCGACCTGTTTGTGGAGGTGGCCGCCCTGGAGTTCGGTGAGCTGGCCCGCCGCGCCCCGTCGGAGCCCTCCTCCGTCATCAAGGGCAGGGTGGACCGGGCCCGGGACATCCAGCGTGGGCGCTATGGGGACGCCTCCTGCAACGCCCGGATGGGCCAGCAGGAGCTGGACCGGTTCTGCGCCCTGGACTCGGAGTGCCAGCGGTTGATGCAGGGGGCCTTTGACCGGATGGGGCTCACCGCCCGCAGCTATGACCGCATCCTGCGGGTGGCCCGGACCATCGCTGACCTGGACAGCAGCACCTCCATCCAGCTCTCCCACCTGGCCGAGGCCCTCCAATATCGTCCGCCGGAGTACCTGCGGCGGTAGAATGCGCCCTGCATAGGGCACGCGCCGGAGGGACATCCCCGGACAGATCCGAGACTTTCTCCGCTCCCGCTGGACATCCCCGGCGCTTTCCGATATAATGCCTGTGAAGCGAATCGATGGAAAGGATCTTACACATAATGAACGAAATCATTCTGCTCAAGCTGGGTGAGATGGTCCTCAAGGGGCTCAACCGCCGCAGCTTCGAGGACAAGCTCCAGGCCAACCTCCACCGCCGTCTCCGTCCCTTCGGCCAGTTCCGGGTGTACACCCGGCAGTCGGCCACCTACGTGGAGCCCATAGGCGAGGGCTGCGATGTGGAGGGGGCCTATGAGGCCCTGAAGCACGTGTTCGGCATCGTGGGTCTGTCCCTGGCCCGCCCCTGCGGGAAGGACAAGGACGCCATCCTGGCCTGCGCCAAGGAATTTCTGGACGACCAGCTCCGCGCCGCCCGCACCTTTAAGGTGGAGACCAAGCGGGCAGACAAGACCTTCCCCATGACCTCCATCCAGCTCAGCCAGTATGTGGGCGGGGAGCTCCATGAGGCCTATGACAACCTGGAGGTGGACGTCCACCATCCCGAACTCACCGTCTACGTGGAAGTGAGGGACTACGCCGCTTACGTCCACACCCAGCCCCAGCCCGGCGCCGGCGGCCTGCCTGTGGGCATCAACGGCCGGGCCGTCTCTCTGCTCTCCGGGGGCATCGACTCCCCTGTGGCCAGTTGGATGATCGCAAAGCGGGGGGTGGCCCTGGACATGGTCCACTTCTTCTCCTATCCCTACACCTCTCTCGAGGCCAAGGAGAAAGTGCTGGAGCTGGCCCGCCTGCTCACCCCCTGGACCGGGCGGCTCACCGTCCACGTGGTGCCCTTCACCGCCATCCAGGAGGAGCTGCGCCGCTCCTGCCCGGAGGAGCTGTTCACCGTCATCATGCGCCGCTTCATGATGCGCATCGCCCAGGAGGTGGCCCGGCGGTGCGGGGCTAAGGCCCTGGTCACCGGTGAGTGCCTGGGCCAGGTGGCCAGCCAGACCATGGACGCCATGCTGGTCACCGGCGCGGTGGTCGATCTGCCCATCCTGCGCCCTGTGGTGGGGATGGACAAGGAGGAGATCGTCCAGATCGCCCGGAAGATCGGCACCTTCGAGACCTCCATCCTCCCCTATGAGGACTGCTGCACCGTCTTCACGCCCCGTCATCCTCGTCTGCGGCCCCTGCCCGGCGAGGTGGAGTTCGCCGAGGAGAAGCTGGACATCCAGGCGCTGATCCAAGCCGCGGTGGACAGCATCGAGCGGGTCCAGGTCTGAGGGACAGGAGGCGCGATATGGCACAGATCAACGTGATCCTCTGGGACGTGGACGGGACGCTGCTGGACTTCTCGGCAGCGGAGCGGCGGGCTCTGGAGGATTGCTTCCGCTCCTTTCAGATGGGCCCCTGCACGCCGGAGCTGCTGGCACGCTACTCCCAGATCAACCGGACCTACTGGCGGCGGCTGGAGCGGGGGGAGCTGACCAAGCCCCAGGTCCTGCTGGGCCGCTTTGAGGAGTTTTTCGCCCAGGAGGGGCTGAACTGCCGGGACATCCCCGCTTTCAACCAGGAGTACCAGCTGCGCCTGGGGGACACTGTGGTGTTCCGGGATGACGCCGGTTCTCTGGTGGCCCGGCTGAAGGGCCGGGTACGGCAGTACGCAGTAACCAACGGCACCCGGGTCGCCCAGGAGCGGAAGCTGTCCCGCTCCGGCCTGGACCGGATGCTGGACGGGGTCTTCATCTCTGAGATCGTGGGGACCGAGAAGCCGGGGGCCGCCTTTTTTGACGCGGTATTCTCCCAGATCGGCCCCTGCTGCCGGGACGAGGTGATGATCGTGGGCGACTCCCTCACCAGCGACATGCAGGGGGGACGCAGCGCCGGCATCCTGTGCTGCTGGTACAACCCTCTGGGGGAGCCCCGCCCGGCAGACCCCCGCATCGACTATGACATCCGGGACCTGCGCCAGGTAGAGCAGATCCTGGACCGGGCCGGGGCGGCGGAAGCCCCCGCCCCCTGACTGGAGCGCCGCCAATCTCATTTTCCTGGAGGTCTTTTTCATGTCTCATACTGTAGAGATCCTGTCCGTGGGCACTGAGCTGCTGCTGGGCAACATCGTCAACCTGGACGCCCAGATCCTCTCCCAGGGGCTCAGCGCCCTGGGCCTGAACGTCTACTGGCACACCGTGGTGGGGGACAACCCCCAGCGGGCCCGGGAGGCGGTGGCTGCCGCTAAGGGGCGGGCTGATATCATCATCACCACCGGGGGGCTGGGCCCCACCTGTGATGACCTGACGAAAAACGTGTTGGCCGAGGCGTTTGGAAAGAAGCTGGTGTTCCACGAGCCCTCTGCCCAGCGCATCCGGAATTATTTTGCCCGCACCGGGCGGCCCATGACGGAGAACAATCTTCAGCAGGCCATGCTCCCCGAGGGCTGCACCGTCCTGGTCAACGACTGGGGCACCGCCCCAGGCTGCGCCTTCCAGGCGGAGGGCTGCCACGTCATCATGCTCCCCGGCCCCCCCAGCGAGTGCCGTCCCATGTTCCAGCACCGGGTGGTCCCCTACCTTCAGGCCCTGTCCGAGGGAGTCATCGCCTCCCACACCCTGAAGCTGTTCGGCATCGGGGAGTCCCAGATGGAGGCCCAGCTCCGAGACGAGATGAATGCCATGTCCAACCCCACTCTGGCCCCTTACGCCAAGGAGGGGGAGTGTGAGCTGCGGGTCACCGCCAAGGCACCCACCATGGAGCAGGCCCAGGCCCTGCTTCTGCCCAAGGTGGAGGAGCTGAAGGCCCGCTTCGGCACCCGGGTGTACGGGGTGGATGTCTCCTCTCTGGAGGAGGTGGTGGAGGACCTGCTTCGGGAGAAGGGCCTCACCCTGGGCTGCGCCGAGAGCATCACCGGCGGCCTGATGGCCAAGCGCCTCACTGACATCCCCGGCTCCTCCCAGGTGTTCCGGGGCGGGGTGGTCTCCTACACCAATGAGGTGAAGGCGGGCGTACTGGGGGTGCCCCAGCACCTGCTGGACCAGTTCGGCGCAGTCTCCCCGGAGGTGGCCCGGGCTATGGCCGATGGAGCCCGGAGGCTGCTGGGCTGCGACATCGCCCTGTCCGCCACCGGCGTGGCCGGCCCTGGAAAGGACGAATGGGACCACGAGGTAGGCACCGCTTTCGTGGCCATCTCCACCGCCGAGGGCGCCCATGTCCGCGCCCTGAACCTGGGCAGCCGCCCAGTCCGTGCCCGTCTGCGTACTCAGACCGCCCACCACGCCTTTGATCTGGCCCGGCGTTATCTCAGCGGCCTGCCCTTCGAGGACTGATCCCGCCCCCCGATCAAACACCGCGCCCCGGAAGAGAACGTCTTCCGGGGCGCGGTCTGCTTTTTCGCTGGATTTTTCGCCGGACAACTGGGGCAGGTGCTCCATCAGCCCCCTGAAATCCCGGATCTCCTCCACGCCGTCCGGGACCGTGCGCTGCATCACCTCATAGAAGACAGGCCCGTCCTCACAGGCCACCGTGCCGCAGAGGTCTAAAAACTGTTTTGATCATCGTCTCACCTTCCGTAATACAGCTCCGGTTCCCGGCGGGGGGACAGCAGCCGCCCCTCCAGCCCCTCCACCATCTTGGGAAAAGCCGGACCGGCCACCGCCCGCGCCCCCGCCGGACAGCTTTTCACACAGGCCAGACAGGAGATGCAGCGGCCCGTGTCAGTGCTCCGGGGGGATTCCGGAGGGATGGCTCCCGCCGGGCACCGGGACACACACGCCATGCATCGGGTGCAGCTCTCGTCCCCCGCGGGGTGCACCTCCACCCGCCTGGCCGGCCGGTAGGGCCGGTCCCCCGGCACCGTGAGCCGGCAGGTCCTCCAGTCCGGCCGCTCCAGCAGCGCCCGGACCCCCGCGGCAAATTCCCGCACCTTTTCCAGGTCCGCCCCATCCGGCCGTCCGGCCCCGATGCGGCCGGAGAAGGTGTGAGGGGCGATCCAGGCCCCCGCCGCGATCCCGTGGAATCCATGGGCCTGACAGATGTCCTGCTCCTCCAGCAGGGCGTCCTCAAAAGCTCTGTTGCCGTAGCTCACATTAAAGACCGCCGGGGTCCCGTCCCCCCGCAGGCGTTCAAAGATCCCGCCCTCCAGCTGGGGCAGCCGCCCCGCATAGACCGGCGCCCCCAGGATCACCAGATCCTCCGGGCCAAAGACATGGTCCCGCGCCCGCTCCTCCCGCGCCGTCAGATCGATCTCCTCCGCCTCGCAGGAGAGCAACCCGGCCAGCGCCGTAACATAAGCTCTCGTCCCCCCTGTTGGGCTGAAATACACCCCATATACCTTTCCCTGCAGCATAGGTCTGCCCGCCTTTCTCTCCAAAATTTGTTTTCCTGCTGACACTGTACCTCTCTTTGTCTGGCCTGTCAACCTCCGGCACAGGGAGGCGGCGGCCGCTCTCTTCTAAGAGAGCGGCCGCCGCTGTCTGCCCTGTCCGGATGATTTAGTTTTATGCGGGGCCTGCCGCCGTCCTCTGGGCCTCCCCGCCGGACGGCTGAGAGAAGCTGGTCATCCCCGATACAGTCCCGCTTTCTCCAGCCGGGAGCGGATCATGGGGCCCAGCGCCATGGCGATCAGCATTTTGACCAGGTCGCCGGGGATGAAGGGGAACACGCACAGCCCCAGGGCAGCCCCCACGGAGGAACCGGCCTGGAAGCAGTACCAGGCGGTGCCGAAGGCATAGCACACTGCAGTGCCCGCGATCATGCCGGCCAGCTGGATGCCCCGGTTCCGGAAGCGGTCAATGACCGCGCCGGCGATCAGTGCCATGGGGATGAAGCCCACGATATAGCCCCCGGTGGGGCCCAGCAGCCTGCCCATGCCGCCGGTGAAGCCGGAGAACACCGGCACGCCCACCATGCCGATCAGCACATAGACCAGATAGCTCACTGTCCCCCGCTTCCACCCCAGCAGATAGAGAGACAGGTAGATGGCCAGATTTGTGAAGGAGATGGGCACCGGTCCGATGGGGATGGACATGGGCGCCAGGACACAGGTCACCGCCGCCATCACCGCGGTCATGGACAGGCCGTAGATCTTGCTCTTTTTCTGGACCGCCCCGGCGGTCATGGGTTCGTGGCTCATAGTTCTGATTTCCTTTCCTTGTCGTTTGGGGCGTTTCTCCTGCCCCGCTGTCGCTCATACCTGGTAGCCCAGTCCCAGCAGCATGGCCCGGTCCCCCGCCATGCTGGTCCCGGTGGTGGTGAGCATGTCCCCGGTGATGGCCGCGTTGGCCCCAGAGCGGAACAGCTCCGCTCCGCCGTCCGGGAACTGCCCCCGGCCCGCCGCCATCCTGATCCATGCGGTGGGGTTGATGTACCGGAAAAAAGCCACGGTGCGCAGCACGTCCTCGTTGGAAATGGGCTCCATCCCCTCGTAGGGCGTGCCCGGGATGGGCCGCAGGAGGTTCAGCGGGATGGAGCTGATCTCCAGCTCTGCCAGGCTGACCGCCAGGTCCAGGCGGTCCTCCCAGCTCTCTCCCATGCCCAGTATGCCGCCGGAGCACACCTCCAGCCCCGCCGCCCGGGCCCGTTGGATGTTGGTCACCTTGTCCTCATAGGTGTGTGTGGTGCACATCTGTGGAAAGTATCGCCGGGAGGTCTCCAGATTGGCGTGGCAGCGCTCCACCCCCGCCTCCTTCATGCGCCGGAACTCCTCCTCGGTCTGGAGGCCGTGGGAGGCGCACAGCTTCAGCCCGCTCTCCCGATGCAGCCGGGCGTAGGCCTCCAGGGCCTGCTCCAGCTCCATCCCCTTCAGGCTGCGCCCGGCGGTGACGATAGAGAAGCGGTGGACGCCCCCCGCCTCGTTCCGTCTGCACTCCGCCACGATCTTCTCCAGGGGGAGGAAGGGATACTCCTCCACCTGGGTGCCGTAGTGGCAGGACTGGGCGCAGAACTTGCAGTCCTCGCTGCACCGGCCGCTCCGGCCGTTGATGATGGTGCACAGGTCCGCCCGGTCCCCGCACAGGGCCTGCCGGATCTGGTCCGCTCCCGCCCGCAGCTCCTCCAGGTCCGCCGTCAGGAAGACGGCCAGGTCGTCCCGGCGGTTCAGCCTTCTGCCCGAGATGATCTCCACTGCCAGCTTTTTCACGCCTATCCCCTCTCTCAATTGTAAACCATTTTTCTGCAATAGTTTACTACCGCTTCCCCGGATTGTCAACTTTATTTTTTCTCGGTTTACTATTGTGAAACAGCAGAGGGGACTGCCGGGATATCGGCGGCCCCCTCTGTCTGTGGAAAAAGCCTCGCAGAGCTTGCGCCCGCAGGTGCGGATCAAGTTCTGATCTGTTTTCCCCGGCGACATGTGCGCCGAGCAAAACACTTGCAGACTGCATCTTTCTTCCAAAAGCGGCAAAGCCACTTTTCCGACAGTCTCAGGGGGCCGCCGGTGTCCCGGCGGCCCCGTTTTGACTCTGTCAGCTCCTCCGTCCGGGACGGGGAGGGACTGGGTCTGTGTGGACGGTGCTTCGGCATTGCGGGTCGGCCCGCCTTCTGCGGGGTCCCCCACGCCCTACCCGGTCTGCGGCTCAAAAGCGGTCCAGCACCGGCTTAAAAAGGATGGGCCGGAAAAGTCCGGCGGCTGTTCAGCCCTCCCGGATGGGACGGCCCCAGCGTTCTCCGTTCTCCTTTTCGCCTTTCGCCATCGGGCCCTCTGGAGCACAGGTCAGGAAGTTTGATACACGGTCCGGGGTTAGTATCTCCCCTCCTTTTCCTCCTATGTGTGTTTAATCAATGGAATATTTGACCAGACTATATCATACCTTTCATTGACAAGGGACAAGACCAGCCGTGCCCCGGTGTGCCGGGGCCGAAAGGAGGACAATCTCATGGCGGAAGCGGCCCGCATGTTTTCCCTGCGCCGTCTGGAGCGCGCTGACAATGTGGAGCGGCAGGAGCTCCTGACCTCTCTGGCCCACACCCGGGCCCTGATCCAGCAGGCCTACCGGGGCTTCAACAGTGCGGAGGACGGAGATCTCATTGAATCCTATGTTTTTGAGATCAATGCCCTCCAGTCCCGGTACAACTATCTGCTGCGCCGGGTCAAGGAGCTGGAGGCCCAGCCATGACCGGCTCCCTGGCCGGGGCCTGGGGCGTGGCAGTTATGGTGGCGCTGGCCGCCCTGCTCCTGCTCCACCGCCCGCTGGGCAGGCTGCTCCGGCTGGCGGTGCGCTCCTCTATGGGGCTGGCAGCGCTGGCCCTGCTGAACCAGATCGGACTGGGGCTGGGGGTGAACCTAGTCAACGCCCTGATCCTGGGTGTGCTGGGTGTCCCTGGCCTGGGCCTGCTCCTGATGCTCCAGTGGGTCCTGCGGACCTGAGGGCCCGGTCCCTATGTGAAATAATCCCATGGACCCATCTCATTTCTTCATGCCGCCTCTGCAGCCTTTCATGCAGGGGCGGCATTTTTCCCACTTTTTCCCCGTTCTCTCCCCGGATTTTGCGGCTTTTTTCCCCATATCCTGCATTTGAAAATTATTTTCCAAAAAACGCGGGCTTTTTTATCCCAAAAGGCCTCTTTGTGGACGGACGGGGGCATTGACAGAGAAATTTTCCTTCACTATAATAGGGATACATTGTCATTTTTGTTTCCCTTCCCCTGTGCGGGAGCAGAGCTGGCAAGATCTTAATTTGAAAGGGGCTCTCCCAAAATGAGCGACCAGCGTGTTTACAACTTCTCCGCAGGACCTTCCATGCTTCCCCTGTCCGTCCTTGAGCGTGCCGGGGCCGAGATCACCAACTACCATGGATCAGGAATGTCTGTGATGGAGATGAGTCACCGCTCAAAGGTGTTCATTCAAATCTTTGAGGAGACCCAGGCCAAGCTCCGCCGCCTGATGAAGGTGCCGGACAACTATAAGATCCTGTTTCTCCAGACCGGCGCCACCGGCCAGTTCTCCATGATCCCCCTGAACCTGATCGGCAAGACGGGCAGGGCGGACTACGCCGTCACCGGCAACTTCTCCAACCTGGCCTACAAGGAGGCCCAGAAGTACGGCCAGATCAGCCTGGCCGCCTCCTCCGAGGACCGCAACCACACCTATATCCCCAGCCAGGACCAGCTGAAGCTGGACCCGGAGGCCAGCTACTTCTATTACTGCGCCAACAACACCGTCTACGGTACCGAGTGGCAGTATGTCCCCGAAACCGGCAGCGTCCCCCTGGTGTGCGACATGTCCTCTGACATCCTCTCCCGCCCCGTGGACGTCTCCAAGTTCGGCATCATCTACGCCGGCGCCCAGAAGAACATGGCCCCCGCCGGCCTGACCGTGGTCATCATCCGGGAGGATCTGGCCGGCCACGAGCTGCCCTACACCCCCGTGATGATGAGCTACAAGGCCATGATCGACAAGGACTCCATGTACAACACCCCGCCCTGCTGGTGCATCTACATGCTGGGCCTGACCCTGGACTGGCTGGACGAACAGGGGGGCATCGAGGGCATGGAGCAGATCAAGCACGGTAAAGCCCAGATGCTCTACGACTGCATCGACAGCTCCAAGCTGTTCACCTGCGCCGCCGAGAAGCCCTTCCGCTCCGATATGAACGTCACTTTCCGCTCCGCCAGTGAGGAGCTGGACGCCAAGTTCGTCAAGGAGGCGGCCGAAGCCGGCTTCGTCAATCTGAAGGGGCACCGCAAAGTGGGCGGCATGCGGGCCTCCATCTACAACGCCGTCCCTGTGGAAGGCGTGGAGAAGCTCTGTGACTTCATCCGGGCCTTCGATAAGGCCAACTGAGGCCCTGTTCCCATTCGATCTTCCGCTTGCAGACCAAACAGGGGGTGCTTCCATGGCCGCAAAAGAAAACAACCGCTTCGTCAAGATCTACACCCAGGGTGCCCTGGTCCAGACCGAGATCTGGGTGGATACTGTCACCGGGGTGCAGTATCTCTTTCACCGGGACGGAAATGCCTCTGGGCTCACCCCGCTGCTGGGGCCGGACGGGAAGCCTGTGATCGCTCCCCAGTGATCCGCCCCTTCCATCAGAAATCAGGATTCGAGGTAATTGCCATATGTACCGCATCAAAACCATGAACAAGATCGCATCCGCCGGCCTGGATCAGCTGGACAAGAGCCGCTTCCAGGTGGGTGAGGATGTGGAGAACGAGGACGGCATCCTGGTGCGCAGCGCCAAGATGCACGACTACGTCTTCCCGGATGCCCTGCGTGCCATCGCCCGGGCGGGCGCCGGCACCAACAACATTCCCATCGACCGCTGCTCCGAGTCCGGCATTGTGGTCTTCAATACCCCCGGTGCCAATGCCAACGCAGTAAAGGAGCTGGTCATCGCCGCCCTGCTCATCGCCTCCCGGGACATCGTCGGGGGCGTGGACTGGGTCCAGGAACAGGCTCACACTCCAAATGTGGATGTAGCCGCCGCCGTGGAGAAAGGCAAATCCGCCTTTGTGGGCCCTGAGCTCTACCGTAAGACCCTGGGTGTCATCGGCCTGGGTGCCATCGGCGCCCTGGTGTGCAACATCGGCCTGGACCTGGGGATGGACGTGTACGGCTACGACCCCTACCTGTCTGTGGACGCCGCCCTGCGGCTGGACCGCCATGTCCATGTGGTCAAGGACGTGAACGAGCTGTACAAGGTGTCTGACTATGTCACCATCCACGTCCCCTACACCAGTTCCACCAAGGACTTCATCAACGGGGACGCCATCGCCAAGATGAAAGGCGGTGTCCGCATTCTGAATCTGGCCCGGGGCGAGCTGGTGTGCGACCAGGACATGATCGCCGCCCTGGAGACCGGCCGGGTGGCCAAGTATGTCACCGATTTCCCCAACGACACCATCGCCACGGTGAAGAACGTCATCGCCATGCCCCATCTGGGCGCCTCCACCCCGGAGAGCGAGGAGAACTGCGCCGTCATGGCCGCCCGTCAGCTCCAGGATTACCTGGTCAACGGCAACATCCGCAACTCGGTGAACCTGCCCAATCTGGAGCAGGAGTGGAGCGGCATCTCCCGCCTCTGCCTCATCCACAAGAACGTGCCCGCCATGCTCACCAACATCATGTCCACCCTGTCCAACGACGGGATCAACGTGGAGAACATGACCAACAAATCCAAAAAGGACTACGCCTACACCATCGTGGACGTGAACACCCGCATCACCGACCAGGTAGCCAACGAGCTGCGCGCCATCCCCGGCGTGATCCGGGTGCGGGTACTGAACCACTGATCTGCCGCCCCATCCGCTTTCCCTGCCCTCCGGCCCCGGCCGGAGGGCATTTTTTCTGTCAGAAATTTCTGAGCAAGCTGCCGGAAAAAGCGCACATACTGAACAGTAAGCGCGATGGGAAAGGCGGCGGTCATCATGTGGTGCAGGAAAAAATTTTTTAAATACTGGCGGGTCCTTGTGCCTGCACTGCTTCTGGCGGCCCTGTGCCGGCCCGGCCCAGGGCCAGCCGCAGAGGCAGGGGGCGGCGGGTCGGTGACGGTGCCGGAGGAGCCCCCCCTGGTGGCTCTCACCTTTGACGACGGCCCCAGAACCTCCACCACCTCCCGCCTGCTGGACGGTCTGGCTCTCCGGGAGATCCAGGCCACCTTCTTCCTGGTGGGCGACCGCATCCAAGGTCAGGAGACCCTTGTCCGGCGCATGGCGGAAGACGGCCACCAGATCGGCGTTCACTCCTACGATCACAGCTGCATCTCTGACCTCTCTCGGGGGGACTTCGACCTCCAGGTGGGCAGAACCCGGGGCGTCCTCTCCGCCGTGCTGGGCTCCGGTGACTTCTGGCTCCGCCCGCCCTACGGAATCATTGACGATGCGGGGCTCCGGTGGGCCGGCTCCCCCGTTGTCCTGTGGTCCGTAGACCCGGAGGACTGGAAGGACCAGGACACTGGGCGGGTGGTGGGCTCCGTCCTCAGCCATGTGGAGGACGGCAGCATCATCCTGCTCCACGACATCTACGACAGCTCAGTGGACGCCGCTCTCCAGATCGCGGATGCCCTCTCCGGGCAGGGCTACTGCTTTGTCACGGTGGAGCAGCTCCTCCAGGCCAAGGGAATCCAGCCCCAGGACGGGACTGTTTACCGGTGCGCAAAATAAAAATTTAACGCTTTTTTGTGTTAAAGTGTTGATTTGCGCCCCAAACCGTGGTACAGTGCTATCGTTCCCACAGACGCACTTTGGAATCGAGGAGATCGTTTATGAGCAGACAGATCGCGGTCATCGGCCTGGGCCTGATCGGCGGCTCCATCGCTATGGGGCTGAAAGAGTTTGAAGATTTTAAGCGGGTGGGGGTGGACGTAAGCCAGCCCACCCTTCGCTACGCCCTGGAGCAGGGAATTGTGGATCAGGTCTGCGAGGACCCCCGGGAGGCCCTGGCCCAGGCGGATCTGGTGTTCCTCTGCATGCATCCCCGGGGCATCCAGGAGTTCCTCTCTGAGCATCGGGACCACTTCCGCCCCGGCAGCCTGGTCACTGATGTATGCGGCGTGAAGGGCGCCATCGTGGATGCCGCCCGGACCCTGCCCTCCAGTGTATCCTTTCTAGGAGGGCACCCCATGGCAGGCACTGAATTTTCCGGCATTCAGCACGCCCTGCCCAACATGTTCCAGGGGGCCCACTACATCCTCACCCCGGACGAGGGGACCCAGCCGGAGCATCTTGCGCTGATGGAGCGGGTGGCCAGGCACCTGGGCTGTGCCGATGTGGTGCGCACCACCCCGGAGCAGCACGATGCCATCATCGCCTATACCAGCCAGATGATGCACATCATCGCCGTCTCGGTGTGCGACGACCCCAGCCTGTTCGCCTACCAGGGCTTCGAGGGGGACTCCTTCCGGGGCTGCACCCGGGTGGCCGCCCTGGACGTCCCCCTGTGGACCCAGCTCTTCTCCCTGAACGCTCCCGCCCTGACCCAGGCGCTGGAGACGTTGGAGGACAACCTTCGCCTCTACCGCCAGGTCATCCAGTCCGGGGACACCCGTCAGCTGGCGGACAAGCTGGCCTTCTCCGCCGCCCGGAAGCGGAAGATGAACCAGCTGGAGGCAGAACGGGGGGCCACCGGCCGGGGCGCATGACCAGCAGGCAGAGAGCCTGGGGAATCTCTTTCCCCACAAATGACAGCAGAGAGCCCCGGCCGTTAGGCCGGGGCTCTCTGCTTGTGTGTGTTGTAAAGGAGAGGGAGAAATGGGAGAATTCTTTGTGATCTTGGGTACAGTGATATCCTACCGAAGAAATACGTCGAAATCATGACCTGCCTATGAACTTTCTGTAAACAGCACGCGTCTCTCCGGACAGCACAGCGCCCCAGCCTTGAGGCCGGGGCGCTGCACCTGTGTGTGTTGTAAAGAGAGGGAGAAATGGGAGGTATCCTATGAAAACTGGGTACGGTCTTATCTTAACGGAGAAGTACTGCTAAATCATGTCCGCAATGTGAATTTTCTGTAAATAGCCCCATCCTGTACCGGAACAGTCTGACACCCCGGTCCATGGGACCGGGGTGTCAGACCTGTGTGTGTTGTAAAAGGAGAGGGAGAAATGGGAGTTTTCTTCTGGGTACGGTGTTATCATACCCAGAAATTAAGGCGAAATCATGTCATCCCTGTGAACTTTCTGTAAACAGAGAATCCCTGCCCGGCTATATGCCCTGCTCCACCATATGGACCCGGGATTGCTCCCAGTATCGGAGGTATGGCCTGCCGCTATTCCCGTCCAGATCCATCTGGTAGAGCCGGAACAGCACCGGGATGTCCTTGGGCTGCCACTGCTCCTCATAGGAGTATTGATAGACCATTCCCAACTTTTTCATCACCGCTCCGCTGTTGGGGTTGTTCACATCGTGAGTGGCTGTGAGATAAGGCAGCCCGTCCCGCCTCACCTGCTCTACCAGGGCCCGGGCTGCCTCCGCAGCGATGCCCCGATTCCAAAACTCATGGCGCAGCCCATAGCCCAGGTCGTGGCTCTCGTCCAGGTCCACCTTGACGTAGCCGATGGGGATGTCGTCCTCCTTGAGGCAGATCGCGTATTGGTATCCCCGCTCCGCCCGGTAGACCGGCTGGTACTGCCTTTCAAAGAGCTGCCTCGCCTCCTCCAGCGACTTCAGGGGGAACCACGGGAGGAAGGTATTGGCCTCCACGTCTCCAAAAATGGCCAGTATGGCCGCTGCGTCCTCCGCTGTGAACCGCCGCAGGCGCAGCCGCTCCGTCTCCAGCTCCGGTGTATTCATTGCGCTCCGCTCCCCTTCTGTTTTCCTGTTGGCTCATTTTGTTCCGGTCAGGTCATTCTACCATATCGGAGGCGGCCCCTGCAAGATGGCCCGCCCACCTCGCCGCCGGGGAATGCGCCCCCCTGCCATTCTGACCCCCTCCTCTTTCCCCTTCCTGCTAAAAACTCCCCGCAAAACGATAGGTTTTTCTCTCCCCTTTGGCTTGATTCTGTCACAGCTTCTGTGTTATGATAAAGGTTAGAGCATCAGGACCGGGCCCATTCCCGTCCCCACACCCTCCCGGAAAGGAGCACGCCTCATGGCCCTCGCCACTGTTGTCCACCCCGCCCTGGCCCCCAGCAGACGCATCCTGGCGGTCAGCGACATCCACGGCAACCGCGCTTTTTTCCGCGGTCTGCTGGAAAAAGCTGCTTTCTCGTCCCGTGATATTCTGGTGCTGGTAGGGGACATCCTAGAGAAAGGGCCGGACAGTCTGGGCCTGCTGCGGGATATCCTGGAGTTGTCCCAGGACCACACCATTCTCCCTGTCTGCGGCAACTGTGATGGGCTGGTCCTCCGTTTCTTTGAAGATGACCTGTGGGACCAGGGCTTTTTCCGGGTCTATCTTCCCGCCCACCCGGAGAGTATCCTGCGCCAGATGGCCAGGGAGGCCGGTTTTGACCGCTGGGACGACCTGCCCCGCCTGCGGGAGTGCCTGCGCCGGACCTTCCCCTGGGTCTGGGACTGGCTGCGTTCCCTGCCCACCATCCTGGAGAGCGAACACCTGGTCTTTGTCCACGGCGGTGTCCCCTCCCTGGACCGCATGGAGGAGCTGGACGCCTGGCACTGCATGAAAAACGACGACTACTGGGGCCAGGACCACTCCTTTGCCCACACCGGCAAGTATGTGGTGGTGGGCCACTGGCCCGTCACCCTGTATGACCCCCGCATCCCCTCCGCTGCCCCCATCATCGACCGCGCACGGCACATCATCTCCATCGACGGCGGCTGCGTCCTCAAGCTGGACGGTCAGCTCAACGCCCTTATCATCCCGGAGGAATCCTCTCCGGACTTCAGCTGGACCGCCTACGACGGGCTGCCCACGGCCCGGGCCCTGGACCCACAGGCGCCTTCGGAGGATTCCCTGAACATCCGCTGGGGCCGCAACCGGGTCGAGGTGCTGGAGCGGGGACCGGAGTTATCTCTGTGCCGCCATCTGGAGACTGGACGGGTGCTCCCCATCCTCACCAGCTATCTTTATGACAGCCCGGAGGGGCTCCGGTGCGAGGACTCCACTGACTACCTTCTGCCCGTCGTGCCGGGGGACTGCCTTTCCATCGTGGCCCGCACCGGAGAGATGGGCACCCTGGTAAAGAAAAACGGCGTCACCGGCTGGTACCGGGGCCGCCTGAATGACGAGACAAAAAGAGAAACAAAAGGAACTTGATCGTATGCTGGATTTCCGACCCCTGCAGCTGGAGGACCTGCCCCGGCTGCGCCCCTATTTTGCTTACAGCGGCAGCCGCCTGTGTGACACCACACCGGGCACCGTTTTCATCTGGCGGGACATGTACCGCACCGAATACGCTCTGTGGGACAACTCTCTCTATTTTAAGGTGGACTATCCTGGCGTAGGTCCCACCTTTACCCTTCCCTTGGGAGGGGGCAGGCTGGAGCAGTTCCGGCAGATTGCCGAATACTGCCTGCAGAACAAGCTGCCCCTGCGTTTTGTCCCCGTCCCCAAGGACGAGCTTGACCGAATGCTCCACTTTTTCCCTGGAAGCACCGCCCAGGCGGACCGGGACACCTTTGACTATCTCTACCGCAGCGAGGACCTGAAGTTTTTCCGGGGCAAAAAACTCAGCGGTCAGCGCAATCACGTCAACCGCTTCCACAAGACCTACGGGACCTGGACCTTCCGCCCTATCGTGCCTGAGGACCTGCCCATGATCCTCGCCCTTCTGGACCGCTATGTCCAGGAGCACGAGAAGGACTCCGTCTCCTATCTGGAGGACCTGAACAAAACCAAGGAGGTCCTGAACAACCTGGACCTCTACGACATGAAGGGCGGCCTGCTGATGGTGGAGGACCGTCTGGCCGGCTTCTCTCTGGGAGAAGTGCTGGGGGACACCCTGTTCATCCACATCGAGAAGGCGGACCGGGAGATCTTTGGTGCCTATCAGATGCTGGTCAGCCAGTTTGCCCAGGCCTATGCCGGGGAGGGGGTCTCCTTCCTGAACCGTGAGGACGACGTGGGCGACCCGGGACTGCGCACCTCCAAGCTGTCCTACCATCCGGTGGCCCTGCTGGAGAAGTATGTGGTGACTGTGCCCGACCCGGTGCTGGCCCTTCCCGGTGCCCGTCCCTAAAACAATTTTTCAAAAAAACTCCCCGTCCCCTTGACAAATCAAAGTCCTATTGATAAACTATCAGAGCCGCTTTGAATGGGCCACAAAATGGGAGCCAGCCTCCCTGCCCCCGACAGCGAGCCCGTTATGAAGGAGTTGAATCATACATGCACGCTATTATTGAGACCGGCGGCAAGCAGTACAAGGTGACCGAGGGCGATACCCTGTTCATCGAGAAGCTGGAGGCCGAGGCCGGACAGGCCATCACCTTCGATAAGGTCCTGGCCATCCTGGACGGCGACAAGGCTACCTTCGGCGCTCCCGTAGTGGAGGGCGCTTCCGTGGCCGCCACTGTGGTGAAGAACGGCAAGGGCAAGAAGGTCCGGATCTTCAAGTACAATCCCAAGAAGGGCTATCGCAAGCGTCAGGGCCATCGTCAGCCCTACACCAAGGTGCAGATCGGCGCCATCCAGGCCTGATCATGACCACCGTGACCTTTCATACCGAGGGCAGCCGCATCGTGAGCTTTGAAGTGCAGGGCCACAGCGGATACGCCCCGGAGGGGGAGGATATCGTCTGCGCCGCCGTCACCAGCGCGGTCCGTCTGGCCGAGTGCGCCGTCAACGACGTGCTGGGGCTGGAGGCCGCCGTCAAGGTCCGGCAGAAGGACGCCTATCTCTCCCTGAAGCTCCCCGCCAAGCTGGGTCAGACCGCCGAGAGCACCTGTCAGACGCTGATGACCGCTCTCATGGTCCACTTCGCCCAGCTGCATGAGGAGTACCCCGATCACATTATCGTCTTGGAGGTGTAAGACATGCTGAAAATCGGTCTGCAGTTTTTCGCCCATAAAAAGGGCGTGGGTTCCACCCGCAACGGCCGTGATTCCGAGGCCAAGCGCCTGGGCGTCAAGCGCGCCGACGGTCAGTTCGTGCTGGCCGGCAATATCCTGGTCCGCCAGCGCGGCACGCACATCCACCCCGGCGTCAACGTGGGCAAGGGCAGCGATGACACCCTGTTCGCCCTGAAGTCCGGCAAGGTGAAGTTTGAGCGTCTGGGCAAGGACCGCAAGCAGGTCTCCATCGTGGAGATCGCTCAGTAATTGAGCTGCTGAAAAAAGCCGCAAACGGATGGCGTTTGCGGCTTTCTTTTTCTCATTCCGCCGCCGGGCCCCGTCCGGCGTCACTTCCAACCCTGAAAAGGAGGTGCCTGTTATGGCAGCACCCTTTGTAGACACCGCGAAGATCACCGTCCGCTCCGGCAGCGGCGGAAACGGCGTGGTCTCCTTCCACCGGGAAAAATATGTGGCCGCCGGCGGCCCGGACGGCGGCGACGGCGGCCGCGGGGGCAACGTGGTGGTCACCGTGGACGATCACATGTCCACCCTGATGGACTTCCGCTATAAGCGGAAATACGTGGCGGGCAACGGCGCCCCCGGGGGCGGCAACCGCCGCACCGGCAGGGACGGGGAGGACCTGCTCCTCCAGGTGCCCCGGGGCACCGTCATCCGGGATGCCGCCACCGGCGAGATCATCCGGGATATGTCTGACGAGACCCCCTTTATCCTGTGCCGGGGCGGCCGGGGCGGATGGGGCAACCAGCACTTTGCCACCCCCACCCGCCAGGTCCCCCGCTTCGCCAAGCCCGGCCTGCCCGGTGAGAGCCGGGAGGTTGTGCTGGAGCTGAAGCTGCTGGCCGATGTGGGGCTGGTGGGCTTTCCCAACGTGGGCAAGTCCACCCTGCTCAGCGTGGTCAGCCGGGCCCAGCCCAAGATCGCCAACTACCACTTCACCACTCTGTTCCCCAATCTGGGGGTGGTTTATGTGGAGGAGGGGGTCTCCTTCGTCATGGCCGATATCCCCGGTATCATCGAGGGCGCCGCCGACGGCGCCGGCCTGGGCCACGACTTTCTGCGCCATGTGGACCGCTGCCGGCTGCTGATCCACGTGGTGGATGTGTCCGGCTCCGAGGGCCGGGACCCGGTGGAGGACTTCGAGGCCATCAATGCCGAGCTGAAGCAGTACTCCCCCGAGCTGGCCGGCCGGAAAATGATCGTGGCCGCCAACAAGGTGGATATCATGGAGGACCCCGCCCTGCTGGACCGGCTGCGCGCCCATGTGGAGTCCCAGGGCATGGAGCTCTTCGAGATCTCCGCCGCCGCCCACCAGGGCACCCGGGAGCTGGTGAAGCGGGCTGCCCAGGAGCTCCAGCAGCTGCCCCCTGTGATGGTCTACGAGCCCACCTACGTGGAGCGTCCCCCCGAGGTGGACACCAACGGCAGCGTGTCCATCGAGAAGTTCGATGACACCTGGGTGGTGGAGGCCCCCTGGCTCCAGCAGCTCATTGCCAGCGTCAACTTTGGGGATTTCGAGTCCCGCAACTGGTTTGACCAGAAGCTGCGCCAGTCCGGTCTGTTCGACAAACTGGAGGAGATGGGCATCCAGGACGGAGATATCGTCTCCCTGTATGACCTGGAGTTCGAGTACCAGAGATAACCGCCGACAGCTTTCTCGGTCTCCTCTTTCTTTGTCCCCTTATAGGTTCCTCCCACACACATCTTTACGAGAACGCAGAAGGGTATGCCTCAGATGGCATACCCTTCTGTTTTTCGTTCTTGGAGGTCGCACAGTCAGCAAATCTATGGGCCTAGAGAAGGAAACGAGCAGATATTAAGATGTTAGAAGTGGTAAGACTTAAATGTCAAATTAAATTCTTTCTTTGAAGTAAATACCCACTCTCTCCCCTAGTTTAAACGCGATCCAACAAATGGCCAAAGGAAATATGCGCATTATTAAGTGATATTTGTCTCCTGGAAATATCAAATCTGGCAGAACATAGTGAAATGGTGCGGATACCCCTGATACGATCAGCGCCAATACAACATATTTTTGGATCCATCCTATAAAATTGACCAAGAACAATATAAAGGGAGTCACAAAAAAGTATAGGCTGTTCTTTTTGTGTTGTTTACTGGAAAAAAAGAATGCACAGAAAAAGAAATAGGCTAAAAATACCGCAGACATGATCGCCAGGATCACTAAGTATTTTATTCCATGGAAGGGCACCTGTAATTGAAGGAAAAAAATCAACAGTCCAATCAGCGGGGACAAGCTCCCCAAAAGTATCAATTTCAGCTTCATTTTTTCCATCTCCTTTTTAGGCTCTACAGTCCCTTCTTTTCTTCTTTCATTGTAACATATATTTATTTATATTTCAGAAAATTTTTGGATATATTTAATAATAATTTCCTTTTCTGTAAAGGAATAATTCATCTACTGCTTTGGCTCTCCCCTCCGCACCACGTCTCCGTGTGCACCGCACACCGGTGCCCCCGGCCAGCTTGGTCATCCGGCCGTCTTCCTTGCCTTCATGCGGATGCGGACGTAGTCCACGAACCACTTCCCGTCGCGGAACAGGGCAGGCCGCAGCTCCTCCACCGCCGCCCGGAGGAGCTCATCCCCCAGGGCAGGCTCCAACCCCTCAAAGGGTTTTTTGACGAACATGCGGACCCAGTCGGCCAGGCCGTCCCCCGTCTTCTGCTCTGTGGGCCGGTCAAACAGCACCGCGTATTCCACCCGGAAGCCCGCCCGCTCCAAAATGGGAGCGTACTCCCCGATAGTAGGGAAGTAGAAGGTCCTGGGATAGGCCAGCCCCCTCCGCGCGAACTGTCGCTCCAGCGACGAGTGGACCCGCTCCGCGCAGCCCTTCCCGCCGAATTCAAAGATAAACTGCCCGCCCGGCTTCAGCTGGGCGGCCACGTTGCGGGCCAGGGCCTGCTGCCGGCTCCCGTCGATCCAGTGGAGCACAGCATTAGAAAAAATGATGTCTGCCTTCTCCTCCAGCTGGAAGGTGACCGCATCCCCCTTTTGGAAGGGCAGTCCGGGATGAAGGGCCCGGGCCTCGGCCACCATCTCGGCGGAGTCGTCCACCCCCAGCACCCGGTATCCTCGGTCCGCCAGCTTCTGGGTCAGGGCCCCGTTGCCGCACCCCAGATCCACCACCAGGCCTCCTGCTTCCGCCTCCACCAGCTCCAGCACGCTCTCACCGTATCGGTGGACAAAATCAAAGTTTTCTGTGTACTTTCCCGCTTCCCACTGAATATTCATCGGTCTTTCTCCACCTTTTCCACGTTCTTTCCAGTTCAGGGCTTCCGCTGCCGCTCCAGCTTCAGGGAGACCCCCCTGGTCTGCGCCCGCTCCCGGAACAGCTCAGCCGCCCGGCTCCCCCGGTCCTTCTGCTCCTCCGGGGGATACTCTGGGCCGAACTCCTCCTCCAGCCTGGCTATGACCGCCTCCACATCCTCCAGCTCCAGCAGGTTGACAGCGGTGCAGAACAGCGACTTCCGCCGTCCGTCATTGCACCGCTCCAGCAGGAAGCGCAGCCCCTCCATCTTCTTGCCCAGCGTCTCCCGGTAGTGCTCCAGGCCCACCCGCTTCACCGTCTCCAGGTCCCTGCGGGCGTTCCGGTGGGGGATGAAGGAGTCGGCCTGCTCCTGGACATACCGCTGGCAGGGCCAATCCGGACACAGGGAGCAGAACTCCACCCCGCCGTGCTCACCGGCACACCGGAGTATGGGGCAGGATGGCCGTCCTGGCCCGCCGCAGCCCGGACAGTGGGACTCCTCACGGATGTGGTACATGGGGCACAGGCCGCAGTTGAGCCCGCACTGGGAGAAGAGCGGCTCGCTCCTCCGATACTCCCGCTTCATAGGCCGTTCAGCTCCTGGGCCCCTTGGGGATCTTGGACTTGGGGCCCCGCCAGAACTGGAATTGGATGCCCACCGCCACCAGCAGCAGGATCAGGCCCACCAGGGTGAGCCACGCAGAGAGCACGTCGTCCAGCAGGCCGCCGGACTCCATCATTTGGCACACCGCCAGGAAGATCAGGTCCACGAACAGCAGATTCCGGGCCGCGGGGCTGAATTTCTTGGTCCGGCTGTTCTCCTGGAGCGCCTGGGGGTCCTCTCCTGCCTTCTGGCCGGGGCGGTAATTGTAGTTGGAATTCTTTCTCTGGCTGCGCTTTTTGCTCATGACTCTCTTCCTTTCTGAATGGTGGCCCCGCCGATCACCAGGTCGCCGTCGTAAAAGACCACTGCCTGGCCCGGGGTGACCGCCCGCTGGGGCTGGTCGAACTCCACGCGCACGGTGTCCGGTCCCGTCTGCTCAATGGTGCAGGGCTGCTCCTGCTGGCGGTAGCGGATACGGGCCTTGGCCCGGATAGGCGCACTGAGGCTGTCTGTGGGGATCAGGTTCAGCCGGTCCGCTGTCAGGACGCGGGTGAACAGGGCGGCGTTGTCCGACAGGACCACCGCATTGTCCTCCGGCCGCAGCTCCTTCACATACAGCCGCCCCTCCGAGGAGATCCCCAGTCCCCTGCGCTGGCCCACCGTATAGGAGACGATCCCCTCATGGGTACCCAGACGCCTGCCGTTCTGATCCAGGAAGGGCCCCGGAGGGTACTCCCTCCCCATGTACCGGCGGAGGAAAGCGGCATAATCCCCGTCTGGGATGAAGCAGATATCCTGGCTCTCCTTCTTCTCCGCGTTGCCGAAGCCCTGCCGTGCGGCAATGGCCCGGATCTCCTCCTTGGACAGCCCCCCCAGGGGGAATCGGCTGCGGGACAGCTGCTCCTGGGTCAGGCTGTACAACACGTAGCTCTGGTCCTTCTCCGGGTGGAGGGCCTTTTTCAGCAGACAGCGGCCAGTGGCGCCGTCCCGCTCCATGCGCACATAGTGGCCGGTGGCCACCGCCTCCGCCCCCAGCTCCAGGGACCTGCGGAGCAGCTCCCCGAACTTGATCCCCCGGTTGCAGTCCACGCAGGGGTTAGGGGTGCAGCCCGCCTCATAGGCCGCCGCGAAGGGGCGGATCACCCGCTCCCGGAAGCAGGTCCGGCAGTCCAGCACCTGGTGGGGCATCCCCAGCCGCTCCGCCACCGCCCGAGCGTCCGCCAGGTCGTCACTGGCGCCGCATGTCCCTTCCGGCGTCTCCCGGTCGAACAGCCTCAGGGTCACCCCCATCAGCTCATGCCCCTCCCGCTGGAGCAGCCATGCCGCCACCGAGCTGTCCACTCCTCCGCTCATCGCCACTGCGATCCGCTCTCCCATGGGTCTCTCCTTCCCAGATGAAAATCGTCAAAACGCTGAAAATTTGAGTCCAGTATATCACGTTTTTCCCGCCGGGGCAACCTCCCGCCGGCGGAAAACTCCCGCACCCCCCGATTTTCCGCCCTTTCCCTGGCAAAACAGATTTTGTGGTCTTTTTTTGTTTTTAAAAAAATCACCCACAAGATATAGTGGACACCACATGCCGCTTATGGTATAATCAGGGCCCGGCAGAGTTTTATGCGGGCGGCCCCGGCCCCCGCTCACCCACTTACAAAGGATTCAAGGGAGAGGAGTACGCCATGAGCGCCATCAAAGTCATCAAGCGGGACGGGACCATCGTGGACTACGACCGCAGCAAGATCAAGCTCGCCATCCAAAAGGCCAACGCCGAGGTCCCGGAGGAGGACCGCATCCAGGAGGCGCGCATCGACTCCATCATCGACAGCATCGAGGCCCGCAGGCGCCAGCGCCTGCTGGTGGAGGACATCCAGGACATGGTGGAGCAGGCCCTGGTAGCGGAGAATAAGTTCCTGCTGGCCAAGACCTACATCATCTACCGCTATACCCGCGCCCTGGTCCGTAAGCAGAACACCACCGACGAGTCCATCCTCTCCCTGCTGCGCAACGAGAACAAGGAGCTGGCGGAGGAGAACTCCAACAAGAACACCATGATCGCTGCCACCCAGCGGGACTACATCGCCGGCGAGGTGAGCCGGGACCTGACCCGGCGCATCCTGCTGCCCGAGTACATCTCCAAGGCCCACGACGAGGGAGCCATCCACTTCCACGACGCGGACTATTTCATCCAGCCCATCTTCAACTGCTGCCTCATCAACATCGGGGACATGCTGGACAACGGCACCGTGATGAACGGCAAGCTCATTGAGAGCCCCAAGAGCTTCCAGGTGGCCTGCACCGTCACCACCCAGATCATCGCCTGTGTGGCCTCCAACCAGTACGGCGGGCAGTCCGTGGATATGAGCCACCTGGGCAAGTACCTGCGCCGCAGCAAGGAGAAGTTCAGAAAGCACATCACCTATGAGTGCGCCGGTCAGGTGGACGACGCCACCATCGAGCGACTGGTGGCCGACCGGCTGAAGGACGAGCTGAAGAGCGGCGTTCAGACCATCCAGTACCAGATCAACACCCTGATGACCACCAACGGCCAGTCCCCCTTCGTCACCCTGTTCCTGAACCTTCAGGAAGGCGACCCCTATCTGGAGGAGAACGCCATGATCGTAGAGGAGGTGCTGCGCCAGCGGCTGGAGGGCATCAAGAACGAGAAGGGGGTCTACATCACCCCCGCTTTCCCCAAGCTGGTGTACGTGCTGGACGAGCACAACTGCCTGAAGGGCGGCAAGTATGACTACATTACCGAGCTGGCCGTCAAGTGCTCCGCCAAGCGGATGTACCCCGACTATATCTCCGCTAAGAAGATGCGGGAGAACTACGAGGGCAACGTGTTCTCCCCCATGGGCTGCCGCTCCTTTCTCTCCCCCTGGAAGGACGAGAATGGGAACTACAAGTTCGAGGGCCGCTTCAACCAGGGCGTGGTCTCCCTGAACCTGCCCCAGATCGGCATCCTGGCCCGGGGGGATGAGGAGAAGTTCTGGCAGCTGCTGGACCAGCGGCTCCAGCTGTGCTTCGAGGCCCTCATGTGCCGCCACAACGCCCTGAAGAACGTGCGCTCCGACTCCAGCCCCATCCACTGGCAGTACGGCGCCATTGCCCGCCTGCCCAAGGGGGCCCCCATCGAGCCTCTGCTCTACAGCGGCTACTCCTCCATCTCCCTGGGCTATATCGGCCTGTACGAGGTGACCAAGCTGGTGAAGGGCTGCTCCCAGACCACCCCTGAGGGACAGGCCTTCTCCCTGAAGGTGATGGAGCGGCTGCGCTCCGCCTGCGACACCTGGAAGAAGGAGACCAACATCGGCTTTGCCCTGTACGGCACCCCCGCCGAGTCCCTGTGCTACCGCTTCGCCCGCATTGATAAGGAGCGCTTCGGGACGATACCAGATGTAACTGACAAGGGTTATTATACAAACAGCTATCACGTGGACGTGCGGGAGCACATCGACGCCTTCTCCAAGTTCACCTTTGAGAGCCAGTTCCAGAAGATCTCCACCGGCGGATGCATCTCCTATGTGGAGATCCCCAACATGCGCCACAACCTGGAGGCTCTGAAAGAGGTGGTCCGGTTCATCTACGACAACATCCAGTACGCCGAGTTCAACACCAAGAGCGACTACTGCCAGTGCTGCGGCTATGATGGGGAGATCACCATCAACGACGACCTGCAGTGGGAGTGCCCGGTGTGCCACAACACCGACCAGGCCAAGATGAACGTCACCCGCCGCACCTGCGGCTACCTGGGAGAGAACTACTGGAACGTGGGCAAGACCAAGGAGATCAAGTCCCGGGTGCTGCACCTATAAAAATATAGGATGTATCTCTGCCCTGCGGGGCGGAGATACATATGAGTAAGAGGTTTTTATGAACTACGCCGACATCCGCCCCATTGACGTGGCCAACGGACCGGGCGTCCGGGTCTCCCTCTTTGTGTCCGGCTGCCCCCATCGCTGCCCCGGCTGCTTCAATCCGGAGACCTGGGATTTCCAATATGGCCAGGGATTCGGGGAGGAACAGGTCCGCTCCATCCTGGATCTGCTCCGCCCCGGCTATATCCGCGGGCTGACCCTGCTGGGGGGCGAGCCCATGGCCCCGGCGAATCAGCCGGAGGTGCTCTCCCTGGTACGCCGGGTGCGGCAGGAGCTCCCCGGCAGGGATATCTGGTGCTACACCGGCTACCTCTACGAGGAGCTGGCCGCCGGCCGGGTGGGGCCGCTGGACCGGGAACTTCTTCATGAGCTGGATGTGCTGGTGGACGGCCCCTTCCTTCTGGAGCAGAAAGACATCCGCCTCCGTTTCCGTGGCAGTGCCAACCAGCGTATCTTGGATGTTCCCCGGTCCCTGGCGGCCGGGGAGGCCCTCTGGTGGGACAGCCCCCAGGACTGAATCCAGCGGCAGCCCTGAGCTTTCAGGGCTGCCGCTCCTGTTTTTATCCTGCTGGGCGTACATTTCCCCTTCCTTTTTCCGGGTTTTTGTGTTAAACTAATTCGGATATCAGTCTGTACAGAGGTAGGATCACGCTTTGGACAACATCATTCTCATCGGCATGCCCGGCTCGGGCAAGAGCACTGTGGGCGTTCTTCTGGCCAAAGCCTTGGGCTACGGCTTTCTGGACACCGACCTGGTGATCCAGCAGCGGGAGGGCCTGCTGCTCCAGGACATCCTGGACCAGTTCGGGGTGAAGCACTTCCTCCAGGTGGAGGAGGAGGCCATCCGCACCGTGGACTGCCGCCGCACCGTCATCGCCCCAGGGGGCAGCGCCGTCTGCCGGGAGGGGACCATGGCCCACCTGAAGGAGCTGGGCCCCGTGGTCTATCTCCGGGTCCCTATGGAGGAGCTGACCAGCCGCATCCAGAACCTGGCCACCAGGGGGATCGCCATGGAGCCGGGGCAGACCCTGGCGGACGTGCTGGCCCAGCGCGCCCCCCTCTACGAGCGCTATGCCGATTTGACGGTGGACTGCCTTCCTGGGCAGACCTTGGCCCAGACCACTCAGATGGTCCTGGCCCTTCTGAACGGCCGCCGGTGATCCCGGCAGCCCGCCCCAGCCCCCGGGGAAATGGGGGCCCGGCGCGGCCCTGACCGCGCCCGGATCACGAAAAAGGAAGAGCTGAATGACATTTCGCGACTTAGGGCTCATCGCCCCCATCCTCTCCGCCCTGGAGGAACAGGGCTACACCCGGCCGTCCCCCATTCAGGAGAAGGCCATCCCCCCTGCCCTGGAAGGGCGTGACGTGCTGGGCTGTGCCCAGACCGGCACAGGCAAGACCTGCGCCTTTGCCGCCCCCATCCTTCAGCGGCTCAGTGCCGCCCCGGTGAAGGGCCGCCCCATCCGCGCCCTGATCCTCACCCCCACCCGGGAACTGGCCATCCAGATCGGTGACAGCTTCCAGGCCTATGGCAGCCATCTGTCCCTGCGCCACGCTGTCATCTTCGGCGGTGTGGGCCAGAACCCCCAGGTGGAGGCCCTCAACCGGGGGGTGGACATCCTGGTGGCCACCCCCGGCCGGCTGATGGACCTCCACGACCAGGGGTTCGTCCATCTGGAGCAGCTGGAGATCTTCGTGCTGGACGAGGCCGACCGCATGCTGGACATGGGCTTCATCCACGACGTGAAGAAGATCCTGAAGTGGCTGCCCGCCCGGAAGCAGACCATGCTCTTCTCTGCCACCATGCCGCCGGAGATCGCCGATCTGGTCAACTCTCTCCTCCGCTCCCCTGTCCGGGTGGCGGTGGACCCGGTCTCCTCCCCTGTGGAGGCTATCCGGCAGTCGGTGTACTTCGTGGACAAGGGCAATAAGACCCGGCTGCTGGCCCAGCTGATCCAGGAGCTGGCGGTGAAAAACGCCCTGGTCTTTACCCGCACCAAGCACGGGGCCAACAAGGTGGCCCGGGAGCTGAGCAAGTACGGGATCACCGCCGCCGCCATCCACGGCAACAAGAGCCAGACCGCCCGCCAGCAGGCCCTGGCCGACTTCAGGGCCGGGAAACTCCAGGCCCTGGTGGCCACTGACATCGCCGCCCGGGGGCTGGACATCGAAGAGCTGTCCCATGTCTTCAACTACAATCTGCCCGAGGTGCCTGAGACCTATGTCCACCGAATCGGCCGGACCGGACGGGCGGGCCGTGGCGGCGAGGCTATCGCCTTCTGCGACTTCTCCGAGAAACCTCTGCTCCGGGAGATCGAAAAGCTGACCCACCGCTCCATCCCCGTGGTAGAGGAGCACCCCTGGCCCATGCAGGTCTTCGAGCTTCCCAAAAAGGATAAGAACGGCCGCACTATCAATGAGGAGGACGCCGAGGCCCGAGCCGCCGCCCGTGAGCTGCGCCGGGAGCGGGAGGCCGCCCGCCAGGCCGCAGCTCAGGAGAAACAGGAGAAGTCCGCTCAGGCTTCTGCCCCGTCCCCAGAGGCCACGGTGGAGGGCGGAGAGAAGAAGAAGCGCCGCCGCAGGCGGAGCAAGTCCAAGGGGGAGGCGCCCGCCGCCCCGGCGGAGTCCCCGCTGCCCGCTCAGGCTCCCGCCCGCCCCAAGCTGACCCGGCCCGGCACCCGCCTGGAGACGGGCAGCGCCATGCCCTGCACTGAGTTCGACCGCCCCGACCCCCTGGCTGGGGACCGGATCATGGACGCCACTGCCCGTCTGCTGGCTCCCCGCCGGCTGACTCTCTCCCCGGTATCCTCCAGGGAGGAGCACGGGCGCCCCCGAAAGCGCTCTGCTGGACAGGCCGCTCAGCCCCGCCAGAAGAGCGAGGGCCAGAAGGGCCGCTCTGCCCACACCGCCCCCCAGGCGGAGAGCCGGAAGCCGGCGCCGTCCAAGCATAAAAAGTCCTCCCAGGGCCGCGGGCAGGACCGCCGCCGCTCCTTCCAGGACCCGCCCCGTCCCACCGGACATCCCAAGGACTCCACCGAGCAGGAAAGCTTGATGAAGCCCTATTACCTGGATATCTGACCGCAAATACAGATGAGTTTGGAGGTTATTTCATGGATTATCAAGCAATGTACCAGCAGAAGCTGACCACGGCCGAGGAGGCCGTCAAGGTGGTCAGATCCGGCGACTGGGTGGACTACACCTGGTGCACCAACCATCCCATTGCCCTGGACAAGGCTCTCGCCGCCCGCAGGGATGAGCTCACCGATGTAAAGGTCCGGGGCGGCGTCACCATGTGGATGCCCGAGATCGCCAAGGCGGAGGACGCCGGCGACCACTTCACCTGGCACTCCTGGCACTGCAGCGGCATCGACCGCAAGATCATCACCAAGGGCATGGGCTACTTCAGTCCCATGCGCTACTCCGAGCTGCCCCGCTTCTACCGGGAGAATCTGGCCCCTGTGGACGTGGTGATGCTCCAGACCACCCCCATGGATGCCCATGGCAACTTCAACTTCGGCCTGGCGGCCTCCCACCTGGCCGACCTGATGTCCCGTGCCAAGTGCATTATCGTGGAGGTCAACGAGAATATGCCCTGGGTGTACGGCCTCACCGGCACCGAGATCAACATCCAGGACGTGACCTATGTCGTGGAGGGGGACAATCCCCCCGTGGCTCAGCTGGGCGCAGGCGGCGAGCCTACCGACGTGGACCGGGCCGTGGCCAACCTGGTGGTACCCCAGATCCCCAACGGGGCCTGCCTCCAGCTGGGCATCGGCGGCATGCCCAACACCATCGGCGCCATGATCGCCCAGTCCGACCTGAAGGACCTGTCTGTCCACACGGAGATGTATGTGGATGGCTTCGTGGACATGGCGGCCGCCGGCAAGATCACCGGCCGGCACAAGGCCCTTGACAAGGGCCGCCAGGTCTTCGCCTTTGCCGCCGGCTCCCAGAAGCTCTATGACTACGTCGACCGCAACCCCGACGTGATGGGTGCCCCGGTAGACTACACCAACGATGTGCGGGTCATCGCTCAGATCGACAACTTCATCTCCATCAACAACGCCATCGACATAGACCTGTTCGGCCAGATCAACGCCGAGTCCGCCGGCATCAAGCACATCTCCGGCACCGGCGGCCAGCTGGACTTCGCCATGGGCGCCTACCTGTCCAACGGCGGCAAAAGCTTCATCTGCATGTCCTCCACCGTCACCGGCAAGGACGGTACTGTCAAGAGCCGCATCGTCCCCACCCTGACCCAGGGCTCCATCTGCACCGACCCCCGCTCCTGCGGCCACTATGTGGTCACGGAGTACGGCATGATCAATCTGAAGGGCCTGTCCACCTGGGAGCGGGCGGAGGCCATCATCTCCATCGCCCACCCCGACTTCCGGGAGCAGCTCATTGCCGACGCCGAAAAAATGCACATCTGGCGCAGGAGCAATAAGTGATCCTTTTTCCCGTCAAATATACAGGGCCGCGGATGCTGTGCATCCGCGGCCCTGTATATTTCGAATCCCCTTTTTCCCGTGGCAGATGTTTCAGGATCAGACGGGAGAGCTCGAGGGGGCGGCAGCCCGCCTGGAATGGGATCACATCCCCTAGCCCTTGCAGAGCAAGGGCTGCGGCGAGCAAATCGAGGACTTTTCCCGCAGTCAGAGTGGTCCATCCGCGGACCGCTCTGTTCATCCACACAGGCTCCATTGAAAGTTCTCCAGCTTCAGCCGGCTCCCCACCGTGGTCCCCTCCGGGAGCAGAAACATGGTCAGGGAGTGTTTCTGCCCATCATCCGATACCAGTTCGGCATAATCTCCATTAATATTGCTCACAGTATAGTAAATTGCCTCCATTTCCGGCCCTCCAGTCCTTCCAGCTCCGATCCCGCTTGCCGCGGTCAGCTTCAGTGTACCGGTTTCTCAGGGGGCTGTCAACCACCCTCCCGGGCCTTTTCCGCCCGCTTTTGATACCACCGCAGACAGTCCCGGTTCCCAGTCACCTTCATCAGCACCCCAGACACCGCCATGTCCGCTGCCACCGTGGCGGCCGCCGTCCAGGTCACTCCAGGCGGGATCAGGGCGGTCAGCCGCGCCACCGCCGGATGGACGAAGTAGATGAGTGGGAGGGCCAGCGCCCCCCAGGCCAGGGAAAAGGGGAGGCATATCTTCCCCTGGATGCTGCCCGGCAGGCCGGTATAATCCCAGAAGGAGACGCCCAGTCCCCGCTCGTACAAAATTGCCATCCCATATTCCGCCGCCGTGGCCGCCAGGCCCCCCAGCAGGAACAGCGTAAAGGGATTCTGGATGACAGTCCGCGGGAGCAGCAGGATCAGGCAGGCTCCCACGCCGTACACCGGGCACAGCGGGAGCACAAGCAGGCTTTTTCGGTCCCCCCGCCCTCCAGTTGCCCGGGCGTAGGCCACCTCCAGCAGGAAGCCGAAAAAGCTGTATAGGATAAAGTTCCAAACCCAGATCAAAGGTCAGCCCTCCATTTCTCTGCTACATAGGGTAGCGAAAATGAGTGGCTTTCATGCGGGCAAATTTTGTCATTAACGGCCAGGTCCCGGGCCTTTTTCTGCCTGCGGTCTGTTTTCCCGGAAGCTGAGTCCATCCTTGGAAAAAGTGGGGCAGACTTTTCCATGATGCCTTGCGGAAAAGGGCGGTTTGTGGTAGGATTACTCGAAGAATACGGATGATAGGAGAGTGGAGCGCGATGCGTCATTTGATCGATTTTGGGGACCTGCCCCGCCATGAGTGGGACGCCCTGTATGCCCGGGCCAGCCAGATCATGGATGACCCATCCCAATTTGTGGACGTGTGTAAGGGCCGGGTGTCGTGCAATCTGTTTTACGAGCCCTCCACCCGCACCAACTTCTCCTTCCAGACCGCCATGCTGCGCCTGGGCGGGACGGTGTTCGGCTTCGCCGATCCTAACTCCTCTTCCGTTGCCAAGGGAGAGACCCTGAAGGACACCATCAAGATGGTCTCCGGCTACGCCGATGTAGTGGTGATGCGCACCCCTTGGGAGGGCTCGGCCAAGGCCGCCTCCCTCTACTCCGCCGTCCCCGTGGTCAATGCCGGCGACGGCGGCCACATGCACCCCACCCAGACCATGGCTGATCTGACCACCATCACCCGCCTGCGGGGGGGCGTAGACGGCCTCTCTCTCGGCCTGTGCGGCGACCTGAAGAACGGACGCACGGTACACTCCCTCATCAAGGCCATGGCCAAGTTCCGGGATATCAAGTTTTTCCTCATCTCTCCCCGGGATCTGGCCGTTCCCGAATATATGCGGGTCTTCATGCGTGAGAACAATATGTGGTTCACCGAGGTCACCGGTCTGGAGTCCGTCATCCCCCAGCTGGATGTCCTCTACATGACCCGCATCCAGCGGGAGCGGTTTGTAGACCCCCTGGAGTATGAGCGCAACAAGGGAATCTATATCCTCACCCGGCGCAAGCTAGAACGGGCCAAGCCCAGCATGCTGGTGATGCATCCCCTCCCCCGGGTGGATGAGATCTCCATCGACGTGGATGACGATCCCCGGGCCGTCTATTTCCAGCAGGCCCGCTACGGGATGTTTGCCCGGATGGCCCTTCTGGAGCATCTGGCCCTCCAACCCCGGGATGACGCTCCTCCCGCTGTGGAGATCGGAACCAAGCCCGTCTGTACCAACCCCCGCTGCATCACCCAGACCGAGCACTATCTCCCGCCTCTGGTCAAAAAAATCGGCGGCGTGGACTGCTGCGGCTTCTGTGACGCCGCTCTTTGCTAAGATTTGATCTCTCCCTGTAAAAATGCCGTTAATTCCGCCTCTTTTCTCTTGACGCAGGCCCCTCTTTCCTTTATCCTTTTTATCATCCCGCCCCTCAGCGGGAAAGGATCGCCGGCCGCTCCCATTCGGGGTCGGACCGGCTCGAAGGAGTTATCCGCGTTTATGGACACAGACAGCGACTGCGCCCGACCCGATTTATTACTGTAAAAAAGCACAGCTGCCCTATCCAGGATAGGGCCGGCTGTGCTTTTTTGCATCCTGATGTCCAATTTTGAGGAGGAACGATCCGTGTCAACTATTGCCATACAACTGCTGGTCCAGGTCATCCTGATCCTGATCAATGCCTTTTTTGCGGCTACCGAGATCGCGGTGATCTCCCTCAACGCAAACAAGCTGCGGATGTTGGAAGAGAGCGGGGACAAGCTGGCTCCCAGGCTGCTGAAAATGCTGGAGCAGCCAGCCGGCTTCCTCTCCACCATCCAGATCGGCATCACGCTGGCCGGTTTCCTCGGCTCCGCCTTTGCGGCGGACAGCTTCTCCGAGTATCTGGTCCGCTGGATCTGTGAGGATCTTGGCTTTACCGCCCTCCCCATCTCCGTGGTGGATACCTTCTCGGTGGTCGTCATCACTCTGATCCTCTCCTACTTTACTCTGATCTTCGGCGAGCTGGTCCCGAAACGCATCGCCATGCAGAAGTCCCTGGAGATGGCACGTCTCTCCTGCCGGGTGGTCTCCACGCTTGCCTTCATCGCCCGGCCTGTGGTGGCCCTTCTCTCCTTGTCCACCAATGGAGTGCTCCGTCTGCTCCGCATGAAGACCGAGGACGAGGAGGAACAGGTCACCGAGGATGAGATCCGCATGATGATCGACCTGGGTAACGAGAACGGAGCCATCGATGCGGAGGAGAAGGAACTGCTCCAGAACGTCTTTGAATTCGGCGACCTCTCGGTCAGCGACGCCATGACCCGGGTAGGCGATGTCACCGCTATTCAGGTGGACACCCCGCCCGGCGAGGTCCTGGACGTCATCCGCGCCACCGGGCTGTCCCGCTTCCCGGTCTATGGCAGCGATCTCAATGATATTTTGGGCATCCTGAACGCCCGGGATCTTCTGCTGGATATGGCCTCTTCCCGGCACCGCACTGTGCGGGAGCTGATGCGTCCGGCCTACCTGGTGCCGGAGACTCTCTCTGCGGACGACCTCTTCCGGGATATGCAGCACAAAAAGGTACATCTGGCGGTGGTCATCGACGAGTACGGCGAATTGGCCGGTGTCGTGAGCCTGGAGGATCTGTTGGAAGAGATCGTAGGCAATATCTACGATGAGTTCGACCCGGCGGAGCCCCCGGAGCTGGAGCATCTGGAGGACGGTGTCTGGCGGTGCAGCGGCGGCCTCAGCGTTGACACTCTGGCGGAAGAGCTGGGATTCGATCCCCCGGAGGACGCGGACTACGACACCGTGGGCGGGATGGTGCTCAGCTGCCTCCGCACCATTCCGGAAGATGGGAGCCGTCCCCACGTAGAGGCGGGTGGCCTGGACCTCCAGGTGGAGCAGGTAGCTGACCACCGGATCCAGTGGGTGCTGGTCCGCCGTTCCCAGCCCGCCGCTCCCCACCCCCAGTGATCCCTGTTTCGCCCTGCGGAGGTCCTCCGCAGGGCGAAATCGAAAAAAGGGATTGACAAGCGCCCTTCCATGTGGTATCATTTTCAAGCTGACACAGAGAGTGAGGCGCCCATGCGGGTGTAGTTCAATGGTAGAATCCCAGCCTTCCAAGCTGGTCGCGTGGGTTCGATTCCCATCACCCGCTCCATATGCGCCTGTAGCTCAGGTGGATAGAGCAACTGCCTTCTAAGCAGTGGGCCAGGGGTTCGAGTCCCTTCAGGCGTGCCATCTTCCCTCTGCTGTCGCTGTTATATGGTGGGTGTAGCTCAGTTGGTTAGAGCATCGGATTGTGGTTCCGAGGGTCGAGGGTTCGAGTCCCTTTACCCACCCCATATGACCTCAAGGCGTAAGGGCCGGAGCGTCGGCTCCGGTCCTTGCCTTTTCAATTTCTCCCCATCTGACGGAGATACAGGAGATACAGGGGTGTAGCCAAGTGGTAAGGCAAGGGACTTTGACTCCCTCACTCGCTGGTTCGAGTCCAGCCATCCCTGCCACTTTTTTCTGTGTTTTCTGGTCCGGCAGTTGCGGAGGCAGTCCTGTTTTTCGTTTGATTGATTTCATGACCCAGTAGCTCAGTCGGCAGAGCACCTGCCTTTTAAGCAGGGTGTCCGGAGTTCGAATCTCCGCTGGGTCACCACGTCGGAGCAAAGTCCGCTTTGCTCCGGCGCTTTTTTATGCTCACGCACAAAAAAGCGTCATCCGCCCGCCCCCTTGCTCCTCCTTTCCAGACCGCAACCGCTTACGCTGGGTCGCGATTTGGGTTGGGGCGCAGACTTGAGGTGCGTCTTCGAAACTGTTTGTCAACTCCGCCTCCCCCCTTGAGCTGTAAGGCTTTTCTAATTTTTCTTTTTCTAATTGGATGATTATTTAGCATCAAAATTACCCATATAAAATCATGTCAAATTTGATGTCAGGAGCCGCCCATATTGGGGCGGCTCCCCTGCTTTATCTGGCCTTCGCCGCTGCCCGGGCCATGATCGCGCCCTCCTCCCGGGTCATAAGATCCCGGGGGCGGCTGCCGTCCGTCAGGCCCAGCTCCACAGCCTCCTCCAACAGCTCCGGCATGGACGCCTTCTTGGCGGCCGCCTCCCTGCGGTATCTCTCCAGGTACTCCAGCCACTGCTCGTAGGTCACGCTCTCTTCCTCCTCATAGTCTGGGCGATATGCCCCCACGATGTATTTCTTATGCCGCCTGCGGCGCATCACCGCCCCGCCGTTGTCCTCGCTGGCGCCGCCGGTGTTGCCATCAATGGTGGTGATGTAGGTCCCATCCCAGCTCTCACAGATGCCAACATGACCGGCGGAGCTCTTGCCGGAGAAGTTGAAGAACACGATGTCTCCCGGCCGGTAGTCAGTCACCGCCTGCTTCTTGTGGAAGGACATCAGCGTGGGACAGTAGGCGGTCTCTCCGCCGCCGTAGTACAACTCGGGAGCCCCGGCCTCCCGGAACACCCACCAGACGAACACGGCGCACCAGGGGTATTTTCCGGACACCTCCCGCCCATAGTAGGCGGTGTTATACTTCACGTTGTCACTGTTGGCCGGGGATTCTCTGGTCCCGATCTGCGACCGAGCGATCTCCAATATCTTTTCAGCGGTTGCCATAGTGCGCCTCCTCACTTCTGTGCCTTGATCCACCCCGCCTGCTCCATCAGCTGCACCAGTTTGTCATAACCGAACATCGCAGAGAAGGCCACCAGGAAGATGAGGGCGATCAGCGCCACGATCATCCAGCCGGTGATGGCAAAGCGGTAATAGGACCACAGGCCGAAGCCCGCCCCTACCGTTACCACTGCGGCCACCAGGAAGGCCAGCAGGTTGGTGGGGAGCATATCGTACAGCAGGCTCTTGAGCACCTGTACGATGATGTTGGTCACCAGGGTCAGCGCCAGCACCAGGGCCAGCAGCATGGGCAGATAGTTGGTCAGTTCATTCATGGGTCGTTTCCTCCTTTTTGCCGGATCTATCCGGCCAGTTGTTATGTTTGCTCAGGTTCTCCAGTATGGATTTGATGGCGTAAGCCAGGATCACGGCAATGATCTCTGTGACGGCTTTCCCGGATAGCTGTTCTGCGATCTGCTCACGGCCCAGATAGGCCAGCAGATAGGAGCACCACACCCAAGCGCAGCCATTGCACAGGCACAGCCAGACGGTGGCCTTCATGGTCTCTGTGCGGCCCCTTTTGGACCGGTGGGTGGACAGCCACCACAGCCCCAGACAGAACACGCACCCCAGTGCGAAGGCCGCTGCCGCGGCCAGGATCACAGTGCTGCTCATGTCCGGACCTCCGATTTTAAGTCCCGGATGTCGTGCTGCACCTCCGTCATCTGCCCCTCCAGCTTGTAGGTCCGCTCCACCAGGCTGTTGTGGGCGGCCACCTTCTGCTCCAGCTGCTCAATGCGGTAGGTGGTCAGCTTGTTGGACACCAGGATGCCTCCAAAGGTCCCCGCCAGCGTCCCGATCAGCGACATCCCCGCCACAGCCAGCGTCGTCAGATCCATCCCCTCTCCCCCTCCTTTCTCTGAAAGGCCCTCAGCGTTCTCCTCTCCAAAGCTCTGCCCGCCCCGGCGCCCCCTACCACTCCCAGCCCCGGCGCCAAAATTGTATGTTCCCGTCAATCCAATTTCACAAAAAACAGCAGAAGGGGCGCACAGTGTGCGCCCCTTCCAAACGATCGCTTCCATCTTGTTTGGGCAGCTTCCCTTTGTGGGAGAGTGGCTCGGCCCACGCTGTGTCCCCCAAAAGCCTTTCCCTCTAGAGGGAAGATGGCACGGCGAATGCCGTGATGGATGAGGGGGTGTCCTTCTGCCAAGTTTGCCTCAGAAGGCAGGACGGGTCTAGGACCCGCCCCAACGCGAACCGCAAGCATATAGAGATTCAAAGCAAGAAAAAGAGCCCCCGGGCCTGTCGGCCCGGGGGACTCCTGTGCAGGGAATATTTTGATCTTACGGAACGATCAGACCTCGTCCGCCTTCACATCGACCTCGCCGATGACGAACTGAATCATAGCCACCACAGCGCCGTCCGCAGCCTCATCCAGGGTGAGGGCGGGGGCGGTCTGGCCAGCGGCCACAGTCAGCTCGATACGCTTGCCAGTAGTGGTGTCTGTACCAGTCACCACGAGAGTCTCGCCAGCAAGGACATATACTTTGTCGTCGCTGTTGGTATCCGTGATCTCACTGGTCCTGCCAGAACCACTGCGCACATACTCGATCTTGGCGATATTAGAAGTGATCTCGACCTGGGTAGCGGCGCTCAGCTCGACATCCGCACTGACAGTCACATTGGAAGTCAGTACCGCGTCGGCAGCGACAGAGCCATCGGTGGTGTTAATGACATGCTTGTCAGCAGGCAGGGTGGTATAATCCAAACTCTTGCCATCAGCCACATAGCTGCCATCGGTAACGGTCATGGCGTTGTCACTGGTCTTCACAGAGGTGAAGCCATTCAGAGTGACCTTCCATGCCTTGCTCAGAGTGACAGCTTCGGCGGGCATCTCATACTTGCCGGACACGTCCGCGTCGCCAACTTCAGTCCCCTCAATGACGGCCGCGTCAGCATCACCAGCGGCCACGGTCAGCTCAAGGCCAAAGGCCACATCGCGGCTACCGCCAGCAGGCAGGGTAACGGAGGTCCCATCATCCTTCTTGTAGGAGGCAGTCACATCGGTACCAAGGGTCAGAGTCTGGGCAGCATAGATAGCCGCATCGGCGGTGCCAACAGTCCAGGTGGTGCTGTCAGCGGTTGCAGTATTAGCGTGCTTAAAGTCGTTGGGAGCGTCAACAACAATGTACTTGCCGGTCTCGGACTCCACAGTGATTACGGTGCCAGCGGTCACAGGACCAGTAATTTCGTTGCCGTCAGCGCCCTTCAGAACGATACCCCGGCCAGCGGTGATGGTGTGCAGGCTGTCCCCAGCGGCAGGAACATCGGTCAGAGCAACATCCTTGCTCATGACAAAGGACAGTTTGTTGGTGGTGCCGTTGGCGGTCACATCCACACCGTCCATCATGAACTTTCCGCTCGAAGTAATCTCTGTATCCGCAATGATGACGGTCGCACCCTCAGCAATGTTCTTATAGATATTGGTGGTACCGTCCATGGTGGCAGTACTCTCATCTGCAGACTTCACAACGCCGTTCACATAGACCATAGCGGAGGTAGTATTGGTGTAATCGCCGCTCAGGGTCAGGGTGTACTCAGCGGGAGCCGCAGGCTCATTCTTCAGGGTAATGGCGATGTCGGTCTTGTCCTTCACCTTGAAGCTGATGGCGACAGACTTCCCGTCCGCGGCTACGGTGTAGTCAGCGGCGGCGATGCCGGCCACAGTGTCGATCAGCTTGCCAGCGGGGGCGGTGTAGGTGTAGGAGTAGGTCTCGCCGGCCTTCAGGGTGGCGGCGGCGGCGCTCACGGCGGTGCCGTCAACGGTCAGGGAGATGGCCTTGTACTCGGACTTCTCCTGCTTGACGATGTACACCAGCTCGGCGGGGTCATCGCTGTCGTCGGGCTTGGCAACATAGGCATAGGTGTAGTAGTCGTCGTCCTCTTCCATGTCCTTCAGGTCGCCAACGCGCACGTCAGCGGAGCTCTTCAGGTCCTTGCCGTTGTTCTTCAGCTCATAGGTGGCCACAACGAAGATGGTCTCGCTGTTGGCGGTCCACTGGTCGGCGTTGCTGTCGCCCAGGGAGAAGGCTCTGGAGCCCACCACCTCGGGGACCGCGCTGACCGCGATCTTGTCTGCGTCGGTGACCACGCCGGAGCCGTTGGTGCGGTTGACCACATACAGGCCGGACTTGCCGGTGGTGATCTCCTGGTGGGCATCGGCGGTGAAGATCAGAGTGGTCTTCTCGCCGTCCACATACACGGTGGCTTCCTTGTACATCTTGTTCTTGTCATAGGACTCATAAGCTTCCCAATCAGCCACATAGAAGTAGGTCTTGTTGCTGTTGGAGGCCTCGCCGGAGTAGACGAAGACCACGTCCAGGGCGCCGTCGCTGTTCTTGTCGATGGCCCAGAACTTCACAGGATCGGTGGCATCGTTGTCCACGTAGTCGGGGACGTTCTCGAAGCCGGTGTACAGGACCTTCTCATCGGTGTCGATGAAGGCGGTCTTCTCGTCCACGATGTACTTGGTGCCGTTCACATAGATGAAGGCCTTGTCGCTGTTGATGGCGGCGGTGTTGTTTCCGTTGCCGACAGCGTGATCCTCGGTATCCTTGTAGTTGTTGTCCTCATAGAGGTCGCCGTCATCGCGGTCGTTCACGTTCGCGTAGGGCAGGATCTGACGCAGGGTGTAGACGTCGTCAGACACGGTCCAGGCGAAGACGTGCTCCTCCAGCTTCTCCTGGATGTTCTCTTCCGCATTTTCGCCAGTCAGAACGAAGTCCTGTCTGTCGGAGTGCAGGTCGATGTACTCGTCATCGATCTCCACGGTCTTGGCGGTGCCGTCGGTGAAGACGACCTTGGCGGTGATGGTCTTCAGGGACACGTCAACGGCGTCCACATACAGATAGTTGGCATAGTAGTCATCCAGGGCGATGAAGCCGATGACATAGCCGTTGGGGTCCAGGAACAGGCGGTAGCCGATATCCAGGGTGGGGTGCTTCTCGTTGATGCCGTCCACATCACCCTCGGTCCACTTGGAGTAGTTGTACTGGTTGCCGTCGTCCAGCTTGACGTAGTTGCCCTGATCCTCCTCAGGATCGGCGTCCTTCTTGACGCGGGTCACAGTGCCCTCGGCGGTGGCGGGATCGTTGATGGTGGCCACGAAGGCGTCGCCGTCCTCGTCCACATCCACAGTGACGACAACATAGTCGTCCTCAGCGAAGCCCTTGCAGTAGATCTTCCGGGTGTCCACGGAGTCGCCCAGGGGGTCCTGGGTGCCCAGCATGCGGACGGTGGCGAACTCGCCGTCATCGTCGGAGCGGATGTCGGTGATCTCGGCCAGGTAGTAGTTGATCTTCACCACGGTGACGGTCTCGTTGACCTCGTCAACATAGATTTCGGTGGTGGCACCCTTGTCGGTGTACTCGTAGGTGGGGTCCTTTTCGTTCTCGGGCCGGCCGGCAACCTCCTGCTCGGCGCCGTCCACATAGGCGACCCAGTCATAGACATAGTCGCCCTTCTCGGCGCCCTCGACGACCGTCTTGCCCAGGTCCTTATAGATCACGTTCTCCTTGGTCCCGGCAGTGTAGACATAGTCGGGGGTGTCGGCCACGGTGATGATCTCGTCATCGGAGGTCATCTTCACGTTCTCAGGCTTCAGGCTGCCGTCCTCATTGAGGCCGTAGGAGTCATTGCCCTCGGTGGTGGCAGAGGTGCCCCGGTAGGAGCCGGTGCCCCAGGTGGTGCCGGGACGGCCGTAATCGGTGTTCTCGTTGGTCTTGTAGACCAGGTCGAAGTTCTTGTAGCCCAGGGTATCGGTGTAGTAGAAGGTCAGGGAGTAGATGATACCCTTGTTCTCGTTGTAGTACACGCCCAGCAGCTCGTTGTACTGAACGGGCACGGCCTTGGTCAGGGCGTTGAACACCAGCTCAGCCACGTTGTCGCGGGTCAGGCCCTCGTTGGCGGTCAGCTTCAGGTCGCCATACAGGCCCAGAGCGGTGCCCTTGGCGGTGGCGGCCAGCATCCAGTTGTCGCCGAAGTCAGCGGCGTTCTGGAAATAGCCCAGGGCGCGGCACAGCATCAGCACGGCCTGCGCGGTGGTCACGGTGGCGTTGGGGTCAAACTTGCCCTCGCCCACGCCGGCCACGATACCCAGGCTGGAGCACAGGTTCACATAGCCCTGCGCCCAGGCGGGGACGTCGGTGAACACATTGGTCTCCGCGAACTGGTTGACATTCACGCCGGCGCCGTACAGCATGGTGCTGATGATAACGGCCATCTCGGCGCGGGTGACTACGTTCTCGGGGCCGAAGGACCCGTCCTCGTAGCCGTCAAAGAGGCCGATGGCAGAGGTGACCGCCACGGCGTCCTTGTTGACGATCTCAGCGTTGTCGCTGAAGTCGTCAAGGCCCTTAGCGCTGGAGCCCACGACCATCATGCCCAGGAGCATAACGGAAGCCAGAGCCAGGCTGAGAGCACGCTTCAGGTTTCTCATTGGATATTCCTCCTTTTTATATTGACAAAAGTCGCTGTTTTCTGACAAACCGGGCCTTTTCCGGAACATTTCGGCCCACTATGCCTGTACAACACTTCTGACACAGGAGGAATTGGTTATAAAAAGGGGAAGATCAGGGGAAAAATCCCTGAGATTACGCCCAAAAAGTTTACCTGGTAGACATTTGGTAGACACATGAAAACAGAAGGGGCGGCAAGGCCCTGAAACTCCAGGCCCCCGCCGCCCTTTTTTGGTAGACTTTTGGTAGACATCACGCAAATGACAATGGTTCTGATCTTATCGAACAGGAACGATCAGTGTTCTTATGATACCCAGAGAAAATCGCTGCGCAGATCCTGCATTTCGTTTCACAGGGACAGGGAAATCATTCCCGTCTCAGAACAGTATAAGAAGAGTGCCACACCTATTGGTGTGGCACTCTTCCTCTTGGTGGAGACAACAGAACTCGAATCTGTGACCTTCCGCGTGTGAGGCGGACGCTCTACCGGCTGAGCTATGCCTCCATATGGACGGCTCAAAAAAAGGTGGTGACCCGGACGGGAATCGAACCCGTGTTACCGCCGTGAAAGGGCGGTGTCTTAGCCGCTTGACCACCGGGCCGTATATGGCTCAGAGCCAATGCTCTGTTAGATTGTAATGGTAGCGGCACCTGGATTTGAACCGGGGACACTGCGGGTATGAACCGCATGCTCTAGCCAACTGAGCTATGCCGCCATGTCTGCCCGTCTCGAACAGGGCAAGAGTTAGTATAACCGAAGTGTTCCGATTTGTCAACATTTTTTTGCAAGAAAATCTGTAATTTTTTCCGGTGGGAAAAGAGCGGGGACGAAGGGGGCTCCGCCCCTGCTCTTTAGGTCAGTGCAGAAGAACAGAAAGCCCAAAGGCGACAGCGGCAGGGATCAGATTTTCCCAACGGAAGGGATGGTCCAGCAGTCCGCGGATCAGCAGGACCGCGGCGGCGATGCGCAGAAGCCAGGGCAGCAGGCCCAGGATGACCAGGAACGGCACACTGAGGATGGTCAGCACCACGCCCAGGACCAGGATCACAGCCAGGCAGAGCAGAGACAGCGTGAATAGGGTAATCATTTTGAATTTCCTCCTTCCTACTGACGCTATCCTACCATTTGATTCTGAAAGGGGGAGAAAGGCAGCATTAAAAACAGCTTAAAAGCGGCGACGGTCATACCTTTTATTCTGGATGGAACTGGGCGCGGTACTGGTGCATCCGCACGGAAAACAGCTCACCGGTGGAGGGAGGGGTATAAGTAATGGCGTTAGCTCCGGCCTGGATGGTGCGGAGGATGTCCTCCTCTGTGGGGCCCCCGGTGGCAATGATGGGGATGTCTGGGAAATCTTTTCGAATCTTGACCACGATCTCAGGGGTGCGTGCGGCCCCTGAGATATTCAGAATATCGGCTCCGGCCCGGACACGCCCGGCGACATCCATCTCAGAAGAGATGATGGTGGCGATGACCGGGATGTCCACCACATGCTTGATCTGGGTGATGGTCTCGTCTGTGATGGGGGCGTTGACCACAACGCCGAAGGCCCCCTGGTGCTCTGCGTACTCCGCCTGCCGGACGGAGCGGGAGCCGCTGGTCATCCCGCCTCCCACGCCCACGAACACCGGGACGTCGGCCACACTGATGATGGCCTGGGCAATGGAGGGCTGGGGGGTAAAGGGATAGACCGCGATGATGGCGTCTCCGTTGACGTTCTTGATGATGGCCACATCGGTGGTGAACACCAGGGATTTGATGCGGCGGCCAAAGATGCGGATGCCGCTGCATTCTGAAATACAGTGGGGGACGGCCAGCAAATGGCTGCGCAGAGTCCCGCTGTATGTAGGGATCTTTTTCATAGGCGTAGTACCTCCTGCGGATGAGACAGGTTTGGGGGCGTCAGGTCAGGTCCTGGATGTGGATCTGATAGATCTTAGCCGGGCGGCCTCTCAAGTTGAGCTGCCGCCGGAACTGTACAGAGGCGTAGCCGCCGGCCTCCAGCTTGGATAGGATCCGGAGAGCACTGCGAGGGGTGATATCCAGATAGAAGGATAGCTCCTCCGCAGAGAGAGTGTCGTTTCCTTTCTGGGTAAGGACGGAGACGATCTTACTCAAATAGAGGGGGGAGATGGAGAGACGGCGGCTGAGCTCCAGCCGCTTTTCATCGGGCGCATCGGTATAGGAAATGCGGCGGACGCTGGAGAGCGGGCCGATGATGGTGTTGTCCTCCATCACGATAAAGGCGGCGGACCCCTTGCACAGCAGCGCCTCTTTCAGCGCCCGCTGGGCGTTTCGGTGGGCATCCACTACGTTGCCGGCACAGCCCCAGGCGGTACAGATGGGAAAATCCAGTCCCGCCTCCAGAAAGGCAGTCACAGGACAGATGGTGTACTGCTGCGTGAGGTCTTTCAGGACTGAAATATTGGTGGTGATCTCATAGTGCTCCCCGTGCTCATAGATGAGGAAGGGGGTGCCGAATTGTTTGTTGCAGGCCTGAAGACGGTCCCCCAGTGCGGCCCACTGTTCCTTGGACAGGGGCATGATGGAACGGATCAGCCCCAGGCAGGCGGCGGAATCATGCATAGACTGGGTGCGCAGCTGCATGACCAGACCGCGGAAGGTCTCCAGCATAGAACCGGGAGAGGGGAAAAGGAACCTGTGGCGGATATTGTGCTGACGGAAGTAGTCCTCCATACTGCCGAAACGGGTCACCAGCAGGTCCACCTTTCCGCTGTCCCAAATCTCTTTGTAGTACAGTTTGAGAGGCTGATACCAGTCCGCGGCGTCCACTGTGCTCCAGTCGATGGGGGCGGTGCCCAAGAGAGGGACACCATCCCTGAGAAAGATAGAGTGGAAATCTACTGGGATCTCCGGCCGGTCGAAGTAAATGCGTGAGAAATCAAGCTCCGGATTTTGGACCGCCAGGTGGGCGATCAGCTGATAGTAGTCTCGGTCAGAGATATTGAAGTAGGAATGGGGGATCTCTTCCACACTGGGAAATCGCTTTCGGATGACATTATAAGGGTAGGAACCGCTGAATATCAGGGCATCGAACTGCTCCGCGTTTTGCTCATAGAGATAGAGCAGGTGCTCCAGAGTGGTATAGGGCAGGTAGGTGACATTGCAGAAGGTGCGGATCTCCTGATCAATGTCCATGATGTGCTGGAGGGAGCGTGTGGTGGTAAAAATGCCGACAGAGTTCATTGGGACCGATCACCTCAGCTCATATTATATCGGAACCGCTCCGCGCAGACAAGCGTATGACGCAAAATAAGACGAAAATCTTTTCTGCGTGTCGTCAAATCAAGATGTCCAAAAGAACGGCCAGATATGCAAGATAAAGCTGGTGATCTGACTAAATCAAGAACAAAATATTTGTAATAAACGGGGAAATTAAAAAATGCTGTCCTTTTCTATTGACAGTCTGGGCATGAAAATAGTATAGTTACACCATAATTTCCGAAACATGTCTGTAATTATATATTTAATTTCTAATAATTCCGAGACAGGAGCAGTAGGAAGGAGAACGAGTAAATGGCGACAAAAAAGGAGCGGGCGCTGGAGGTCATTGAGGAAAAAAAGGCGCTGCTTTGGCCCATGAGCGACACGCTGTGGGACCACCCGGAGACCGGGTTCCACGAGCGCTATGCCGCTGAACTCTATGGCAAGACGCTGGAGCAGGAGGGCTTTCAGGTGGAGCGGGAGCTGGCCGGCATCCCCACCGCCTTTTCCGGGACCTATGGCCAGGGCGGGCCGGTGATCGGATTTTTGGGAGAATTTGACGCGCTGCCCGGTCTCAGCCAGGCGGCCGGAGCGGACGAAAAGCGGCCGGTGGAAGAGAACGGCCCCGGACACGGGTGCGGGCACAATCTGCTGGGGGTCGGCTCGCTGGCCGCCGCCATCGCCCTGAAGCACTACCTGCAGGACTCCGGCCTCCCCGGCACCGTCAAATTCTTCGGATGCCCGGCGGAAGAAAACGGATCCGGGAAAGGATTCATGGCGCGGGATGGCGTGTTTAATGGAGTGGACATCGCTTTCAGCTGGCATCCTGGGGAAGTAAATAGCGTCTCTACGGAGAGCACCATGGCCAACTACCAGATCAGCTACCGCTTCCAGGGAGTGTCGGCCCATGCAGCCATGTCTCCCGAGCTGGGAAGGAGCGCCTTGGACGCCCTGGAGCTGATGAATGTGGGAGTGCAGTTCCTGCGAGAACACGTCCCCACAGACACCCGCATCCACTATGCCATCACTGATACAGGGGGCAATGCCCCTGGTGTAGTGCAGTCCCACGCCCAGGCACTGTATCTGCTGAGAGCAGTCCAGCTGCCTCAGGTAAAGGAGCTCTACCAGCGGGTCAATCAAATTGCCAGAGGAGCGGCAATGATGACAGGGACAGAGGTGGAGATCACATTTATCAAATCATGCTCCAACATGCTCATTAACACGGAGCTCAACCAGCTGATGCAGCGAAACTTGGTGGAGGTCGCCCCTGTCCAGCTGGAGGAGGAGGACCTGGAACTGGCCCGGCGCATTCGGGAGACATTGGGCCCAGTACACTCTTATTTCGATACTGTGGCCGCTGAGATCACCGACCCGGAGGAGCGTGCCAGAGTGGCGGCGGATGCCGATTCCCTGGTCCATAGGATCGTGCTCCCGCTGGCCAGAGAACGTCAGGGCTTTGTCTCCTCCGATGTGGGCGATGTAAGCTGGAACTGCCCGGTAGCGCAGATCAATGCCGCCACCATGCCAGCAGGAGTGCCCATGCACTCCTGGCAGATGGTAGCTGTAGGGAAATCTGCTATGGCAAAAAAGGGGATGCTTTATGCCGCCAAGGTCATGGCCGGGTCGGCCATTGACGCGCTGGAGGACCCCGAGATCATACGCCGGGCCCAGGAGGAATTCTGCCAACGCACAGGTGGTCAGAAATACGCGTCCCCCATACCGCCGGAGGTAAAGCCCAGGATCGACTGAACGGCTCTGGCCGGCGCACGGAAAAGCGGCCCGCTTGGTAGGGAGGGGCGGGCATAGCCTGAGACGGAGAAAAGCAGAGGAGGAAAAAAGAATGTCACCTATCGTAATCTGTATCGCGCTGTTTGTGGTGATGCTTGTTCTGTTCTTCACGAACAAGATCCCCATGTCCTTTACCGCGCTGGCGGCCATGGTGGCCCTGGTGTTCTTCGGATGCCTGGACAGCAGTGCGGCCATTGCCACATTTGGCAGCAACACGGTCATCACCATGGCCTCCATGTTCGTAGTGGCCGCGGGACTGACCCGGACCCAGATGATCAATAATGTCACCAGGCTGCTGTACAAGGTCACGGAGGGCTCCTTCACCAAGGTACTGGCGTCCTATGTGGTGATCACCTGCATCATTGGACAGTTCGTGCCCAGTATCGTGGCCATCTTCGCGCTGGTCCACCCGCTGGTCCAGAACATGTGCGACAGAATGAACATCAGTCCCTCCAAAATGATGTACCCCATTGCCATCGCGGCCGTTTCCACCAGCTTCATCATCGAGCCCATCGGCCCCTATGCCGCCTGGTATGTGACGCAGAACGGGTACATGGAGTCCTATGGGTGGACCTCTACCCAGCTGAACATGTGGAACGAGACGGCGGTCTTCCTGCCGGTGGGGATCGTCACTATCCTGCTGGCCATTTTTGTTGTTCCTCGCTTCCTCCCCGATCAGCCGGAGCGGCCCATTACGGCCATCGGCGGGCGCAAGCTCCAGGAGCAGGCTCCCCTCAGTCCGGTGCGGGAGTTCCTGGGCTACGGTGTGTTCGTGGCCGTCATTCTCGGCCTGATGCTGGGCTATACCTCCTGGCAGGTGACGCTGATCGGCGCCATCGTTCTGGTGGCCTCCGGGGTACTGACAGAGCGGGAAGCCATTGAAAACATGAACATGAGCACCGTCCTGCTATATGTGGGCGTGTCCGCATTTGGAACGGCTCTGGCCCAGACCGGTGCCGCCGAAATGCTGGCCGATGTGTTCTCCAAGATGCTGGATGGGATTACCAACGGCTATATTGTCGGCTTCACTTTCTATGTGGTGGGCTTCCTGATGACCTCCCTGCTGTACAACCGGGCCGTGAGCACGGTGCTGATCCCCCTGGTGGTCATTACATGCAGTTCTATCGGCTGTGACCCCCGCGGTCCCATCATCCTGGTGGCGCTGTCCACCATGTCCTCTCTGGTCACCCCCATGGCCACTGCTGTGGTCCCTATGGCGATGAATGCTGGCGGATACAGCGCTAAGACCTGCCTGAAAGTCGGACTCATTCCCGGCGTAGTCCGCGGGATCGTGGGCACCCTGATCGCTATGACCCTGTACCCCATGTAAACTGGTGTTAAATGGAACCGCGCGCCGACAGCTCCCTGGATACAAAACACTCCCCCGAAGGCTTACTGCGTTCGGGGGAGTGTTTTTTGACATTTTACTTGAAATATTCCGCGCCGGACTCGAACAGCGGCTGGTGCTTATCTCCGGGAATGTTCCGGCCCACAAAGTCGCCGTACCGCTCCGAGTGCCCCATCTTGCCGAACACCCGGCCGTCCGGGGAGAAGATGCCCTCGATGGACATGATGGAGCCGTTGGGGTTGACGTCGATGTCCAGGGAGGGGACGCCCGCCCCGTCCACATACTGGGTGGCCACCTGGCCGTTCTGGATCAGACGGCGGACCATCTCGTCGGAGGCCACAAAGCGGCCCTCGCCGTGGGAGATGGGGATGGCGTGCAGGTCGCCCACCTGGGACTTCAGCATCCAGGGGGAACGGACCGAGGCCACCCGGGTGGTGACGTACCGGCTCTGGTGCCGGCCGATCAGGTTGTAGGTCAGAGTGGGGCACTGATCGTCCATGGGGCGGATCTCCCCGTATGGGACCAGCCCCAGCTTGATGAGGGCCTGGAAGCCGTTGCAGATGCCCAGCATCAGGCCGTCCCGGTCCCGAAGCAGGTCATGGATCGCATCGGTCAGCCGGGGGTTGCGCAGGAAGGAGGCGATGAACTTTCCGGAGCCGTCGGGCTCGTCGCCGCCGGAGAAGCCGCCGGGCAGGACCACCATCTGGCTGCGGCGGATGGCCTCTTCAAGGGCCTGAGCGGACTGGGCCAGCAGGTCGGTGGACAGGTTGCGGACCACCACGATCTCGGGCTGGATGCCCGCCCGCAGGCATGCCTGGGCGGTGTCATATTCGCAGTTGGTGCCGGGGAAGACAGGGATGACCGCCCGGGGCCGGGCCGTCCGGCTCTGGCAGACGATGGGGGCTCGCTCCCCGCAGGAGATGGCCTCCACTTTTTCCGTCTTTCCCGCCTGGGTGGGATACACCTGCTCCAGCACCCCTTCGTTCCGCTCCAGCAGCTCGGCAATGGAGGCGGTGTCCTCCCCGATGGTAATGACTGGCTCCTGGGTGGTGGTGCCGATGCGCCAGGCCATGCCGGGGAGGAACTCCTCCCCTTCCAGCTCAAACACGATGGCGCCGGAGCAGGGGCCGTACCAGGGAGCGGCGGCATCCACATCGGCCTGGAAGCCGATGGAGTTGCCGAAGGACATCTTCATCACCGCCTCGGCCACGCCGCCGGCCTCCACCGCCCAGGCGGCCTTCACCTTGCCCTGGCGGCACAACTGGTGGAAGGAGTCCCAGGCAGTCTTCAGCTCCCCATAGGAGGGGAAGCCGGGCAGCAGATACACCGGGTGCCCCGCCCCCTTGAATTCGGGCGTGAGCACTTCCCCGGCCTTGGCGGGGGCGATGGCGAAGGAGATCAGCGTGGGGGGCACGTCCAGATCCAGGAAGGAGCCAGACATGGAATCCTTGCCGCCGATGGCAGCCACATCCAGCCCCAGCTGGGCGTCCAGGGCCCCCAGCAGGGCAGAGAAGGGCTTGCCCCAGCGCAGGGGCTCGTCCCGAAGCTTCTCAAAATACTCCTGGAAAGTGAGGTAGGCCTGGCGGCGGTCACAGCCGGCGGCCACCAGCTTGGCCATAGAGTCCACCACTGAGGCAGCCGCACCGGTGAAGGGGTCGCGGACCATGGTGTCTGGGTCGAAGCCCCAGGCCATCACGGAGCACAGGTCGGTGCTCTGGCCGGGCAGCACGGGCAGCAGGGCGGCCATAGACTGGGCCGGGGTGCGCTGGGTGCTCCCGCCGAAGGGCATGAGCACGGAGGCGGCGCCGATGGAGCCGTCAAACCGCTCGGTCAGTCCCCGGCGGGAGGCGCACTTCAGGCTGGAGGCCATGTCCCGCAGGTCCCGGAACCGGGGGGAGGGCTGCCGCTGGGCGGCGGAGCGGTCGGGTACGGTGACAGAGGTGTGCTTGTCCGCCCCGTTGGTGTCCAGGAAAGCCCGGGACAGGTCGGCGATGGTCTGGCCCTTCCAGGTCATCACCATCCTGGGGCTCTCCGTGACCACCGCCACGGGGTATGCCTCCAGGTTTTCCGCCTGAGCGGCGGCGATGAAGCGGTCCGCGTCCTCCGGGGCCACCACCACTGCCATGCGCTCCTGGCTCTCAGAGATGGCCAGTTCGGTGCCGTCCAGGCCGTCATACTTCTTGCGTACCGCGTCCAAGTCGATGCGCAGGCCGGCGGCCAGCTCGCCGATGGCCACGGAGACGCCGCCGGCGCCGAAGTCGTTGCACCGCTTGATCATGCGGGTGACCTGGCTGTCACGGAAGAGGCGCTGGATCTTCCGCTCCTCGGGGGCGTTGCCCTTCTGGACCTCGCTGGCCATGGTGGTGAGGGAAGCCTTGTTGTGGCTCTTGGAGGAGCCGGTGGCTCCGCCGATGCCGTCCCGGCCGGTGCGGCCGCCCAGCAGGACGACCACGTCCCCGGGGGCAGGACGCTCCCGCACCACGTTGGAGGCCGGCGCGGCGCCCACCACGGCGCCCACCTCCAGGTGCTTGGCCACATAGCCGTCGTGGTACACCTCGGCCACATGGCCGGTGGCCAGGCCGATCTGGTTGCCGTAGGAAGAGTAGCCGGCGGCGGCGGTGGTGGCCAGCTTGCGCTGGGGCAGCTTGCCCTCCATGGTCCGGTCATAGGGGGCGCGGGGGTCACCGCACCCGGTCAGGCGCAGAGCCTGATACACATAGGCCCGGCCGGAAAGCGGGTCCCGGATGCAGCCGCCGATGCAGGTGGCCGCGCCGCCGAAGGGTTCGATCTCGGTGGGGTGGTTGTGGGTCTCGTTCTTGAACATGAGCAGCCAGTCCTGCGCCTCCCCGTCCACCGTGGCAGTGACGTGGATGGAACAGGCGTTGATCTCCTCCGACTGGTCCAGGTTCTGGAGCAAACCCCGCTTTTTCAGCACCTTGGCTCCGATGGTGGCCAGGTCCATCAGGGTCTGGGGCCGGGCCGCGGCCTTCTCCGGTCCGTACACCTCCGCTCGGGCGGTGAGGTAGCGACGGTAGGCGGAGTCCACCGCGGGGTCCAGGATCTCCACCCGGTCGATGTGGGTGGAAAAGGTGGTATGGCGGCAGTGGTCAGACCAGTAGGTATCCACCACACGGACCTCCGTGATGGTGGGGTCCCGCTTCTCCTCATCCCGGAAATAGGCTTGGAGGAACTTCAGGTCGTCCAGGTCCATGGCCAGCCCCAGCTGGGAGAGCAGGCCGGCCAGTCCGGGCTCGTCCAGGGCGGTAAAGCCCTGGATCACGGCCACACGGTCGGGGGCCTCGTGAGTGCGGACCAGGGTGGCCGGCTTGTCCATGGAGGCCTCCCGGCTCTCTACCGGGTTGATGAGGTAGCGGCGGATCTTGTCCAGCTCCTCCTCAGTGAGCCGGCCGCCCAGCAGGTACACCTTGGCGTAGGCGATCAGGGGGCGGTCCACCCCGGCCATGAGCTGGATGCACTGGGCGGCGGAGTCGGCCCGCTGGTCGAACTGCCCCGGCAGGGCCTCCACCGCCAGGATGCGGTGGGGATACTCGGGGACGGGGAAAGTCTCGTCATACACCGCATCCACCTGGGGCTCGGAGAAGACGATGCCCTTGGCCTGCTCATAGATCGCGGGGTCGATCTGGTCGGCGTCGTAGCGGTTCAGAATGACCACAGACTCCAGGCCGCGGATGCCCAGCTGGTCCCGCAGAGCACCCAGCAGCCCCTGGGCCTCCACATCGAATCCGGTCTTTTTCTGTGAATAACAGCGCAGTACGCTCATGTCCATTCCTCCAGATATATATTATTTTTTATGTTTCGATCCGTCTGTGTGTCCCGCCCCCGGGGGAGCGGGGGCGCGCAAGGGAAACCTTTGTGGATAGTTCAGGATGGGAAAGGCGGTGGACCTCCCACGCTGGAGCGGGCGGTCAGGGGTCCAGGACCCAGTTCTCCAGCCCATGGAACACGTTGTCCCGCACTGGGTCCAGTCCGCTCAGCCGTCCCCATTGGGTCAGCACGGAGCCGTTTTTGAAGCAGATGGGGACGATGGGGGCGTTCTGAATCAGGTGGGAGCACAGTGAGGCGGCGGCAGAGGAGCGCAGCTCCGCGCCCGCGGCCCGGAAGGCGGATAGCAGGCCGTCGGTGGACGGGTCGGACCAGCCGCCGTAATTCAGGCCGCCCCTCGTTCCCACCAGCTGAGTCAGATCGAAGTCGGCGGTGAGGCGCACCTCCGCCAGATACAGATCAAAGTCCCCCCGCTCCAGGGCGGCCAGATAGTCGGTCCAGGAAAGGCGCTCCAGAGAGATGGACACTCCGGCCCCTGAGAGCTGGTCCACAATGCGCTGGGCGGCGGCCACCTTGCTGCTGTTCTCGCTGTTCACCAGAAAGACCAGCCCGTCGCTGCCCAGCTGCTGCCCTTCCAGACCCTTCACCAGATCGTCGGGGGAGTAGTCCGCGGAGTCTGACAGCAGTTGGTGATACAGCGGGCTGTCAGGGTGGATGGGCAGCGCTGTGGGGACGGCGTGGTGGGCAAAGGAGATCTCCGCAATGGATCGCCGGTCGATGCCCCGGGACAGGGCACGCCGCAGCTGGGCGGAGCGGAAAGGTCCCCGCTGGGTGTTGAAGCCCAGATAGATCAGATTGGTGGTGCTGTAATCCCATGCCTCATAACTGCCGGAGTAGCCCAGGCTGTTGGTGCCAGTGAGGTCGGCATCCAGCAGGGTGATGTCCCCGGCGTCAAAGGAGGAGATCAGGTCGTCCGCCTGCCCCACCGAGGCTAAATGGATGGTCTGGAATGGGAGGGACCTGCCCTGCCACCAGCCGGAGCGGGCAGTGAGGATGGTCTCCCCTGTTGCCTCCTCCGTCAGCACATAGGGGCCGGTCCCCAGGGGGCGGTCCCCGTCGCCCAGGGCAATGGGGATGTCCAGCAGAACCGGCAGCGCCCCGTTGGGGGTGGAAAGAGTGACGGTCACCGTCCCCTCTCCGGCGGCCACCGACCGCACGCCCCCCAGCCGCTGGGCGTAGTGGGAGTCCGGCGCCATAGCGTCCCGGAGGGCCTGGGCGGCAACCGTCCCCGTCAGGGGGGTGCCATCGGAAAAGGTGATCCCCTCCCGCAGGGTGAAGGTCCAGGTCAGCCCGTCCTCGCTGACGGTGTAACCGCTGCACAGCAGGGGCTGGGCCTGAAAAGAGGCGTCCACCGAGAAGAGCCCCTCATAGAGCAGGGAGCCCAGAGTCAGATTTGCCCGGTTGGCCGCCCGGGCGGGGTGGAGCGTGTACTCGGGGTAAAAGGCGAGGGTAAAGGGGATAGAGACGGGGATGGCCTGCTCCTCCTTCGCCGCAGAGGAGAAGTCCGTGCCGGAGGCGGAAGGGGGCTCCGCCTGGCCGCAGCCGGCAAGGGACAGGGCCAGCGCCGCGCTGAGAAGCAGCAGGAAAATACGCCGACGACCCATGGGGAACCTCACAGTCATAAAAGTTGGATAATGGCGGCCATGCTGCCCCGCCGCTCCCCCATCACCCGATGAGACCAGAAGCGGTCGGTGCGGCAGGCGGTGCAGTCCGGGCAGAGGGCGATGTGCTCCGGTGAGAGCCCCGCACGGCGGAGCCAGAGGGCGTTGGCCCCCTTCAGGTCCACGTGCCAGCGCCCGTCCTCCGCCGGGCGTATGCAGGTCTCCGCCTGACTGCCCAGCCCATCCCGGAGGGCACCAGGCACGTCGTCGCGGGTCAAAAAGCAGCAGGGGGAGATCCCAGGCCCGATGGCGGCCCGGATATGTTCCGGGCGGCAGCCGTAGTCCTCCCGCATCCGGAGGGCGGCCCGGGCTGCGATGCCCAGGGCGGTCCCCCGCCAGCCGGCGTGGACAGCAGCAGCGCAGCGGCGCACCGGGTCCAGCAGCAGCACGGGGATGCAGTCGGCGGAAAAGATGGTCAGGCACAGGCCGGGCTCGTCCGTGATAAGGCCGTCCGCCTCATACACGCCGGGCTCAGCGGAGCTGGACATCACATCTCTCCGGGTGACGGGCCGCACCAGATCCCCGTGGACCTGATGGTTCTTCACCAGGGCGGCGGGGTCGGCCCCCGCCGCAGAGCAGAAGCGGCGGAAATTCTCCGCCACCCGTTCCGGGGCGTCCCCCCGGTTAGCACCCAGGTTCAGGCTGTCCCAGGGAGCGGGAGAGACGCCGCCCAGCCGGGTGGAGAAGCCATGGGCGCAGACGGATGGATCAAAGCCGCCACAGGCGTAAAACGGGACGCTCTGACAGGTGCGCAGGGTGACCTCCATAGGTGTGCCCCTCCTTTGCCGAGATGTAAAGACCTTAGCACTTTATTGTATCCTAAAATCCTCCGTCTGACAACCCGTTACAAGGGAGAAAAGAGGGCACGTTTTCCTGGCGGGGCGGGCGCTTTTCCCAATGGGGCGCTCCGGCGTGCTGCTGCCCGGGACCTGCCCCGCAGCCGGAAGCGGGCGCCCTGCACAGGGGCCGGAAGGAAATATCACCCTGCAGGCCCCTGTGCCCCTGTGGGGCGGTCGCCTCCTATGGACCTCTGCAAAGCATCTTTCCGGCGCGGCCTGTGCGGCCGCTCAAAAGTACTTGAGCCCCGGCGGTGTCACCGCCGGGGCTCTCTGGCTCACAGGGCGCAGTGGAAGGTGCGCTTGATGACCTCCTCCTGCTGCTCTCGGGACAGGCGGTTGAAGTTGACCGCGTAGCCCGAGACACGGATGGTGAGACTGGGATATTTCTCCGGGTGTTCCATGGCGTCCTCCAGGGTGGCCCGGTCCATCACGTTCACGTTCAGGTGGTGGGCCCCCTGGCAGAAGTAGCCGTCCAGAATGGCCACCAGATTGGCCTCCCGCTCCCCCTGGTCCCTCCCCAGGGCGTGGGGAACGATGGAGAAGGTGTTGGAGACCCCGTCCTGGCACACGTTCCGATAGGGGATCTTGGCCACCGAGTTCAGGCTGGCCAGGGCCCCGTTCTCGTCCCGGCCGTGCATGGGGTTGGCGCCGGGGGCCAGGGGCTCTCCCAGCTTGCGCCCATCGGGGGTGGAGCCTGTCTTTTTCCCGTACATCACGTTGGAGGTGATGGTCAAGGCGGACAGGGTGTGCTTCGCTCCCCGGTAGAGGGGGTGTTTTTTCAGTTCCCGGATGAAGGTCCGCACCACGAACACCGCCTCGTCATCCGCCCGGTCGTCGTCGTTTCCGTATTTTGGGAAATCCCCCTCCGTCTCAAATTCCACCGCCACCCCGGCCTCATTCCGTACCGGCCGGACGGAGGCATAGCGGATGGCGGAAAGGGAGTCGGCGGCCACGGAGAGGCCGGCAATGCCGAAGGCGGTGAGCCGCTCCACCTGAGTGTCATGGAGGGCCATCTGGCTGGCTTCATAGGCGTATTTGTCGTGCATGTAGTGGATGATGTTCACCGTGTCCGCATACAGCTCCGCGGCATAGGAGAGCACCTGCTCATAGTTGGCCCGGACCGCTTCATAGGAGAGCACCTCGTCCAGGATGGGACGGATGCCGGGGACCACCGTCTCACCGGTGCGCTCGTCCACGCCGCCGTTGATGGCGTACAGCAGGCATTTGGCGATGTTGCACCGGGCGCCGAAGAACTGCATCTGTTTGCCCACCGCCATGGCGGACACACAGCAGGAGATGGCGTAGTCATCCCCATACACCGGGCGCATCACGTCGTCATTTTCGTATTGGATGGAGTCGGTGAGGATGGACATTTTGGCACAGAAGGCCTTGAAGGGGGCGGGGAGGTGCTCCGACCACAGCACGGTGAGGTTGGGCTCCGGGGCGCTGCCCAGGTTGCCCAGGGTGTGGAGATAGCGGAAGGAGGTTCGGGTCACCAGGGTGCGCCCGTCAATAGACATGCCGCCGATGGCCTCGGTGACCCAGGTGGGGTCCCCGCCGAAGAGCTCGTTGTACTCCGGCGTACGCAGGTGGCGGACCAGCCGCAGCTTGATGATGAACTGGTCGATCAGCTCCTGGGCCTCCTCCTCGGTGATGACCCCTGCCTCCAAGTCCCGCTGAAGGTAGATGTCCAGGAAGGTGGAGGTGCGGCCCAGGGAGGTGGCGGCCCCGTTGTTCTCCTTGATCCCTGCCAGATAGGCCAGGTAGACCGCCTGCACCGCCTCCCGGGCAGTGGCGGAGGGGCGGGACAGGTCCACCCCATACCGTGCGGCCATCTTTTTCATCTCCTCCAGGGCCCGGATCTGCTCCGAGACCTCCTCCCGCAGGCGGATGCGCTCCTCGTCCATGGGGCCGTCCAGGGCGTCCAGGTCCCGTCTTTTTTCCTCCACCAATCGGTCGATGCCGTACAGGGCAACCCGGCGGTAGTCCCCGATGATCCTCCCCCGGCCGTAGGCGTCCGGCAGGCCGGTGAGCAGGCCGGCGTGGCGGGCCTTCCGGGTGCGCTCCGGGTAAGCGTCAAAGACCCCCTCGTTGTGGGTCTTGCGGTACTGGGAGAAGTGGTCCTCGATCTCCGGGTCCAGGCGATAGCCGTACTGCTCCAAGGCGGACCGGGCCATCCGGGTTCCGCCGTACAGGTTGACGATGCGCTTGAGGGGCGCGTCGGTCTGAAGGCCCACGATGACCTCGTTCTCCCGGTCGATATAGCCGGGGGCAAAGCTGTCGATTCCGGAGACGATGTGGGTCTCCACATCCAGCACGCCCTTCCGCAGCTCCTGGCGCAGCAGGTCCTCACACCGCTCCCACACCGCCCGGGTGCGCCGTGTGGGGCCGGTAAGAAAGCTGCCGTCCCCCTCGTAGGGGGTCCAGTTCTTCTGAATAAAGGAGCGCACATCGATGCTGCGCTGCCACTCGCCGCCATGAAAGCCCTTCCATGCCTGATTTTCCATCTTCATACCGCTCTTCCTTTCTCCGCAGTTGTGGTGTAGGGAGCAAAAAATTCCCGCTCCAGCCGCCGGCACAGATCCCGGTCCATTGGGGGTGTACCTGCCAGAGGGTCGGTCCGTTCCAGAGCCTCATACTTGTGGGACCCCAGCTTGTGGAAGGGCAACAGCTCTACACGCTCCACATGGGGCAGGGTGTCCACATAGGCCCGCAGTCCCTCCAGGTGGGCCCGGCTGTCGGTGAGGCCGGGGACCACCACGTGGCGGACCCACATGGGGGTGCCCGCCCGGCGCACTGCTTCTACAAAGTCCAGGGTGGCGGCCATGTCCCCGCCGGTGACTGCCTTGTAGCCCGCCGGCTCATGGTGCTTCACATCATAGAGCACCAGGTCGGTGTGGGCCAGGATCTCCCCATAAATTCCCCTTCCGGCTCCCGAGGTGTCCAGACAGGTGTGGACACCCTCCGCCTTCAGCCGCCTGAGGCACGCCAGCAGAAAGTCCGGCTGGGCCAGAGGCTCGCCGCCGGAGAAGGTCACGCCCCCGCCGGAGCGGTCAAAGTAACTGCGGAAGCGCAGCAGCCTGCGGACCAGCGTGCCGTCCTCCACCGGCCGGCCGCCCCCGCACTGGGTGTCGGGGTTGTGACAGTAGCGGCACCGCAGGGGGCAGCCCTGGAGAAAGACCACTGTGCGCACCCCTGGACCGTCCACCAGCCCCATGCTCTCCATGGAGTGGATATATCCCGTCATCCTGTTTCCTCCTTGCTTTTCTGTGATGGCGTGGCAAAAAAGGGCGCAAAAAAGCCGCCCCTCCGGGCCCCTTCAGCGCCCAGACGGTCGGCATGGTGACGATCATACTCCCTGTGGTTTCACTCCACTTCCGTCAGTCATATGATCCACATCCACAATACAGCAGAGACCCGCCTCCTGTCAAGAGGCGGGTCCCCGTTTCTACTTTTTCCACAAATCAGCTGGGCCGAGGGAAGGAGTTCCTGTATCTTGCGGCCGCCGGCTCACCGGCGCAGGGGGGTGCTGTCCGGGTCCTCCCGCCGGGCCACCCTGACTACCACGCTGGTCAGGGCAAACAGGGCGATGGCGTTGGGGATGACCATCAGGTTGTTGAACATATCGGTCAGCTCCCATACCAGGTCGTTGGACATCGTGGTGCCCAGGAAAATGAAGATGAGGGCGACCACGGTATAAATAGTGGTGCACAGCTTAGGGGACTTCTTTCCAAACAGGTAGATCACGTTGATCTTACCAAACAGGTTCCACCCCAGCACGGTGGAGAAGGCGAAGAAAAACAGGCAGATGGCCACGAACTTGGCGCCCAGCCCGGCCCCCATCACAGTGCCGAAGGCGGTCTGCGCCAGGTTGGTCTTGTCCAGAACCTCAGTCACCCCGCCCACGTAGCCGCTAGCCAGAGGGCCGTCGGCGGTGTAAAGGGTGGAAATGATGACCAGTGCGTTCAGGGTGAGGACCACGAAGGTGTCGATGAACACGCCGACCATGGCCACCACGCCCTGATCGTGGGGGTCGGTCACATTGGCCTGGGCGTGGGCATGAGGGGTGGAGCCCATGCCGGCCTCGTTGGAGAACAGGCCCCGCTTGGCGCCCTGGCTGATAGCGGTCTTCAGGGCGGCGCCGAAGCCGCCGCCGATGATGGCCTGGGGCTGGAAGGCGTACTGGAAGATCATGGCAATGGTGGCAGGGAGGTACTGGATACGGGCGATAAGCACCACCAGGCCGCCCAGCAGGAAGATGGCCGCCATGACAGGGACGATCTTCTCCGTGACAGAGGCCAGACGCTGTACGCCGCCCAGGAAGATGATGGCGCAGATGACCACCAGCACGATGCCCACCACCCAGGATGGGACGCCGAAAGCGGTCTGGAATGTGGAGCCGATGGAGTTGGACTGGACCATGCAGCCCATGAAGCCCAGGGCCAGGGTGATGGCCACGGCGAAGAAACCAGCCAGGAACTTGCCGAAAGCGCCCTGGAAGGCGGTGGTGATGTAGTACACCGGTCCGCCGTGAATATTGCCCTCCTGGTCTACCTTGCGGGTCTTGATGGCCAGAGTGGCCTCAGCGTAGATGGTGGCCATGCCGAAGAAGGCGATGATCCACATCCAGAAGATGGCCCCCGGTCCGCCGGTGAGGATGGCTCCGGCGGAGCCCACGATGTTGCCGGTGCCCACCTGAGCGGCGATGGCGGTGGCCAGGGCCTGGAAGGAGCTCATGCCGCTGGCATGCTTTTTGCCCCGCAGGGTCAGGTTGCCGAATACCTTCCGCATGCCCTCGCCGAAGCAGCGCACCTGAACGAAGCGGGTCCGGATGGAGTACCACAGGCCCACCGCAATGAGTAGGAAGACCAGGATGTAGCTGGACAGGTAGTTGTTGATGTTTACAACGATGGGATAGAGCGTGGCTTCTAAGGATTCCAACATAGTGTTTTCTCTCTCCTTTGGGACAAAAAATGGACCGGGGAGCAGGCTCCGCGGTCCGTCGCATAGGGCGAGGAAAAACTCCCTCGCCGCGGTCCGTTCCTGGACTGCGGCAGGGCAGTTCATCGTCTCTGTCCTTTTGCCTGAGAGATTGGCGGAAGCGTCCCCGCTTCCGTCTTGCACCTTCGGCACCCGATCGTCGAGCTTCTCCAGAGTCACATCCACGCGCAGTCCTCGTCCCGGCAGGGACACCTGAGAGTGTTACTCCTTCGGCAAGCCATAGCTGTTTTCCTGCGCGCTTCGTCTGTCCTATTTTGTTTTCGAGCAATACCTTAACACAGCCGCGGTCAAATGTCAACCACTGGCGTACATTTATACATATCCGGCGGATTTTCCCCCGGCACTCCCCCGGATATTGGGCATTTTCGCAGACAAAGTTTACAGTTTGGCCTTTTTTCCGGGAGAAAGGTATGATATACTGAGATGCTACGATCCATCAGGACGCCCTTTTTCCACAATGATCGAGGATCAACATCAACATCCGAGGTGTTTTCCAATGAGTCTATTTACTAAAATCTTCGGGACCTCCTCCCAGCGCGAAGTCAAGGCCATCACGCCGCTGGTGGATAAGATCGAATCTCTGGAGGAGGAGTACAAGGCCCTGACAGACCAGCAGCTGCAGGCCAAGACCCCCGAATTTAAGGAGCGTCTCCAGAACGGTGAGACGTTGGACGATATCCTGCCCGAGGCCTTTGCTGCCTGCCGGGAGGCGGCCTGGCGGGTGCTGGGCATGCGCCCCTACCGGGTCCAGCTCATCGGCGGCATCATCCTTCACCAGGGCCGCATCGCTGAGATGAAGACCGGTGAAGGCAAGACCCTGGTAGCCACCCTGCCCGCTTACCTCAACGCCCTGGCCGGAAAGGGCGTCCACATCGTCACCGTCAACGACTACCTGGCAAAGCGCGACAGCGAGTGGATGGGCAAGGTGTACCGCTTCATGGGCCTGACCGTGGGCCTGGTCATCCACGGGGTCATGGGCCCGGCCAAGAAGGCCGCCTATCAGGCGGATATCACCTACGGCACCAACAATGAGTTCGGCTTCGACTACCTGCGGGACAACATGGCCATCTACTCCAGCGAGCTGGTCCAGCGCGGCCACTCCTTTGCCATCGTGGATGAGGTGGACTCCATCCTCATCGACGAGGCCCGCACCCCCCTTATCATCTCCGGCCAGGGGGAGAAGTCCACCCAGCTCTACACCATCGTGGACCAGTTCGTCTCCCGCCTGAAGTGCCAGCGCATCGCCAAGGTGGACAACAAGGAGGAAGAGGACGTCAACCTGGACGCTGACTACGTGGTGGACGAGAAGGCTCGCACCGCCACCCTTACCGCCCGGGGCATCGCCAAGGCTGAGCAGGCCTTCAACATCGAGAACCTGGCCGACCCGGAGAACACCACCCTCTCCCACCACATCAACCAGGCCATCAAGGCCCACGGCGTGATGAAGAGGGACATTGACTACGTGGTGAAGGACGGACAGGTCATCATCGTGGACGAGTTCACCGGGCGCCTCATGTTCGGCCGCCGGTATAACGAGGGGCTCCACCAGGCTATCGAGGCCAAGGAGCACGTGGAGGTTGCCAACGAGTCCAAGACCCTGGCTACCATCACCTTCCAGAACTATTTCCGCCTCTATGACAAGCTCTCCGGTATGACGGGCACCGCCATGACCGAGCAGGAGGAATTCGGCACTATCTATGAGCTGGACATTGTAGAGATCCCCACCAACAAACCCCTGGCCCGGATTGACCGGCCTGACGTAGTCTACAAGACCGAGGCGGGCAAGCTGCGGGCCATTGTGCAGCAGATCGAGGAGTGCCATCAGAAGGGCCAGCCCGTCCTGGTGGGCACGGTGTCCATCGAGAAGTCGGAGCACCTGTCCGAGATGCTCCGGCGCAAGGGCATCGCCCACAGCGTCCTGAACGCCAAGAACCACGAGAAGGAGGCCGAGATCGTCGCCCAGGCGGGCAAGTTCGGCGCCGTCACCGTGGCCACCAACATGGCCGGCCGCGGCACCGACATCATGCTGGGCGGCAACGCCGAGTTCCTCGCTAAGGCTGACCTGCGCAAAGCGGGCATGACCGACGAGCTTATCGCCGAGGCCACCGGATTCGCGGAAACGGACAACGAGGATATCCTCAACGCCCGGAAGATGTTCACCGAGGCGGAGGCCAAGTATAAAGACGAGATCCGGGCGGAGGCGGACAAGGTCCGCACTGTAGGCGGCCTGTTCATCCTGGGCACCGAGCGCCACGAGTCCCGCCGCATCGATAACCAGCTGCGGGGCCGCGCCGGCCGTCAGGGCGACCCTGGTGAGACCCGCTTCTTCCTCTCACTGGAGGATGACATCATGCGCCTGTTCGGCTCTGAGCGAGTCATGGGCATGATGGAGAAGCTGGGGGTGGACGAGGACACCCCCATCGACGCCAAAATGCTGTCCAACGCCATTGAAAACGCACAGAAGCAGGTGGAGTCCCGCAATTTCCAGACCCGGAAAAACGTGCTCCAGTACGATGACGTGATGAACACCCAGCGGGAGGTCATCTACAAGCAGCGCCGCCAAGTGCTGGACGGCGAGGACCTCCAGCAGTCCATCCAGTCCATGCTGCGCAGCACCATTGAGAACGCCATCCGCGGCCACATGGGAGAGCAGAAGCATATGACTGCGGAGGAGTTCCGGGAGGCCACCGCTCTCTTCCACACCATGTTCCTTTTGCCGGACGAACTGCGGCTCACAGACGAGGAGCTGCAAGGCTACACTGCGGACGGGCTGGTAGATCTGGTCATGGAGAAGGCCCAGGCTGTCTATCAACGCAAGGAGCAGGAATTCACACCGCCCCTGATGCGGGAGCTGGAGCGGGTCATCATGCTGCGGGTGGTGGACGAGTACTGGATGGACCAGATCGACGCCATGAATGACCTCAAGCAGGGCATCGGACTGCGGGCCTACGCCCAGACTGACCCCGTTGTAGCCTACAAAAAGGAAGGCTACGAGATGTTCGAGCAGATGATCGCTGCCATCCAGGAGGAGACCCTGCGCCGCCTGTTCCTGGTGCGCATCCAGCGCAAGGCGCCTGATGCCCCCGCCCCGGAGATCAAACGGGAACGGGTGGCCAAGATCACCAGCGAGTCAGGCGCCAGCGACGGCACGGTCAAAAAGCAGCCGGTAAAAAAGGCGGTCAAGATCGGCCGCAACGACCCCTGCCCCTGCGGCAGCGGCCTGAAGTGGAAAAAGTGCACCTGCAAGGAGTATCACAGCGAGCAGCAGTAAGAACCCACACAAAAGCAGTGGACCCGTATCTGGAGCAAGGCGGCATAGGCGCACAGCTTATGCCGCCTTGCTGTGTACCAGCCTTTGACGATCAGGAGGAAAAGGAGAGCACAGATGGAACAGACAGATCTGATCCGCAGGGCCCGCTATGGCCCCAATACGATTTTGGCAGCCGGGATGTCCAGGGCGCTGAACACGGCGCTGAATTCGGCGGAAAGTGAGCTGCTCCTCCTGGTCCTGATCCTGGACCGGGACAGCGGACGCATCCTGGACGCAGAGTGCAACATCATCCTGGGCATCAACAGTGACTACATCGCATCCCTCCTGGTGGGGCGGAACTTTTACCAGGAGCTGGACGAGATCATCCTGTCCATCCAGCAGCAGTATTTCGGCCCGGGTCAGCGGGCGCTGATTGTCTGTCTGAAGGATGCGTACTCCAAGATGAGGGCTCGCAGCCCCCGTTCCCTGCCGCTCCGAAAGTAGGGCCGGCGCTCTCTCGCTCTGTCTGATTGGTAAAAAACGACAGTAGAACGGGAACAGGATTTTGCTTTTTGCACAATTTCTGTTGACAAGAGCGATCTTTTTTATTATAATTCAGGCATATGATCCGTTCCGCTTCCCAGCGGGCCAAGGGGGCTGGAGGGTATATGTCCGATTTCCCTTCGGGGGCCATCTGTGTCGTTGGCCTGGCCAAGGTGGCGAACCAGAACCCGATCCACAGCGTGCACCGCGCCCTGGCCGGCTCTTTTATCGTGGACCCCTCCAGCGGCCTGGTATATGATGTCCAGTTTGACACAGTCTGCCAGATCACCAGCGATTTTCTGGCGTCCCTGCTCATTGGTCTCAGCCTCCACACGGACCTGGAGGAGATGATCTCCCGGGTCCAGAGCCGCTACTTCGGCGACTCCCGCCGGGCTATCACCGTCATCCTACGGGATGTGGCTGCCCGCCTGAGGGAGTGCCAGGGGGGCGGGTACAACTGAATCTTTCTTTATTTATGGTGTTGGAGGTCTCCCCTCCAACAGCCGAATAAATAGGGACCTGTTTGATTGCCTGCTGGCAGCCAAGGGGGTCCCTTTGTTTTTTTAGAAATAGGCCTGGGAAACGCTCCAGGCAGAGGCAGGCCCCGGGAGGTGTATGTTGAAATGTTGCCATGAAAATGTGAGCGATGACCCCATCCCTGTCCCCGCATATCTTGTCTGCCTGTGCCGGTAAAAACAACTGTGTGAATCAAGAAAGGAGAAGCTGCCATGATCTTCAACCTTCCCCCTATCTGCGGTCTGTTTCCGCTGCTGCTGTACATCGTCCTGGCATTTAAAAAAGGGATGCATCCTCTGGTGAACGTGTCCATCTGCGCTGTTGTGGGCGCAATCATGGTGAAACAGCCCCTGAACGGCCTGGGCGCGGTGATCTACGAGTCCATGGGCTCCTTCCTGGCCCTGGTGGGATTCATCATCATGCTGGGCTCAGGACTGGGCATGGTGCTGAGAAAGACAGGCGTAGCCGCCGCCATCGTCAATGTGCTGATGCGGAAGATCGGCGTCCGTACCCAGAAGCGGGCTATGATCGCCACCATGGTCTGTTCCGTGGTGCTGGTCACCCTGCTGGGCACTTTGGCAGGTGCCAACGCCGTGATCGCCCCCATCGTGATCCCGCTGGTAGCTGCGGTGGGCATCACTCCCTCCGCGCTGGCCGTCATCTTCCAGGGCGCCGGTCAGACCGGACTGTTCCTCAGCCCCTTCTCCCCGCCTATGGTGACCCTGATGAGCATCACCGGGCTCTCCTATCCCCGCCTTTTGCTGTGTGCGGGACTGCCCGTATCCATCGTCATGTGGGTGGGCACCTTCCTCATCGCCAACAAAGTCCAGAAGGAGACCCAGGGGACGGAGAACTTCGGCCCTGACGGGGAGGCCGCTGCGGAGAACTTCCAGATGGACCCGGCCACCCGCCGCGCCACCATCGCCTTTGCGGTCACTATGGCTCTGATGGTGATCTATGGGATTGCCACCAATGGCGGCGCATCCTTCGTGATCCTGGTGATGATCGTGGCTGCGATCATCACAGGTCTGTTTGCCAGAATGCCCGTTGGCACCATCTTTGACAGCATGATGGAGGGCTGCGGAAAAATGATGTGGCTGTTCTTCATGTTCCTCATTTTTAACCCCTTCCTGAACTTTGTCACCCAGTCCGGTGCCTTTGATGCCCTTCTCCAGCTGCTGGAGCCTCTGATCGGCCCCACCGGGAAGGTGGGCTTCACCCTGCTGACTGTGCTGGTGGGCATCTTCGGCATCAACGGTGCCGCCGTGGCCCAGGCCATGATGATCGACAGCCTGTTCAGCTCCTTCCTCCCGACCCTGGGCATTTCCATGGAGCTGTGGGGCATGATTGTCCTCATCGGTCATCAGATCACCTCATTTGCCTATCCCGGCGTGGACATGATCGGACAGATGGGACTGGCCCATGCCAGCAACATCAAGCCGATGATGAAGCTCTCGTACTTTGCCATTATACCCGGCACAGTGATCCTCGCTGTGCTGGCGTCGTTCATTCTGTAACTAGCTTTCGGAAATAGGACAGGAGGCATATTCTCATGAAACGTATCCCTCAAAATGAAATCTATCGCATCCTCTCCGGACTGGCCGGGACGGTGGGCCTCTATGTGGAGGACTGCCAGTCCGGCGAGATCTTCACCATCAACCCGGAGCATGTGTTTCCCTCGGCCAGCGTCATCAAGGTCCCTATGCTGGCCCTTCTCATGCGGGACGCACAGCAGGGGCTGGTGGACCTGGACGCCCCCCGCACCATCGACCCCCGCAACCGGGTGGGCGGGACCGGCATCCTGTGTGAGCTGGGCACCGATTACACCCCTTCCCTGCGGGATCTGGCCAAGCTGATGATCGTACTCAGCGACAACATCGCCACCAATGAGATCATGGATGTGATCGGAATGGAGCGGTTCAACAGCTTCTGCCGGGAGATGGGCTATCAGAATATTACCCTGATGCGGAAAATGATGGATTTTGAAGCCATCCAGCAGGGAAAGAACAACTACATGTGCGCCGGGGAGACTGGGCGTCTGCTTTCTGCTATCTCCCGGGGCGAATTCGTCAATCCGGAGATCTCCCAGACCATCTTCGATATCATGGCATCTCAGCAGTGCCGCAACAAGCTGCCCGCCCTTCTGCCGGCAGTTGCCTCCTACTCCGGCTCCAAGTCCGCCATCCCGGAAGGGCAGGTCCTGGTGGCCAACAAGACAGGCGACCTGGTGGGCATCCAGCACGACGTGGGCATCTTTGAGCTGCCTGACGGCCGCCGCTACCTGATTGCCATGTTCACCGGGGATCTGGAGAACGACAGCGCGGGCATCGCCGCCATCTCCCAGGTCTCCCTGGCGGTGTATCAGGCCCTTCGGGACTGACCGCCGCCCTCTGCGCCCTATGCGGAGCGCCGCCCGAAAGGGCGGCGCTCCTGTTCTCTCTGCCGTCCTGAGGCAAAATGGGCTTTACGGCTCCATCCGGCCATGATATGATAAGAAAAACGGTTTTGAAGCGAGGGAATCCCATGGCCGAGGTCAGAAAAAACACAGTGCATCCCCTCCATATCGAGGGCTATACCGCGGAAGGAATGGGGGTGGCCCGTCTGGACGGCCGGGTGGTCTTCATTCCCGGGACCATCCGGGGGGAGGACTGGGAGGTCCAGCTGCTCAAGGTGAACAAGGGGGTGGCCTGGGGCAAAGGGACCCGCCTGATCTCCCCCTCCCCCGTCCGGCAGGAGCCGGACTGCCCTTACAGCGGGCGGTGCGGGGGGTGCCAGTACCGCCACATGTCCTATGAGGAGGAGCTGGCGGCCAAGGGCCAGCGGGTGCGGGACGCCCTGGAGCGGGTGGGCGGCGTCCATCTGGAACTGCCTCCGGTACTGGGGGCGGAGTCCCCCCTGCGCTACCGCAACAAGGTGCAGTTCCCTGTCTCCCGAGGAAAGTGCGGGCTGTCCATCGGCTTTTACCGCCCCAGGAGCCATGACGTGGTGGACACGGAAGACTGCCTGCTCCAGCCGGAGGCGGATACGGCCCTGCGTCTGGCCTTCAAGGGCTGGATGGAGGACTTTCAGATCCCCGCCTATGATGAGTCCACCGGCCGGGGGCTGATCCGGCACCTGTATATCCGTACCAACCGGGCGGGGGAAGCCCTGTGCTGCGTAGTGGCCAACGGGAAGGAGCTGCCCCACACCGGAGAGCTGTCCGGTGCCCTGCGCGCCGCTGTCCCCAAGCTGGCCGGGCTGGTCCTCAATGTGAATCTCCGGGATACCAACGTGATCCTGGGCGATGCGTACCGCACCCTCTGGGGCCGGGACTGGCTGGAGGAGGAGCTGTGCGGGCTCACTTTCCGCCTGTCCGTTCCCTCCTTCTTCCAGATCAACCGGGATCAGACGGAGCGGCTGTACCAGCTGGCGCTGGAATTCGCCGGGCTCACCGGGGAGGAGACGGTGCTGGACCTGTACTGCGGCATCGGCACCATCTCCCTGTGCCTGGCCCGCCTGGCCGGGCATGTCATCGGGGCGGAGGTGGTCCCCCAGGCCATCGAGGACGCCAGGGCCAACGCCCTGCGCAACGGTGTCACCAACGCGGAATTCTTCTGCGGGGACGCGGGGGAGGTGGCGGCCCGCCTGGCCGGCCAGGGCTTGCGTCCCCAGGTCATCTGCGTGGACCCGCCCCGCAAAGGGCTCGCCCCGGAGGTGCCGGCGGTGCTGTCCTCCATGGCGCCGGACCGCATCGTCTACGTCTCCTGCGACCCGGCCACCCTGGCCCGGGATGTGAAACGGCTGGAGGAGCTGGGCTACCAGGCCGTCCAGGCCCAGCCGGTGGATCTGTTTCCCAGGACCGCCCATGTGGAGACGGTGCTGCGGATGGAACGAAGGAATCGCTAACACTTGTAGGGAGGACAAGCATGAAGCTCTCTTTTAAACAGAAGTTCAACACTCGTCAGGAAATCAGCGTCCTTTTGGGCGGTGATACTCAAAAGGGGATCGCAGTATCTGCTCAAACAGATACTATTCTTCTATTTATGAACGATGGCGAGATCTATACAGATTATTTTTATCCCACCGGTTCTTATTCCCACTGTATGTACACCGGGATAGGTCGGAGAGGACATCAGGATAGTCCTGACGAAAATAAACATATGTACCATCTAAATATCGAGGTTTTGTCCCATAGAACCAACAAAAAGCATCTTCTTGTTTTTGAAAAGAAAGATAAAGCAATGTATTTTGTGGGAGAGTACCGCCTAACAGAGATGCACCAAAATGTACAGCCAGATGAAAATGGTATGCTACGCCGGGTATTTGTATTTCATTTAACACAAGTGAGCGACTATTTTGAGTGGTAAAAGGCAAAGACCTTTTGCGCGGGAAAATGAAATGATGGACACCGGCGCGCCTCGGAAGCAATGCCTTAAAACAGAAAATGCCCCCTCTGGGCAGGAGGAACTTTTATGACAGACGCTGTTGTGACACTGAAAAAGGGAGAGGGACGGAACCTGCAGAAAGGCGGCCCCTGGGTCTATGACAATGAGATCGCGGATATCTCGCCGGGGGCGGAGGACGGCGGCCTGGTCCGGGTCTGCGGCGAGAACGGCTGGCCGCTGGGCCAGGGCTTTCTGAACCGGCGCTCCAAGCTTACCGTTCGGATGCTCACCCGGGACCCGGACGCGGAGATCAACGAGGATTTCTTCCTCATGCGGCTGAAAAACGCCTGGGAGTACCGGAAAAAGGTGGTGGACACCAGCAGCTGCCGCCTGGTTTTCGGGGAGGCGGACTTCCTGCCGGGGCTGGTGGTGGACAAGTTCTCCGACGTGCTGGTGGTAGAGTCCCTAGCTCTGGGCATCGACCGCTTCAAGGTCACCATCGTGGAGCTGCTGAAGGAGCTGCTGGCCCAGGACGGCATCGCCATCCGGGGCGTCTATGAGCGCAGCGACGCCAAGGTCCGCCTCCAGGAGGGGATGGAACGGTACAAGGGCTTCCTGGGGGCTCCCTTTGACACCAAGGTGGAGATCGTGGAGAACGGGGTCCGCTACTTCGTGGATGTGAAGGACGGCCAGAAGACCGGCTTCTTCCTGGACCAGAAGTATAACCGCCAGGCGGTGGGGCGGCTCTGCCGGGGCGCCCGGGTGCTGGACTGCTTCACCCATACGGGCTCCTTCGCCCTCAACGCCGGTATCTGCGGGGCGGAGCACGTCATTGGGGTGGACGCCTCCGAGCTTGGGGTGGCCCAGGCCAGGGAGAACGCGGCCCTCAACGGGCTGGAGGACCGGGTGGAGTTCCTCTGCGCGGATGTGTTCGACCTGCTCCCCCAGCTGGAGCAGCAGGGGGAGCAATTCGATGTGGTGATCCTGGACCCGCCTGCGTTCACAAAGTCCCGCAGCTCGGTGAAAAAGGCGGTCAAGGGATACCGGGAGATCAACCTGCGGGCCATGAAGCTGGTCCGGGACGGGGGCTTTCTGGCCACCTGCTCCTGCTCCCACTTCATGGACTATGAGCTGTTCACCCAGACCATCGGTCAGGCGGCGCGGAACGTCCACAAGCGCCTGCGGCAGGTGGAATACCGCACTCAGTCGCCCGACCATCCCATCCTGTGGGCGGCAGACGACTCCTATTATCTGAAATTTTATATCTTCCAGGTGTGCGACGAAAAGTAACTGTTTTGACAGGGCCCGGTGACGGAGGCGCGGGAGCGCTCCGTCACCGGGCTTTTTTGTTCCGTCCAAACAGTGAGGCCGTCGGCCCGGCCTGTTCCAAAAGGCAGCTTCTATGGAAAAGTTCAGGGGACCCTTTCGTCATGTGGCCCCCCGCCGCAGGCAGGGCGCGGCGCCCCAGTACGGCGTGACAAACGACGGGGCATTTTTCTGCCGGGTCGCTCTCCATATCCCGCGCTTCTCCATAGCCCCAGCTCTCTTCCGAAAGTGTCTTTTTTGGAGGTGGAATTGCGAGGATTTTTGTCGTTTTATGTCTCTTACCATCTGTTTCCCGGAATTTACTTTATGATAGGGGCATATTCCAGGGAAAGGATAGGTCTTTATGACGAAAACAGAAACTGTTATCCGCTCTATTTTCGGGGCCGCCGGGATCGACACCCGCCCCTTGGCCCGTGCTGTGGACATTGCCGCAGAGCTGCTGTTCACCCACAGACAGACCATCGATGAGCTCCACTTCACACGGGACATCTATTCTCCAGTGGCTGTGCTGCTCCGTGGCAAAAACGGGGAGCCGCAGTCGGTAAAAACCATCTCGAAAAGCATTGAGCGTCTGTCCAACCAGTGCTGGGACATCCTGGTCGCCAGAGGATTGGTGGGCAAGTACATCGGCGCTGAGATCAGCGACATCCACGCACCCAGGGATATCATCATCTATCTGGCCTTTTACAGCCATCTCGGCGTCCCCTTCTTCACCGCCATGGAACAGGAGTCCGCCCTGCACGGGTGAAATGGGAGCCGCAGAGAGAAGGAGGAGGCGCGGCGCCGCCATCGGGCCGCCTCTCTCAATACCGGGGCTTCCGCACAGGCGGGGCGGAAATGGGCGCAGTTCCGCTTCACTTCCATAATTTGTATTGAAACGTCTCACAAAACAGCTTTTCCCTCCGGTTTTGAGCGGGTCCGGATCTGCCGGGCCCAGTCAGGACAGGAGGGAATTTTTATGGCAAGCGGACAGACGCAGTATTATGGGCTCTCCCAGTGGGAGGCCGCGGACAAGGTGGAGCGAGTGGACTTCAACTCCGACAACGCCAGGGTGGACGGGGCGCTCCGCGCCCTGGCGGAGCAGGCGGGCCAGAAGGCCGACAGATCTGCAGTGGACAGCCTGTCCAACGTGGTGGAGCAGAAGGCTGACAAGACCGCCCTCTCGGCGGCGGAGGGGCGCATCTCCGCCCTGGAGAGCGGAAAGGCTGACAAGACGGAGCTGGCCGCCCAGATCAGGGCCCTGAGCCAGTCCCACGAGGCAGACACGGCGGCCCTGCGGAGCGAAAACTGCTGGGTCAGGCTGGGGGAATGGTCTCTGACAGAGGAAAGCAGTCTGATCAGTTTGAGCTTCCCGGAGATCGACAAAAGCCGTTTCCGCCAGCTGCGGCTCCATTTCCACATCTGCGGCGTCTCAGCTCTGGGTAATGTTATCCTGCGGATGAACCAGGTCAGTTCGGGCCAGTATGACACAGGGGGGATCAACAGGACAGACGGCCTGTATCTCTCCTTTACCAACTCTCTTTTTGCCGCGGGATTCGCGGAGTGGTTTTTTATCCCCGGTGCCGCGGACCGTCTGCCCTGCCATGTTTGGTACTGTTCCAAGGCGGTCATGAATGGTTCAGACAGTGCGGCTCTGGTGGGGGTCGACTGGGAGAGCCTCTCCAGCGTCCAGTTTGTCCCAAAGGACGGCACTCTCTGCGCTCCAGGCTCGGAATTCGCCCTGTATGGGTTGAAAAGATGACCCACAATTTTGTTCTATGTTCCTGGGCCGCATTTTCCTTTTGATATTCTCATTACCCCAGGGGGATATCAAAAGAATCATAAAAATAAACAGTGATCCCCCCGGACGTCAGTCCGGGGGGATCATCTCAGCCTTTAGGAGCTAAAAGCGCCTTAGGCCAGGACCATTGCAGTCAGCTCGGTATTTGCAGCAATTGTAAAGTCAAAGGTCACAATTTCGGGAGTGTCCGCAGTACCAGCCTTAACATTCCCATTGGAGATGCTGATGGTAGGAGTAGCAGTCACACTGTTAACGGTAGTATTTGCGGTTACACCGTTGGTAGTCTTGGTCAGGGTTACCTTAACGGTCTCACCCTTCACATACTCCTCCTTATCAGTTTTGAGCTCATAGTCGGCAACAGAACTGGTAACAGTGTAGGTTTTCTGAGTTCCCTTCACGTCGCCGACAGTGGTGTCCTCAGTCATGGTCAGCTGATAGGTCACCTTAGCCTTGGTTCCAGTGCCATTGCCCTGGGCAGCGATGGTGGCAGTCTCGGCCACACCGTTGATCTCAATGGTGGCGGAAGCCCAGTCGGTAGCGGTATCGTCCGCCGCCTCATAGGTAATGGTCACCACAGCATCCTTGGGAACCGCAGTAGTGGCGTTCGCATTAGCAGCCTGGGCATCCCAAGCACCGGTCACATTAGCGGGCAGGGTCAGATCAAAGGACTCCACGCCGACAGTCAGAGTGCCGGAACCGGTCACATTGATCATCTTCGTGCCGCCGCCGAAATCATCCACAGTGACCTTGGCATCGCCGGTCTCACCCTGGAGGTAGGCAGGGACGTTAGTAGCATAGGTCACTTTGAAGTCATGGACGCCAGCGGCCAGGTCGATATTGGCGTCAGAAGTGTACTTCACGCCGTCGATCTCCACAATGGCCTTCTGGTTCATCACCAGATCAACAGTGATCTTCTGTGCAACGACCTTAGCAGACAGAACGGTATTTCCAGTCACAGTGTACTTATAGGCGCCGGTGCCGTCGGGAGTCACGGCAGTGCCGTTGGCCTCGACCACAAGTGCCTCGTTCTGACCAGCGGCAACATTGGGAGTGATGGTCAGAACAGTGCCGTTGGCCACCTTGTCGCCGTTGGCGACAGGGTCATTGTTGCCGTCGACTACAGTCCGGATGCTGTTGTCGAAGTTCACAGTGGAGTAAACGGTGGGCTTCTTCTCCCACTGCTCGATGAAGATCAGGTCAGCGGTCTTGCCATCGTTGGAAGTCTTGGCGACATAGACATAGGTGAAGTAGTCGCCGTCGTTCTTCACATCCTCCTTCAGGTCATCCAGAGAACCGTCGCCCACAGAGGGAGCCTTATAGGTGCTCTTGTTGTCCTTCAGGTCATAGGTGGCCAGAACATAGACGGTCTCGTTGTTCACAGTCAGCTGCTCCTGGTTGGCGTCGTTCAGGGAGAAGCTGCGGGAGCCAACGGCCTTCACGGTGTAGAAGTCATTGTTGACATCATCGTTGGTGTAAGCCTGCTGGACGCCATTGGTGTTGGTGCCGATGTAGGTCACGGAGGTGACGATGCCGTCGCCGTTGGTGGTCTCAACGCAGTAGACACCCTTGGCGTTGACGCTGTTGTGGGCGCTCTGGGTGAAGACCATGGCAGTGGGCTCGCCGTCCACGTAGACGTTGTGCTCCTTGTAGGTCTTGTTCTTGTCGTAGGTCTCGAAGTCGCCGGCATCCTTCACATAGAAGTAGGTCTTGTTGCTGTTGGAGGCCACGCCGCCATAGATGAACACAGCGTCCAGAACGCCGTCATCGGTGCTGTCGATGGCCCAGAACTTCACATAGTCGGTGCCGGTGCCGTTGCGGTAGTCAGGCACGTTCTCGAAGCCAGTGTAGAGAGTCTTCTCGTCCACATCCACAAAGGCAGTCTGCTCGTCCACGATGTAGGAGGTGCCGTTCGCCTTGATGTAGGCGGCGTCGTTGTTGATGGTCACAGTCCCGGCGCCAGTATCCTCAGCCTTGTCCTGGGTGTCCTTGTAGCGGTTGGTACTGGGACGGGTAGTGTTCATATTCACGATCTGACGCAGGGTGTAGACGCCGTTGTCCTCAGTGTAGGCAAAGACGTTGCCGGCCAGCAGGGTGACAGCGGCGGTGATCTCGGCACCCTGGATCTTGCCATCGTTATCGGTGTCGAACTTGGTGTTGCTGGAGCTCAGAGCGACATACTCGTCGTCGATCTCCACGGTCTTGGCGGTGCCGTCGGTGAAGACCACCTTGGCGGTGATGGTGCTCAGGGACACGTCAGCATCCTGCACATACAGATAGTTGTCGTAGTAACCCTCCAGAGCCTTAAAGCCGATCACATAGCCGTTGGGGTCCAGATACAGACGGTAGGAGATGTCCAGAGTGGGATGCTCCTCATTGATGTCGTCCAGGTCGGACGCGGTGTACTTGGAATAGGTGTGCTTGCTGCCATCGTCCATCTTCACATAGCTGCCCTGGTTGCCCTCGGGGTCGGAGTCCTTGCTGACGCGGGTCACGGTGCCCTCGACAGCCTCGGGATCAGCGATGGAGGCGATGAAGGAGTCATCATCGTCGTTCACGTCCACGGTGACCACCACATAGTCGCCCTTGGCAAAGCCGTCAGCGATGATGGTGCGCTCGTCGATGGGGTTGGTCATGGTCTTGTTGCTGAGCACGCGGACGGTGTTTTCGCCGTCCTTGACCTTGGTGACCTCGGCCATGTAGTGGTTGATCATGACCACGGTGACGGTGTCGTTCACGTCGTCCACATAGATCTCGGTGGTAGCGCCCTTGGCAGTGTAGGCGTAGTCGGTGTCCTTGTCGTTGTCAGGGATCGCAGGATCAGCCTGCTCATCGCCGTCTACATAGACATTCCAGGTGTAATCGTCCACCACGCTCTTGCCAACGGCCTTGTAGATCACGTTCTCCTTGGTGTTGGCGGTGTAGGTGAAGTCGGGGGTGTCGGCCACGGTGATGATCTCATCATCGGAGGTCATCTTCACCCGCTCGGGGATCAGGGAGCCGTCCTCATTCAGAACGCCTTCCTTGTTGCCCTCGCCGGAGGGGTTGCCGTCCATCCGATAGGAGCCGATGCCCCAGGTGGTGCCGGGACGGCCGTAATCGGTGTTCTCGTTGGTCTTGTAGACCAGGTCGAAGTTCTTGTAGCCCAGGGTATCGGTGTAGTAGTAGGTCAGGGAGTACAGGATACCCTTGTTCTCGTTGTAGTACACGCCCAGCAGCTCATTGTACTGAACGGGCACAGCCTTGGTCAGGGCGTTGAACACCAGCTCAGCCACGTTGTCGCGGGTCAGACCCTCGTTGGCGGCCAGCTTCAGGTCGCCGTACAGGCCCAGAGCGGTGCCCTTGGCAGTGGCGGCCAGCATCCAGTTGTCGCCGAAGTCAGCGGCGTTCTGGAAGTAGCCCAGGGCGCGGCACAGCATCAGCACGGCCTGCGCGGTGGTCACGGTGGCGTTGGGGTCAAACTTGCCCTCGCCCACGCCGGCCACGATGCCCAGGCTGGAGCACAGGTTCACATAGCCCTCCGCCCAGGCGGGGACATCGGTGAACACATTGGTCTCCGCGAACTGGTTGACGTTCACACCGGCACCATACAGCATGGTGCAGATGATGACCGCCATCTCGGCGCGGGTGACTACGTTCTCGGGGCCGAAGGACCCGTCCTCGTAGCCCTCGAACATGCCGATGGCAGAGGTGACCGCCACGGCATCCTGATTGACGATCTCGGCCTTGTCGGTGAAATCGTCGATACCCTTAGCGCTGGAGCCCACGACCATCATGCCCAGGAGCATAACGGAAGCCAGAGCCAGGCTGAGAGCACGCTTCAGGTTTCTCATTGGATATTCCTCCTTTTTATATTGGCAAAAGTCGCTGTTTTCTGACAAACCGGGCCTTTTCTAGAACATTTCGGCCCACTATGCCTGTACAACACTTCTGACACAGGAGGAATTGGTTATAAAAAGGGGAAGATCAAGGGAAAAATCCCTGAGATCACGCCTAAAAAGTTTCCCTGGTAGACATTTGGTAGACACATGAAAACAGAAGGGGCGGCGAGGCCCTGAAACTCCAGGCTCCCGCCGCCCTTTTTTGGTAGACTTTTGGTAGACATCGCGCTTTTTGTCAAGAATATGATTGGATCTCTTACAATTATAATATGCTGTTTTTCATTTGCAAGGGACCTCAATCTCCTTCTGCCATGCGGTAACCCACACCTACCTCAGTAAAAATATACTGGGGTTTCGCCGGGTTCTTTTCTAGTTTGCGACGGATCTTTGCCATATTGGCCCGCAGATTTTGAGTATCTCCTACAGCATTCGGCCCCCAGATCTCTCGAATGATAAAATCATATGTCAAAACTTTTCCGGCATATTGGGTCAACAGAGCAACGATCCTATACTCACTCTGAGTCAGATGCACGTTCTCTTCTCCCAGCCATACCAGATGGCTGTCAAAATCGACTCGCAGCCGGCCACACCGGTAGATCCCTGTACGCGCCAATCCAGGATCGGCGGCTTGCGTCCTGGTATGGCGCAGAGCGGTGCGGATACGCGCCAGCAGTTCTCCTCCGCCGAAAGGTTTGGTCAGATAGTCGTCCGCGCCAAGATCCAATGCTTCGATCTTGTCTCGTTCTCTGGTCCTGGCAGATACCACTATAATTGGAACAACGCTCCACCCTCGAATACGTCGGATGATATCCACTCCATCCATATCTGGGAGCCCCAGATCCAGAATAATCAAGTCAGGGCAGTAGGCGTCAAGCATCTGACACGCTTCTGTTCCGGTATAGGCCTTGATGACATCATATCCATTGGCTGTCAGGACCGTTCCGATCAGATAGTTGATACTTTTTTCATCCTCGATCACTAAAATTTTATCCTTTATGACCGCCATACTGCCGTTCCTCCTTTAAGGGAAGCGTGAACCAAAACTCCGTGCCTCCCTCCAGCTGATTTCTGCCTTCAAAATTTCCTCCGTGCACCTTGATAATATCGCGGCAGACGATCAGCCCAATACCCATATTGTGTTTTTTATCTCCAGAACTGGTATCTGCCAATTCCATATAGTCCCCGCATAGATGCTCCAACTTTTCCTGCGGGATCCCCGCCCCGTTGTCACTGACAGAAAAACGGACCCAGTGCTTTCCCGCATCTACCCGAATCCGGATCTTCTCCGCCATCCCATGGATCACCGCATTTTCCATCAGGTTGTATAGCACCTGCTCGATCAGCATCGCATCCATAGGCACTTCCAGCAGGACGTCAGGCACCTCTACTTCCACTGTGGTATTGGGGAAGTGCTTTTGGAATTTTTCCATTACCTCACCCACTACTTCCTCTGGCATCTCCGGACTCTTTTTCAAGTGGTAAGACGCCCCGCCTACACGGGTGATAGACAATAAATTTTCTACCATACGGATCATCCACTCTGCTTCACTGCACACATTGCGGAGCAGGGTCCTGTTCTCCTCATCGCTCAGACAATTTCCCGGACTGAGTATCGCCTCTGCTGATCCGATGATGGAAGTCAGCGGAGTCCGCAGGTCATGCCCCACTGCCCGGAGCAGATTGGCGCGCAGTCGCTCCCGCTCCGCCTCGATCTGGGCCTCCTCCTGCTCTTTGATATGGGTAGTAAGCGCGCTGGTCACGATAGAGACACTAAACAGTGTGACAAATGTGAATGGGTAACCAGCCCCCCGCAGCTCAAACCGGTAATAGGGTTCCATAAAGGCATAATTCACGACCACTGCGGCGATCAGGCTCGCCGTCATCCCATAAAAATATCCATTGGTAGAACGGGCCACCACCAAGACACCTGTCACAAAAAGCAAGGCTGCATGGCAGTCATCCGCCCCTACGGGCTGGAGCAGCAGACCCAGGTCCAATACCACCGCCATGGTCACCACTAAAATCACGCTGTCCTGCCAGCAGAGGGGACACATCCGCCTTATCTTACCGAGCACAGGCCCACCTCCCCCCTTTCTAACCGGGTCAAAGTCAGTATATCATGGAACGCTGAAGCGTTCAAGCCGGACGTATAAGTGCAAAAATGCCAGACAGCCCCCGATCAGGGGCTGTCTGGACATTGGCCGCGCCTCACAGCGTGGGGATCCCTGTATCAAATTTGGGGCAGCGGACCCGAACTGTCTTCAAATCATTGACTACCTGACTGATCTGAATGTCACAAGTCGCACTTAGCAAACGGTATGCATCCGGAAAATCCAGTTCCAGTTTTTTCTCCAGAAAGGCAACTGTATCAGATACCGCCAATCGAATAGCATCGTCCAAAGTCACAGCGGATGCTGTAAAATAGAGGGCTTCCACTGTCTCGATGACCGGTCTGCTCACCGACCGGTCCTTGTAAAGCGTGGTTTTGAGACAGATCCGGCCGGGTGTCTCGATCCCGGTCCCGCTTAATTCCCCGTCACCCATACAGGCGTGCAGGTCCCCCACTGCCAGGCCGGCTCCTGGGACCGACACAGGAAGATAGACACGGGCCCCCGCCTTCACCATCTTCGTATCCATATTAGAGCCGTGATCCCCCGGCACTGCACAGTGGATATCCAGCCCAGGTCTGGGGGCTACCCCGCACACACCCACCATTGGGGTCAATGGGAGACGGATCTTGTCAGAAAAGCAGGCAAATCCATCCTCAATGGGAATCACCTTAGTGTCAGCCTCTGTAATCCGGTCCCCCAGTACGCCCAATCCCTTTGAGGTCACCATAACCCCCTGTCTGCCGAGCTCAATGGCCAGGATCTCCACACACAGGGTATCTCCCGGCTTGGCACCCCGCACCTCGATCGGCCCAACAGAGCAGTCCATGATCGTGATATCGATATCCGGACGCTTTACCGAGGCGTCTGTGATCTGGCCGCTGTAACAGTCATCTGTCTCCACCCAGAAGGTCTCCCCATCCTCGACGCTATATTGACAGGGATGCTCCGCATTGAAGCTGAAGATCACTTTGTCTTTGGGAATGACACGCATTGCATTTTCCTCCCTCTTTTACCAGCCTGAGGGCAGGATCCCCACCAGATCCAAAACCGCATAGAGGGCTGCCGCACAGAAGAGCGTGATGATGAGCACCTGGACCCACCGCGCAGAGTACCAGCCGCACTTCCAGGGCGGCTCCATGTCGCCGTTTTTCCGGGCACTGTTTACCATCAGCGCAGGCAGAATGGACATAATGACACCACCGAAGGTCCCAGCCAGGTAAATGGCGTCTACAAAGCTGACCAAGCCGCTGTAAGCTAAAATGAATGGAGGCAGAACCACACATGCCAGCGAGATCAGGCGGGTCGGCACATGATTCTCGCTCTTGAACTTGAACATGTCCACAATGTTCGTCAGCATAGAGCCGCCCACTGCCCAGTAAGAGGTCATCATGGCGCACAGGGCAAAAATGTTGGCTACAAACATTGCCCAGCTGCCCAGCGCCTGGCCCCAGGCGAGCGTCGCTACCTCCGTGACATTGTCCGGTCCAGTAAGGGAAATGACAGCCAGAGGGACCAGTGCCAGCAGTATCCCGGTGATCAGCATGCCGATGGTGACCGCTTTGGGCAGTGCGCGAGCATTATGCCGCAGGCCGCGGGCCAGTTCAGGGACTGCATACTGGGCGATATAGCAGAAGATCGCCACGTTGAACACAGGCACCGCATAGGTCCAGTTGGTGTAGATCGCCTGGCTGATATCCGCTTTCCCAGATAAGAAGGAGACCCCGATAATAACGGCCAGCAAAATGATCATGCCGGTACTGATAAATTTTTCTGCCAGGCCGGTTGCTTTCAGTCCCAGCCACACTACTACTACGGCCGGCACAGTAAAGATCAGGCTTCCAAGTGTGGGGGAGATCCCCAGCAGCTCAGCCAAAATTTCTCCGCTGCCGCTGGTATAGGAGATCATGCAGCCAATGGAGTTGGCGCACACAGAAATAAAGACCAGTACCGCCCCCAATTTTCCCACATATCGTTCTGCCAGCCCCGGCAGCTGCATGGGCTTTTTCGTGCGGAGGGTAGTCTCAGCCACATACAGCATGGAGACCGTCGTAAATACCCCCGCGATAATAAGCCACATCAGCAGGATAGGCCATCCGGCCTTCCGGGAGGAATAAGCCAGTCCTAAAATACCGGCTCCGATATTTGCACCCACGATGATCATAGCTGCTTCCCAGAAGGTCAGCTTCTTCACACTGAGTGCTCCTTCCTCTGTAATGACAACATTACTTTTTTCTTCGCCCATGTTCATCTCTCCTCAGCTTTTATTTTTTGCCGGAGTGGTATGATCTCATTATAGAAAGTCGGGCTCCAAAATTCAATTGATTTAGTTCACAATATTTTCACTAATTTTTATATAATAGCAACATAATCGCAACATTCATTTTCTGCTTTTTTGTCTCCTTACAGGCCGCAGGCATAAAAAGCGCCCCTTAAGAGGCCCGAAAAGGGGAGAGATCCCAAACTTTTCAGGGCCCCTTAAGGGGCTGTCTGCTTGCATTTCTTTCAGGTCCTCTGGGCCCTGGCCGGGTCTCCGGCCCTCTTGGGAGGAAGCCCCGCCCATGCTGGGGACCAGCCAGACGCGGACCGGTGACGGCGGGACGGGGCATTCTGCTGTTCAGCACTCACCGGCCGCCAAAGCCGCCGCCGCGGCCACCGCCAAAGCCGCCTCCGAAGCCTCCGCCACGGCCACCGAAGCTTCCGCCACGACCGCCGAAGCTCCCACCAAAGCCACCGCCGCGGGAACCGCCGAAGCCTCCGCCGCGGCTGCCGCCGAAGGAGCCTCCGAAACCACCGCTGCCGCCAAAGCCGCCGCCACGTGATCCTCCGCTCCGCGGACGGCTGCCGCCGCCGATCCCGCCAAATCCACCGGGGTCACCTGGTCCTCTGGGCCCTCTCGGACCTCCGGGCGGTGGCGGCGGCGGACGGTGCCAATGGCGCCGGTACCAGCCGTATCCCGGACCATGCCAGAAGAGGATAGGCCGGAACACATAGGGTGGGGAGGCCACCCCATAAAAACGTGCCCGGTAGCTGTTGTAGCGCGCCCGGTCGATGGCGGAGAGCACCATCAGGGCCGCCACCAGAAGGACCAGCAGGGAGATCACCCCCATGGTCCGCTCATTGACCTGGTAGCTCCCTCCCCCTCCGGCGTTGCCCAGTCCGAAGTTGTCTATATATACCTGGTTCATCTCCGCAAAGAAGGACAGCACACCCTCTTCAAAGCGCTGGGCACCGAAGTTGCTGGAAAGCATCCCATCCAGCCGGGAAGTCACACTGCTGGTCAGGATGGTGGAGAAGTCGTTGCCTGTAGCCACGTAATAGAGCTCGTCATCCACCGCAGCCACCAGCAGGGCGTCGCCCTGGCCCAGGCCGATCTGGGTCCCCTGGTCGTAAGCATAGCTTTCGATGTCCTGCCCATCCAGGCTGTCCACCATCAGTACGGCGATCAGACTGTTGTACCGATAGTCCCAGTTGGCGTTATAGAGGCTGATCTGCTCCTCTGCGGAGGAGGACAGCACCCCGGCCTGATCTGAGATCCAGGTGTCATACTCCGACGTGGACAGGGAGGTGTCCAGCGCGCCGGAGGCACTGTTGGATGTGTCTGTGGGCATTCCGGGGACGGGAGCCCGCAGCTGACCCACGCCGATAGCCGCCACGACCATGATCACAGTCAGCGCTATGGCCACCCAAGTCTTTTTCAAAAAGTTCATCGTTTCACCTCACGCAGCGGGACAGGACCGCCGGCCTCAGCCTCTCAGCTCCAGCAGCTTCTGCTTCAGCTCGCCCTCAATGCGGCCCAGCTCCAGCTCGGCCTCCTTCCGCTTCTGGCTGCCCTCCTGCTGGATCTTCATCACCTCGTCCAGGGTGGAAATCAACTGCTGGTTGGTGTGCTGGAGGGTCTGGATATCCACCACGGAGCGCTCAGATTCCCGGGCGGTCTCGATAGTGCCCATCTTCAGCAGGTCCGCGTTCTTCTGGAGCAGCTGGTTGGTCATGTCGGTAACTGCGGACTGGGCGGCCGTGGCCTGGCGGCTGTGCTCCAGCCCCAGGGCCAGCACCATCTGGCTCTTCCACAGGGGGATGGTGTTGACCAGGGAGGACTGGATCTTCTCCAGCATCAGGGTGTCGTTGTTCTGGATCAGCCGAGTCTGAGGGCCCATCTGGATGGAAATCATCCGGGTGAGCTCCAAATCGTGGAGCTTCTTCTCAAAGCGGTTACACAGGTTGGCATAGTCGTTGTATTTCTGTGCGTCCTCCTGGGCCCCGGTCTCGGCGGCCTTCTTCTTCAGCTCCTCCAAGTCGTGGGCCCGGACATGCTCCAGCCGCTTTTTCCCCGCGATGATATACATAGTCAGCTCTTTGTAGTATTTGGTGTTGAGGTCATACATCTGGTCCAACATGGCGATGTCCTTCATCAGCACCACCTGGTGGTTCTCCAGCACCCGCACGATCTTGTCCACGTTGACCTCGGCCTTGGCGTAGCTCGTCTTCATGGCCTCCAGTTTATCCCGCTTCTTTTTGAAGAAGCCCAGGAAGCCGCCCTCGTCTTCCTCCTTGCCGAAGCCCTTCAGTTCCACCACTAGAGAGGACAGGGCCTCCCCTACCTCGCCCAGATCCTTGGTCCGCACGTTGTTCAGTGCGTTTTCCGAGAAGCCGGCGATGTTCTTCTGGGCGGCGGCGCCGTACTGGAGCACCACGCTGGAGTCGGTGATGTCGATCTTCTGGGAGAACTCATCCACCATCTTCCGTTCCGCCTCCGTGAGCTGGCTCTCATCCAGCTTGACGGCGTGAGCGTCCCGCTCCTTCTGGGCTGCGGCCTCGTCAGCCGGGTCCGCCGCTGCAGGCTCGAGGGTCAAGGTGGGGGCCTCCGGGGCGGCCGGTGCCGCGGCCGCAGCGGTGTCCGCCTCCGGCGTCAGAGTCAGCTGAGGGGTCATATCCAGATTGTCGCTCATTGTCGTTTCCTCCTGTATCGTCACGTTTCTGATCTCATTGTCCTAGATATCACGGGACCTCGGTCCCCGCTTTCCAGAAGTCATATCCCGTCAGCACGGCCATCTCCATTGCCCCATGATCAGTTTCTCCACCTGTTCCACGGTCTCCCCCACTCTTCTCGGCTCACAGCTCCAGGGTCACGCCTCCGTCTCCGTCCTTCTTCTGGCCGCCCAGCCCCTCCCGCTGGAGCATCTGCTCCATGACGGTGATATCGGTAGAGATGTCCAGTGCCTCATCCCCGAACAGGGCGTCCAGCTGCCTGTCAAAAGCCTGGGAGATGGTAGCCATCATCTGCTCCACCTTCTTCTTGGTGGCGTCGATATTTTCCCCCGAGATGCCGGCCGCATCCATACGGTCATAGGCATTCAGGATCTTCAGGGTGGTGGGCAGATAGTAATCCAGAAACCGGCGGATCTGGGGCAGCTTTTTAGGCTGCTTCACCACCAGGTCGATGATCTTCCGGGTGACCTCCTCCAGATGATCGATCTGGGCGGATATCTCCTCGTCCTCGATGCTGTCGTTGAGGCGGCGCATCTCACCCACCGCCCGGTCCCGCTCTTTGATGAGGGCGTCGATCTCCGGATCGCCGGTACTTTTAGGAGGTTCCTTCTTCTCGGGCTCCTCCTGTTTGTTCTCCTCCGGCTCTCCGGGCACCTCATACACCTTATTGGGGAAGAGTCCCTTCCCCACGATGAAGGCCGCCGCCGACAGCGCCCCGCACAGCAGGTAATGGACCGGCTGGTACAGTGGGAACAGCAGCGCATAGGCCAGCCAGACCGCACCCACCAGATAGATGGGGACCACCGACCGCTTTACATGTTTTGCCATATCTGAACTTCCTCCACTTCCGCAGGCCGGCCCCTTCCCCGGTCCGGCCTGCAAAGCTGCCTTCATATGTCCTGTTGTGAGATATTGTACCCCCACGGAGATGGGGTGTCAAGGAAATTAGCCGCAACTTCCGGCCGTCCAATCTGTGGTCTCAATTTTTACATTCTCTGCGCCCTTTTCTAGAAAGACGAGAAATGCCGCCCCAAGTGGGGCGGCATTTCTCTGAAAAAACACACAAGAAGGAAGTGCGGGGCAAACTTAGGCGTTGTGGGACTTGGAGTGGCTGGGGGCGACGTACTGGCCGTTCTCCTTCTTGACCAGCTTGCCCTCCTTGACCAGCTCGTTGGGGCTGTAAATGTCGTTGATGTTCCAGCAGCCGGGGGTGGGCACCACGATGTTCTCCATGGGGGCCTCCACCAGGAAGGGCTTGCCGGCCTTGTTGGCCTCGATGGCCTTCTCCAGGGCGGGCTTGAACTCGTCAGCGGTAGAGCAGCGGATGGAGTCCACACCGTAGGCCTTGGCCACGTCGGCCCAGCAGGGGCTGTAGGACTCCCCATCGGGAGTGTGGAACACGGTGCCGAACTTGGTCTTGTAGTTGGCGTTCTCCAGACCGGCGATGGTGCCGAAAGCGGAGTTGTTCATGACCACCCAGGTGCAGGCGATGCCCTTCTCCACGGCAGTAGCCATGCAGGTGGGGTTGACGCCGAAGCCGCCGTCGCCGGTGAGGGTCAGCACGATCTTATCGGGGGCAGCCAGCTTGCCGCCCAGGACGGCGGAAGCGCCGAAGCCCATGGTAGCCAGACCGGAGGAGTGGTGGATGGTGCCAGGAACGGTGATGTCGAACTCCTGGGCCACGCCGTTCTTGTTCCAGCCCACATCGGTGAAGATGATGGCGTCCTCGGGGATGACCTCCTTCACGTCCTTCAGGATGCGCTGGGGAGTCATGGGGAAGCGGCCGTCGTTGGAGATGGCCTCGTTGCTGGCCTTGAACGCGGCCTTGGCGGCAGCGATCTGCTCACGCAGCTCGGGGTTGCTCTTGCCCTCGGGGCAGATCTTCTTCACTTCCTCCAGGATCTGGGCCAGGCCGATCTTCAGGTCGCCGATGGCGCCGATCTCCACAGCGTAGTTGCGGCCGATCTCGTTGGGGTCGATGTCGATCTGCAGGAAGGTGGTCTTATCGGGATCGAAGGTGACGCCCTGATACCAGCTGGAGCTGTCGGCCTCGCCGAAGCGGGTGCCCAGGCCCAGGATCACGTCGGCATTGGTGGTCAGGGAGTGGGTGAACTCCAGGCCCCAGAAGCCGGTCTGGCCCACCATCAGGGGATGCTGGTCGGACAGGCAGCCCTGGCCGGCCAGAGTGCGGGACACAGGGAGATCCAGGAACTCGGCCAGAGCGGCCAGCTCCTCGGAGGCCTGAGCCAGCAGGATGCCGCCGCCGGCGTGGAGGACGGGGTTCTTGGCCTCCACCAGCTTCTTGGCAATGGCCTTGGCGGCAGCGGGGTCCAGGGCGGGCTTCATGGTCACATGGCTGTCCTTGTAGGTGCGGGCCCACAGCTCCTCCTCCATCTCACGGGAGAACATGTCCATGGGCACGTCCACCAGGACGGGGCCGGGACGGCCGGCCTCAGCCAGACGGAACGCCTTGTCCAGGATGTAGGGCAGGGCCTCCACATCGTCCACACGCCAGCTGCGCTTGCACACGGGCTTGAGCATGCTGTACTGGTCACCGTCCTCATGCATCTGGATCTCCTGATGGGGGTGACGGCCGAAGTAGTAGCTGGGCACATCGCCCGCGATGACCACCATGGGGATGGAGTCCAGGGAGGCGTTGGCCACGCCGGTGAGCACGTTGGTCAGGCCGGGGCCCAGGTGGCACATGACCACGGAGGCCTTGTGGGTGATGCGGGCGTAGCCGTCAGCCGCGGTGGAAGCCACGGCCTCATGCCGGGTGCCGATGTACTCGATCTTCTTGCTGCGGGAAAGGGCGTCCAGCATGCCGATGACGGTGTGGCCGCACAGTCCGAACAGCTTGGTGACACCCCGGCGCTCCAGGTAGTCTACCAACAGGTCAGATACCAGTTTCTTGCTCATTGTGTGAAATCCTCCATATCATTTTTTTGGATCAGCAATCTCTTATCAGGCTTTCGCCCGCTTCTCCCAAACAGTGTTCCTGCCCGGCGGCCTCTCCCTCATTTCCTATGGAATCAATTCATAGATCAAGGGAAATTTTTAATCCTTCCACTTTGGCTATTTTTCAGCAACAGCCGCAGGGCATCTCTCTTTTTTCTGTCTACTACTACCATACAAAGAATAGTATATTCCCTCTTATTTGTCAAATAGCTAGTTTTCATTCATTGTTCAAATTCCTGCATGGGATGTGCCAAAAAAGGCCGGCCTGTCCGAGGTGGGACAGGCCGGCCAAGTCTTTTGTCCGGTCATTTCGCTTCAGGAGCCCTCTTTCAGATTGTGCCGCTCCAAGAAGTGGTTGAAGATCAGGCCGCTGCGGATAATAAAATCCCGGAAATATTCGGCGGCGGGGGGCATATACTGCTCCTTGTTCCATTGGATATACAGCTTCCGCGCGGGGATCTCGTTTTCGATGGGCAGCACCTTCACATTGTAGGGGGTCCCGCCCAGGGGCCTGGGAACGATAGCGACGCCGTGATTGGCGGCCACCATGCCGTACATAATGACGTCCTGGGCTGTCTCCATGGTAATCTTGGGCTGGATGCCCAGGCTCCGGAACAGCTCGTCGGTGACGGAGCGCAGCTGGCAGTTGTTGTCGAAAGAGATGAAGGGCTCCCCGTCCAGCTCCCGCAGGTCCACCGACTCCCGCTGAGCCAGCCGGTGGCTCTCCGGGACCAGCAGGACGATCTGGTGCTCACCGATGAGGGCCCCTTCCACCCGGGGGTCGTCGATTTTAGTACAGAAGAGCAGGTCGATCTCCCCGGCCAGCAGCTTGTCCCGCAGCTGCATGAAGGTGGCCTCCTGGTTGAACTGGAGGCGCACCCCCACCCGGTTGGTCTCGGATAAATAGCGCACGATCAGCTCAGGCGCGAACTCCGCCAGGGAGGGAAAGCAGGCCATTACCACCGTTCCGCTGTTTGGGTTGATATAATCCTGGAGTCGGGCCACTCCGGTGTCCAGCAGGTTCAGGGCCTGGGAAACATAGGGGAGGAACAGCTCCCCATATTTGGTCAGTTTGATGTTGCGTCCTTTTCGAACAAAAAATTCCACATTCAGCTCGTCCTCCAGCTCCTGAATGGAGTGGCTCAGGTTGGACTGACTGACATACAGCTTTTCCGCCGCCCGGGTGTAGTGCTCCAGCTCGGCGATGGTCTTGAAATATTGCAGCTGCCGTAAATTCATACGGCGCTCCCCCTTTCTGTCCCGGATCTTAATATATTGATTCAATTATGCCATAATTCGATGAAAAAATCAAATATATTTTTCAGTTCGGGACAGAAAAAGCATATCTTATCGGTCTGACCCGGCCTGCGCCTGCTTTGCCAGCTTGCGGGTCTCCAGGGTGCTGAGGATGACATCAGCGGAGATGAGCACCAATCCCACCAGGAAGGAGGGGGTGAAAGTCTCGTTCAGCAGCAGTATGCCCAGCAGGGCAGAGAACATGGGCTGGAGAGGGTAAAAGAGGGAGCAGGTGCTGGCAGGCAGCTCGGCCAGACTGGCCGTCCAGGTGTACTGGGCCAGCCCGGAGCCCACCAGCCCCAGATAGAGCACCACCAGGATGTTGGCGGAGCTCAGGCCGGTGCCCCCTGCCTGCACCGCGGCCGCCAGCCCCGTAGGGATGTGGAAAATCAGACTGATGACCATGCCGTAGGCTGTGACCAGAATGGGGGGATACTTGGCGGTGAGCTGGCGCATGAAGACAGAGGCCACGCTCCAGGTGACCACTGCCGCCAGCACCACCAGGATGCCCGCCATCTCCCCCTGGCCGGTGGCGCCGGTGGTGATGACGAAGGTGCCCACCAGTGCCAGCACCAGACATAGCACCTTGGTGGGGGTAATCTTTTCCTTCAGGTGGAGGGCAGCGAAGATGGTGACCCCCACTGGTGTCACCGAGTTGACCAGGGAGGCCATAGAGGCCCCGGTGAGGGAGATCCCCAGCTGGATGAGGAAGATAGTGAGGAAATAGCCCATGACCCCCACCCCGGCAAAGTATTTCCAGTCCGCCCGGTCGATCTTCACGCCGAAGTGCTTCCGGGCCATGAGCATCAGGGGAAATGAGGCCACAAAACACCGCAGGCAGCCCAGCAGGGGGGCGGGCACATCGTCAGAGATCAGCTTCCCCCCCACGTACACGCTCCCCCAGAAGAAGAAGGTGACAAACAGAAGCAGAAATGCCCGGCTTTTCTTCAGCAGCTCCATAGAAACGCTCCTCTCCAAAACACAGCAGTCTTTCAGCGGATCAGATCTGGCTGGACGCATGGGACCGCCTCCGGAATATTTCTCTGCCGGGAGCAGACCCACGGGGCCACCCAAAGGAAGAAACGGACCGGCGCCGCTGGGGCGCCGGCCCGTTTGAAATTCATGGGTACGCGCTTGTCCGCAGCTGGGGATCAGGCCCCGGCAACAGCGGCCAGCTCGTCCTGCAGGATGGTACCCAGACCGTCGACCTCGCCGTCGATCTTGGTGTACAGATCCTGCACGCCCTGCAGGTTCAGGATCTCGTCATAGAACTCGGGAGCGTACTCCACCATCTCCATGCCGCCGGCAGCCAGAGTGTCCTTGCTGCTCTTATCCAGCTCGGTCAGAGCGGGACGCAGCTCAGCAATGGCTTCCTCCACGGCCTGAGTCAGGGCATCCTGATACAGGGGGTCCAGGCTGTTGAACTTGTCATTGTTGATGATGATCTGGTTCAGGTACAGGATGTGGTTGGTGAAGTTCAGATACTTCTGGACCTCCTGGAAGTTGGAGGTCATGCAGGTATCAGCGGCGTTCTCCTGAGCGTCGATGGTGCCGTTCTGCAGGGAGATGTACACCTCAGGCCAGGCCAGAGGAGTGGGGGCAGCGCCCAGAGCAGACCAGAAAGCCATGTGGTTCTGGTTCTCCATGGTGCGGATCTGCAGGCCCTTGAACGCATCCAGAGTGTCCAGCTTCACATTGGAAGTGGTCAGACGGTAAGTGGCGTTCTGCAGGTAGCCCAGGATCTTCATGTTCTTCTCTTCATACTTGGGGGCAATGGCCTTCAGGAACTCGCTGTCATCGCCGTTCAGCACCTGGTCGATGGTGTCGCCGTCATACTGAGCGAAGACCATGGGCAGATCGAACACGGCCACGGCGGGCACGAAGGAGACGGTGGGAGCGGTCTGCAGCACCACATAGTCCAGGGTGCCGTCCAGCATCTGCTGCTGGATATCCATGTCGCCGCCCATCTCGCTGTTGGGATAGTACTCAACGGTCAGCTGGCCGCCAGTGATGGCGTCCACCTTCTCGGCAACCAGCTCACCCAGCTGCTGGGCAGCGGCGCCCACGCCGGAGGAGTCAGCGCCGCGCAGGACCACGGGGTCCAGGCTGGCGTAGTCAGAACCGGTGCTGGCAGCGGGGGTGCTGGCAGCAGGGGTGCTGGCAGCGGGGGTGGAGCTGGCGGCGGGGGTGCTGGTGTTGCCGCCGCCGCAGGCGGCCAGGCCCAGAGTCATGGCGCCAGCCAGGACAAGAGCTGCAAATTTCTTCATGTTTGTTTCCTCCTCTTAAATGGTATGTTTTATTTGTTCACTTGCCCGGCCGGCCAGAGGCCGGCCAGGTCAAGGGTGAACCAAGATCAGCGGTCAGCGGCCCAACAGTGCCAAGCTGACAGGCTCCACATAAGTAATGAGAGCTAGGGCCAGCAGGAAAGCGATGATGAAGGGGACCGCGCGCTTGGCGACAGCCATAGGCGGCTCCTCCGCCAGGTTTCCGGCCACGAACAGGTCCAGGCCGAAGGGAGGCGTGGCCAGGCCGATGGACAGACAGCACACCAGGATGACGCCAAAGTGGACGGAGTCCACACCCAGGGCCTGCACAGCGGGCAGCAGGATGGGGGCCAGGATAACGATGGCGGGGCCGGTATCCATGACCATGCCCAGGATCAGGAACAGGATGACCAGGACAGACAGGACGCTCCAGGAAGTGGTGAAGTTGCCCACAATGAAGTCCTCGATCACCTTGGTGGCGCGGGTCAGGGACAGCACGCGGCCGAAAGCGGTGGCGAAAGCCAGCACGAAGGCCAGGCCGCCGTAAGTCTTGACAGAGCTGGCCAGGAAGGGGATCAGGTCCTTCAAGGTGATGGAGCGGTACACCACCAGGGAGACGAACAGCGCGTAGAACACGGACACGCAGGCAGCCTCAGTGGGGGTGACGATGCCGGAGTAGATGCCGCCCAGCACGATGATGGGGCACAGCAGGGCGAAGAAGCTGTCAGCAAACAGCTTCAGGAAGCCGTTGCCCCGCAGCTCGGACATCTTGGCGCGGATGCGCTGCTTGTCCTCGCCCTTGGTGATGCAGAAGATCACCGCATAGGCCATCATGAACAGGCCAATCAGGATACCGGGGATGACGCCGGCCAGGAACAGGTCGCCGGTGGAAACGCCGGTGGCCAGGGAGTAGAGCACGAAGGGGATGGAGGGCGGAATGATGACGCCCAGGCCGCCGGCCACGGCGATCAGGCCGGCGCTCCAGCGCTTCTCATAGCCCATTTCCACCATGAAGGGGATGCACATGGAGCCGACGGCGGCGGTGGTGGCCGGGCCGGAACCGGAGATGGCGCCGTAGAACAGGCAGGTCAGGATAGCCGCACAGGGCACACCGCCGGGGATGTTTCCTACGAAGTAGGAGAAGAAGTTGAACAGCCGGCGGGAGATGCCGCCCTCTGCCATGATGACGCCGCCCAGGATGAACAGAGGCACCGCCAGGATGGGAGTGGAGTCAGCGCCGGACAGTGTGAAGTTGATCAGCTGGTCCACCGGTGCTCCGGCGTTCATAAAATACTGGGGGAACAGGGTACCCAGGCACATGGCCACGCCAATGGGCACGGACACGGCGATTGCGATCAGAAATACGATAAATACCATTAATGCAGCCATTAGTTCGCGCCTCCTTCCAGATCACCCTTGGCCGCGGCGGCCTCCTCAGCGGCGTCCGCCATAGCCTGCTCCAGAGTGGTCAGCTCCTTCTTGTTGAAGTGCATGACATGAAGCACGATCTGCTGGATGCCGCGGAGGACACCCAGGCCGAAGCCGATCAGCAGGCAGATGTACACAGCGGCCATGGGCAGCTCCATAGCGGGAGAGGTACGGCCGCTGTTCAGGGCGTTTTGGATCACGGTAATGGAACCAGTGAAAAACAGCGCCATCACCACAGTGTTGATGAGATCGATCACGATGTTGATCGCGTTGCGGACCTTGGTGGGCAGCAGGTCCACCAGCACGTTCACGCGCAGCATGTTGCCCTTGCGCATAGTGTAGGGCAGGGAAATGAATACGCTCCAGATCCAGCAGTAGCGGCAGAACTCCTCCGGCCAGGAAAGGGCGGCGAAGAAGGTTCTGGCGATGATCTGCAGCATGGTGATGCAGGAGATGAGGACCAGGAAAATGACCAGGAAGGTCTCTTCAAAGTGCTCATCCAGCCATTTGATGACTTTCATGTTTTACCTCCTCTTTACTACTTACAACGTCTTTCACCGGGCTGTTCCCGGCGGCAGACATGTCCGGCGGGGGGCCGGACTGCTCCGCATCCCGATCTCTTCTCCCCCCGGAACGCGGAAATACCCCAATGCGTGGTTTCCTCCTCTCTCTCTTCTTGTCTTCTCATTCAAAACAGCGCACAGCGCAGATGGGGGGTCCTTACTTGCTCTCCGCCAGGATGTCCATGAGCTCCTTGCGCATGGCTTCCACAGGGGCTTTCTCGCCAGTCCACAGTTCGATCTGTGCGGCACCCTGATACAGGGACATGCCCAGACCGTTGAGCACCTGGCAGCCCTTCTCCTCCGCGTTGAGCAGGAACTGGGTCTTGTCGGGGTTGTAGCAGGCGTCAAAATAGAACTGACCGGGCTGGATGTGCTCCACGGGCATGGGAGTCTGGCCGATGGTGGAGCCCATGCCGATGCCGCTGGCGTTCATAACCACGTTGCACTCAGCGATCTTGGCGTAGTCGCCGTGGTGGACCAGCTCAGCCACAGGGGCAAAGTTCTCGTTGATGTCCATGACCAGGGACTCAGCGCAGGGCTCATAGAAGTCGGTGATGTAGATCTTCTTGGCTCCGTGATAGGCCAGCACGCTGCACATAGCACGGCCGGCGCCGCCGGCACCGAAGCAGAAGAAGGTGGACTCCTCCACGTTGATCTTGCCCTCTTCCACCAGGGAGGTGTAGAAGCCAACGCCGTCGGTATTGTAGCCGATCAGCTTGCCCTCGGGGGTCTTGACCACGGTGTTGCTGGCGCCCATCTTCTTGCACAGGGGGTCCAGCTCGTCCAGGTAGCGCAGCACGCGGACCTTGTTGGGCTTGGTCACGGCGAAGCCGGCAAAGTTCATGTAGCGCAGGCCGTTGACCACATCGCCCAAGTGGTCCTTGTCCACCTCGGTGTAGAAGTAAAGCATGTTCAGACCGGCGGCCTCATAACCGGCGTTCTGCATCCGGGCTGCGAAAGACTGGCCCAGAGGTTTGCCCAGCAGGGTGATCATTTTGGTGTTGATGTCGATCTTCATAACGATCCCTCTCTCATTCTCTTCAAAAAAGTTTTATTGCGGTGATATCAGACGGCAGGACTCAGTCGATGCCGTGCTCCTTAAAGTAAGCCTTGGCAGTATCCAGGCAGCGCTTGGCATGGCCGGCCACACCCAGCTCCTCGATCCGCTTCAGGTTGGGCAGCTCGATGGACAGGGGGATCTCGGGCATCCCCTTCACCATGCCGGCGATGTCCATGGCACCCTCTCCGGGGTACAGGCGGCCCTCACGTGCGGTGAAGAGCATCAGCTCGTCCTTGATGTTGTCCAGGACGGGGTCTCCGTCGGGCCCGGCGGGGCCGTCGCACAGGTGGATGAAGTTGAAGTATTTGGGATCGGTGCGGGCCAGCTCGGCACCGGTGACACCGGCGCGGCCGGCATGGAGGGTGTCCACCATGATGTACAGGTTGTCCGCCTTCACAGTGTCCACCAGCGTGATGGCCTCCTGGAGGTTGCGGACACCGGCCCAGGGCAGGAACTCCACGTTATACTTCAGGCCGTACTTCTTGGCCATCTCGGCGATCTTGGCCACCTGATCGATGTAGTAGGCCTTGTCCCGGGTCCAGATGCTGCCCAGCACGTCGGTGGCGCCCAGCTCGGCTGCCTTCTCAAACGCGGGGTCATACTCGTTGATGTCCAGGTCGGGGCGGACGCGGGCCAGCTCGATGTCCATCACGGGCATGTCGTACTCCTTCAGAGCCTGGCGGGTCTCCTCGAACAGCTTGGCGTCCTTGTGGAGCAGGAACTCCGGCTCTCCGGGCAGGTGCATCGGGATGGTGCGCAGGCTGACGAAGTCATACCCCGCCTCCTTGGCGATGCGGATCTGGTCCACAGGGGCGGTACCGGGGATGGTCAAATAGGCCAACGAAAACTTTCTGGACATACTGCATTCCTCCGAATTCTAATATCATATTGTATTCGGTCCCGCAGGGGCCGTTTCCCGGCCTTTGAGCTGGAGGCGGCGGGAACATCCGTCCCCCCTGCCCGCCCGGGCCGGCACGCCGATGGCTGCCATAAAAATAAACAATCCCGGCGGCAAACATGAGGAGAGGGCACTGGAAATATCACCCTTGTGGCACTATCACCAATTCCCTCTTTTCGTTGTCTCCCATTTTATTTCAAAACTACAAATTCGTCTACTGCGAACTCTTCATAATTTCATCAATACTTCGCATGCTTTACCCGCTTCTCATCCCAATTTATTGTTCTATTTGTATAGTTTTACCCTATCAAAATTGTGCACCCATACAGGAACCTTGGTTTTTTTAAGGATTTGGACATGCAAATTTTTCGATTGTGCAAATCGCTCAACTTTATTTAAGCTCCCCTATTTCTCCATGATGTCTGACGATTTTCCCCCTTTGGGGCTCTCCAAGCCCCTCCCGGTCCCGCTTCCAGGCCGCCGGCAGCCCCAGGGCAAGGGGCGCGGAGCTCTTTGACGGTCCGCCGCCGCGCCTCAACCATCGAAATTTTCCATAGTTTAATGTAAAACTTATATTGGAATAATGGAGACCAATACAGTATGATAATCGTATAAGATGCTAATGAATGTTCCGGCATCCGGCAGGCGTTTCGCACATTTTCCACAAAACCCCGCCGCCGTGCCGGCATTATCAAGGAGGTTTCCCCAGCTATGATGAATCTACCCTCTGAAATCACCATCTGTGAGGTGGGCCTGCGCGACGGCCTCCAGAACGAAAAGACCATCGTCTCCACCGAGGATAAGCTCTCCCTTCTGCGGGACTTGGTGGACGCCGGCTTCCCCGTGATCGAGGTCGGCTCCTTCATGCACCCCAAAAAGGTGCCCCAGATGGCAGATACGGATGACCTGTTCAAGGCTCTGGTCAATGAATTCCCCGGCGTGGAGTTCCGCGCTCTGATCCCCAATCTGCGGGGCGTCCAGCGCGCCGCGGACTGCGGCTGCAAAAAGGTGAAGCTGAATGTCTCCGCCAGCCGTGAGCACAACCTGAAGAATCTGAATATGACTCCTGAGGAGAGTGTAGCCGGTTTTGCCGACTGTGTCAAGGCCGCCGCGGAGCACGGGATCGAGGTCTCCGGCTCCATTTCCATGCCCTTCGGCTCCCCCTGGGACGGCCGCATCCCTCAGTCCGAGATCGACTCCATCATCGATGCATATCTGGACGTGGGCATCACCGAGATCTCCCTGTCCGATACCTCTGGCATGGGCGTCCCCAACCAGGTCTATGAGATGTGTTCCCATGTCCACACCAAATTCCCCACTGTCTCTTGGTGGCTCCACTTCCACAACACCCGCGGCGTTGCCATGGCCAATATCATGGCCGCCATGGAGGCCGGCATGACCCGTTTTGACACCTCCTTTGGCGGTCTTGGCGGCTGTCCCTTTGTCCCCGGTGCTGCCGGCAACATCTCCTCTGAAGATGTGATCCACATGTGCGACGAGTCCGGTATCACCACCGGCATCGACGTGCGCAAGGTGATGGCCATCTCCAGAAAGGTGCAGACCATTCTGGGCCACACCACTGACAGCTACCTCCTGCGGGCAGGCTGCTCCAGCGACCTGCTCCAGACGGTCAAGTAAGGGGGCCCCTGTTACTTTCGCTTCCTGTCTTCTTATTCTCTTCTCCACAACGCCCGGTCTGTGTAAACAGGCCGGGCGCTGTGGTTCCAGCCCATTTCCGGAACAAAACAGCGCGCGCCGGGGGGAGTTTCCCCGGCGCGCGCTGTTTTTTGTGTCAGGCCAACGGATTTCCAGGTGCCTCCTGAATGTTGTGCTTCTTGGCATATCCAGTGAGCATCAGGGTCAGCGCCCCGTCTCCGGTGATGTTGCAGGCGGTGCCAAAGCTGTCCTGAAGCGCAAAGATGGTCATCATCAGGCCGGTGCCGTCATTGTCGAAGCCCACTACGCTGATGATCAGGCCCAGGGAGGCCATCACCGTGCCGCCGGGCACGCCGGGCGCCCCCACCGCAAAGACACCCAGCAGGAAGCAGAAGAGGATCATTGTGGGCAGGGAGGGCAGCTCACCGTAGAGCACCTTGGACACCGTCATCACGAAGAACACCTCGGTGAGCACTGAGCCGCACAGGTGGATGTTGGCAAACAGGGGGATGCCGAAGTCCACCATGTCCCGGCGCAGCACCTTGGACTTCCGTGCTCCCTCCAGGGCCACGGCCAGGGTGGCCGCGGAGGACATAGTGCCCACCGCGGTGAGGTAGGCGGGCCCGTAGTGGCGCAGGACCTCCCAGGGCTTCTCCCCGGAGTAGAGCCCCGCCAGCAGATACAGAACTGCCAGCCAGAGGTAGTGTCCCACCATCACGATCAGGATCACGATGAGGAAGACGGGCAGCTGGCGGGTGATGCTGCCCTCATAGGCCAGCCCGCAGAAGGTGCCCGCGATAAAGAAGGGCAGGATGGGGATCACCACCCGAGAGACCACCGCCAGCACCACCCGCTGGAACTCCTCCAGCACCTGGGTGATGACCTTGGCCCGGGTCCAGGTGGCCGCCAGGCCCACCAACACAGAAAAGACCAGCGCGGACATCACCGACATGACGGGCGCGATGTCCAGGTTGAACAGCAGCTCCGGCGCCTCCCTCAGCCCCTCCGCCGCCGACTGGATGGACAGGCCGGGGATGATGGCGTAGCCGGCCCCCATTGACATCAGTGCGGCGCATACTGAGGAGGTATAGGCCAGTGCCAGCGCCAGGACCAGCATCCGGGAGGCATTGCTCCGCAGACGGGTGATAGACGGGGCAATAAAGCCGATGATGATCAGCGGGACACAGAAATTGATCAGTGAGCCCAGCAGGTTTTTCAGCGTCAGTACCACCTGCATGATCGTGCCGCCCACGTCGGTGCCTCCGATCCACAGGTCCGCAGAGCCCAGACCGATGATGATGCCGATCACCACGCCGATGATCAGACGGACGGGAAGACTGCTCAGTATTTTTTTCATACTCTCCACACTCCATTTCCCAGTTCAGAAGCCGCCCCGCCTTCACACAGCACGCGGAGCGCCGCTTTCAGGACCACTATACCACATTATGCTTCCCTGTACAAGAATGGAGCCTGTCTTTCTCTCCCCTCAGCCAAGGAACCCCAGATGCTCCAGCAGGATCTTGCTCCCCATCAGGACCAGGATCACCCCGCCGGCAAGCTCCGCTTTGCCCTGGAAGCGGTCCCCAAAAGCTCCGCCGATATACACGCCCGCCGCCGACAGCAGGAAGGTGATGACACCGATGCAGGAAACGGCCGGCCCGATCTCCACCCGCAGAAAGGCGAAGGTCACTCCCACCGCCAGTGCGTCGATGCTGGTGGCCACCGCCAGGGGCAGCATGGACCGGGGGCGGAAGGAGCTGTCCACGTGCTCTTCCCCGCCCCGGGACTCCCGGATCATGTTCGCTCCGATCAGCCCCAGCAGGAGGAAGGCGATCCAGTGGTCCACTCCTGCGATGATCTCTTGAAAGCGCACCCCCAGCAGATAGCCCAGAAGAGGCATCAGCATCTGAAAGCCGCCGAAATAGATTCCTGCCGTCACGGCGTGGCTTCCCCTGACCCGCCCCACCGAAAGTCCCTTGCATATGGCCACTGCAAAGGCGTCCATAGACAGTCCTACCGCAATAACAAACAATTCCCACAGGCTCATATTGTGGTTCCTCCTCACACGCAGCCGGTCCTCCCCGACTCTGGAACGGGCAAAAGAAAAGACCTATCTGTCCCCACGACAGATAAGTCTCATCGTTTCATGCAGAGCCAGGAGGACTTTCCTCCAGTTTGTTGACTCTGCCGCGCGGCGCGCCGACTACTCCCTTATATGTTTATCTAGCTTACCACGCGGGACCACGCTCTGTCAATCATTTTTATTGTACTGCTCCTCTCTTTATGCACCCATCTTTTTTCATTTCGGCTGACGTTTTTCCGCAAAAAGTGTTGACAGCAGGACCAAGTTATGCTAATATATCACCTGCACTGAGCGTTTTCTGTGTGCCGCCAATATGCGCGAGTGGTGGAATTGGCAGACTCGCTAGATTCAGGTTCTAGTGTGCATTACGCACGTGCGGGTTCAAGTCCCGCCTCGCGCACCAAAAAGAAAGACACGACTTTTGTCGTGTCTTTCTTTTTGGATGCCGCTCCCTTTGGCATTTCGATGCCCTGTCGGTCAAAGCCCTCCCTGCGCAATTGTTTAGTCCTGCGGACCTGCGAATTTACGGCGCATCAGCGCCGCCGGTCAGAAGACCGGTCTGACATCTCTATAGCCCAGATTTTAACCGTCCCTTCCACGTCGGAGCAAGTTTTGTATCGCTTGCTCCGACTTATTTTATAAGTCAGGGGACGCTTGTTTTGCTGTCTTTTCTTTCCCACTGCATCCCGCTTCGTCGGGCTCGCAGTGGGCGGGGCCGGCCTGCGGGCGGTATTCCCCGACTGTCTCATCAAGAAGGAAGGTATCTGCGTCCACAGATGCCTCCCTTTTTGCGGGGTCCGATGTCCTCATCAGGCCGTATCCCAGCACTCCCCTCAAAAAATGCCCGTGAGCCCTGCACAGGCGGGGCAAAATGAGCACAGTTTTGCTTTGCTTCCATAATTTGTATTGAAACGTCTCACAAAATAACTTTTCCCTCCGGTTTTGAGCGGGTCCGGATCTGCCGGGCCCAGTCAGGACAGGAGGGATTTTTTATGGCAAGCGGACAGACTCAGTATTATGGGCTCTCCCAGTGGGAGGCCGCGGATCAGGTGCTCCAGACGGAGTTTAACGCTGATAATCAAAAGATCGACGGGGCGCTGAAAGCCATGCGAGATCTGATCGTCAGCCCCAGTGTTCTCAATGTGGTGCTGGATAAGCTGCGCGCCGACATCAACGCCCTGTCTGCCCGGGTGGAGAAGCTGGAGGGGAAGTGAGAGAGCCCCCCGGAGCAAATGCTCCGGGGGGCGGCAGAAGTCGCGCTGGGAATCATTCCACAGTGAAAGAACCCGCGGCCAGCACATCATCACCAGAGGTGACGGACCAGGAGTAGGAACCAGTCTTGAGGCCAGTGCCCATCCCCAGGTTGTGGTCATGGTCGTCATCGGCTCTGTTTAGAATATGGACATAGGAGTAGTGGTCTCCCTCGTCGGTAAACTTCAGAGTCTCAGTCCACAAAGTCTCGCCCTCGTTGTCCTTAATCACCACTTTAACAGACTGATTGTTGCGGGTAGTGGTAAACTTGAAGAAGATGTTTTCATCAGCATTACCACTAAGCCCGGCAGCAGGAGGAGTCGTAATGGTCTCGAACACATAGGCACCGCTGGGCTCAGCGGCTAGATCCGCAGGATTGCCGGACCTAATGACAGTCACATCACCAGTGATCTTCTCACCAGCTTCAGGAGCCGCGCCCTCGCTCAAGTTGACCTTCACGGTGCTGGTCTTTTCGCCATCCTGAGAAGTGCACACGATGGTCAAGGTTGCAGGCAGGCCGGAGATAGCATCCGTGCTACTGTCCATATCACCGGCATAGACGTCGGTTGTGCCGTCGCCCCAGAATACCTCGACATCGGCATAATCAGCAACTGTAATGGCAGCTTTAAACTCATCGTTTCTGATATTCTTTCCGTAAGGAATCTCCAGAGAATAGGTTTCGCCGTCCTCATAGCCGTCAGAGTTCACTTCAATACCCTTGAACTCAATGGACTTCACAGAAGCGTCATCAGAGAGGACAGGGGCCTTCTCCAGCCAGATGTAGACCAGCTCGGCGTACTCCTCATCCTCCTCGATGACAGAGACATAGGAGATCATGCCGTCGTCGTCCACACCCTCAAACATGTCGTTGATGTCGCCGTCGTCGATGACCAGCTTATCCTCATCGCCGTTCTTCTTATAGGTCTGCTCCACCACGACAAAGATGGTCTCGCCGTCGGTGTCGTACTTGACCTGTTTGTCCTCGGCGTAGTTGTGATTGTCGGTGATCCAGAAGGCGTCATGGGCGACCTCGGTCACAAACTCGTTGTCCAGCTCCACGGGCCGGATGGCGGTGAAGTAGCCGTCGTCGTTGCTCTTGACTGCCTTGTACAGCACGCCGACCTCCAGGACCTTGTTCACCTTGCTGGTATCCTTGACCCACTCGCCCTTGGCAGCATCCCACATCTGGACCGCGTCATAGGCCACGGTGATGGTCTGCTTCTGGCCGTTCACATAGGCCTTGCTGTACTCCCAGAAGTCCTCGTCCTTGTTCAGGGACTCACGGGTCTTATCGGTGAGCATGAAGTAGGTGCTGTTCTCGTCGTAGATCTCGCCATTGACGATGAAGACCACCTCGGCGGTGCGGCCGTCCTTGACATAGGCGATGTCGGCGTCATCCACGTTGGGGACCTCATCATAGCCGGTGTAAGCCACGTTGTTGTCTACGTCCACGAAGATGGTATCCCGGTCCACGATGATGCTGTTGGCACCGGTCTCGATGTAGGCCTTGCCGTTGTGGATCTGGACACCGGTCACGGTAGTCTGAGTATCCACGGTGTCATAGCAGAGATGATCGGCCTCGGTGAGGGTGTACAGGCCGGCGTCATTGACGGTGTAGGCGAAGACATGCTTGTCGATGTTGGTGCGGACCTTCTGGATCTGGTCGCTGGGACCGTAGTCGGTACCGTCGTCCTTCACCCACTTGATGTCGTAGTCACCATTATCAGACTTGACGTAGTCGTTCTTCAGCTCCACCTTGGAGGAGGTGCCGTCCTCCAGGACCACCTTAGCGACCCAGTCGCCCAGCTCCTCGTCGGAGTCCTCCACGTACAGGTACTGGTCGGGGGACTGGTCAGCCAGAGCATAACCCAGAATGTATCCCTCTGGAGTCAGGTACAGAGTGTAGTTCTCGTTCAGAACGGGGTGAACATTCTTTCCCTCGTCCAGATCATAGACGTTGTGGTTCTTGCTGGCGTAGGAGTATTTGTTGCCGTCGATGCGGACATAGCTGTCGTCGTTGTCGTTGTTGGCGCTGTTGGATTCAGCGTCTTTATCCACGCGGGTGACCTCACCGCTGACAGTCTCGGGGGCCATCAGCTCGCAGATGTAGAAGTCCTCGTCGTCGTTGTAGTCCACGGTGAAGACAACATAGTCGTCCTCCTCGAAGTCAGCGGTAGCAAAGGTGCGGTCGTCCAGCTTAGCCTCGGAAGACAGAGCACGGACATTGATGGTGCCCTCGTCTCCGTCCACCTTGGAGACCTCGCCCAGGTAGTAGTTGATCTCCACCACGGTCACGTCCAGGGTGTAGTCATCGATGTACACCTCCACGACAGCGCCCTTATCGGTGTAGACCCACTTGTCGTCCTCGTTCTCAGTAGGAATGACAGCTTCATCCTGCTCCTCACCGTTGATGAAGGCAGTCCAGGTGTACTTGTCGTCGCCCTTGGTGTCGTTGCAGACGGTAGAGCCCAGATCGTCGTACACGGCCTCTTCCTTGGTGTTGGCGGTATAGACATAGTCGGGAGTGTTAGGGACAGTGATGATTTCGTTCTTATCCAGCATCCGGACCTTGTCGGCGATCAGGCCGCCGTTCTCAGTCAGATACTCGTCCTTCTGAGTGGTGCCGGCGTTGGTGGGCACGTTGTAGGAGCCAGTGCCCCAGGTAGTGCCGGGACGGCCATAGATGGTCTCGGTGTCGGTGCGGTACACCAGGTCGAAGTTCTTGTAGCCCAGGGTCTGCAGGTAGTTGAACTCCAGGGAGTAGATGATGCCCTGGTTCTCGTTGTAGTACACACCCAGCAGCTCGTTGTACTGAACAGGCACGGCCTTGGTCAGGGCGTTGAACACCAGCTCAGCCACGTTGTCGCGGGTCAGCCCGGCGTTGGCGGTGAGCTTCAGGTCGCCATACAGGCCCAGAGCGGTGCCCTTGGCGGTGGCGGCCAGCATCCAGTCATTGCCGAAGTCAGCGGCGCTCTGGAAGTAGCCCAGGGCGCGGCACAGCATCAGCACAGCCTGCGCGGTGGTCACGGTGGCGTTGGGGTCGAACTTGCCGTCGCCCACGCCGGCCACGATGCCCAGGCTGGAGCACAGGTTCACATAGCCCTGCGCCCAGGCGGGGACGTCGGTGAACACGCTGGTCTCCGCGAACTGGTTGACGTTCACACCGGCGCCATACAGCATGGTGCAGATGATGACCGCCATCTCGGCGCGGGTGACTACGTTCTCGGGGCCGAAGGACCCGTCCTCGTAGCCCTCGAACATGCCGATGGCAGAGGTGACCGCCACGGCATCCTGATTGACGATCTCGGCCTTGTCGGTGAAATCGTCGATACCCTTAGCGCTGGAGCCCACGACCATCATGCCCAGGAGCATAACGGAAGCCAGAGCCAGGCTGAGAGCACGCTTCAGGTTTCTCATTGGATATTCCTCCTTTTTATATTGACAAAAGTCGCTGTTTTCTGACAAACTGGGCCTTTTCCAGAACATTTCAGCCCACTATGCCTGTACAACACTTCTGACACAGGAGGAATTGGTTATAAAAAGGGGAAGATCAAGGGAAAAATCCCTGAGATCACGCCTAAAAAGTTTCCCTGGTAGACATTTGGTAGACACGCAAAAACAGAAGGAACGGCAAGGCCCTGAAACTCCAGGCCCCTGCCGCCCTTTTTTGGTAGACTTTTGGTAGACATTTTTATTTTTAACCTAAGAGACTGAAAAAATATTTGCCACCCCCCAAAAAACTATTGACATTTTTACGATAGCATGATAAGCTAGATAAGCTTCAAGCGGAGAGCGGAAAAGCGCCGGAGTGGCGGAATTGGCAGACGCCCGGGACTTAAAATCCCGTGGGAGTGATCCCGTGCCGGTTCGACCCCGGTCTCCGGCACCAAGATTTCGCGGGGTAGAGCAGCTGGTAGCTCGTCGGGCTCATAACCCGGAGGTCGCAGGTTCAAATCCTGTCCCCGCAACCAATAAATCGCTGAAATCGTATGATTTCAGCGATTTATATTTTTACAACTTTTTTGGCGGTTTATTTTTGGCCATTGAGAACTGATCCAGATTTTGACCCTCATCGGTACAAGCTCAGGATCCTCCGCTGTGCCTTCTCTCCAAACGGCCCTCTTCGCTGGGCTCATATCTGATTTCAGCTTTTTAGTATGTTGATAATTTTCTCCGTCGTCTTCTGGGCTACTGTCGTGACATAGGGGTAGGTGTCCAGAGTAAACCCCGCTGAGTAGCGCCCCAATATCCCAGAGACGGTTTTCATATCCACCCCGCTCTGGAGTGTCAGGGTTACAAATGTGCGATTGAGATTATAGAACTGGACCTTACGAACCCCCAGCAGCATTAGCACCCGGCGGAGTATGTGAAGCACACCGCTGTGGGACATGAAGCCGCTGGTAAGACTGGGGAGCCCCCAGAGAGTACTCCCCCACTTTCTTGGTTTCCTCCTGGATGCGCCCCAGCACATCTCGGTAAATGGCTTTGTCCGTCCCTGGGGCGTGTTCGGTGGTGTACCGGCCCTCCCAGCGGCCGTCCCGTTTTCGGAGCTTTCCCTCCCCGTTGGCTCTGCGTTTTGCCATACCGCTCACTCCTTTTGCAGCAACACACGATATTGCAGAAGGAGAAAGATAGCCGGGAAAACGGGGCAGAGCTATCAAAACAATAACAAGCAGCCTCACCAACATGCTTCAGCAATGTTCTGTCTGGGATTGAGTAGAAATCAGCGGATGTATTGCCGGAAAACGACTAAACATCGTATGGTTCGCTCCAGACCGGTGATGGACATTTTGCTGGCATTGGGCAGGGCACTGCACTGCCTGCGGAAACAGTGGCCATATCTGATCTGTTTTCTGGAGGACGGACGGTTGAATCGAGCAACAACCGGGCGGAGCGCAGTGTAAAGCTCTTTGCAGTGAGGTGAAAAAACTGGCTGTTCTCCAACACGGAGGGCTGTGCCCAGAACCGCACAATTGCTGACAGCCCTATTGAGACGACCAAGAAAACCGGCCTTGTCCCAGATCAGTATCTAATCTGACTGTTGAGCGGGGCTCCAAAACTCGCATCAGCTGAAAAGAATTGGGCGAAGAAATTACTGCCAGAGAATACCTCTAAAGCAGCTGCGGTATCCTCGTAAAAATTTAACTGTACACCTAAAGAGGTCCTGCTGATATGCAGGTCCTTTTTTTCTTTAGAGCTTCTGATTTTCCAGTATTTCCTTTTTCTAAAATTGGTAAAAACATTTTTCAGATGGCTGGGCACAATTGCCGTAGCGGCGCTTTTTCCCAAGGAAATACGCAATCAGCTGTTTTGCGGCCTTCCCAGCTTTTGTGAAATTGTATCAGCGGTGCGGAGCAGCATCGCAACCAAGGTCTCTCTTGATTCGCCGCAATAATCCTGGATCCCCCCTGTGACTCCAATCGCTGCTACACAGCGCAGCTCATGATTGAACACCGGTGCCGCCAGACAGCCGATGCCAAGTGCGAATTCCTCGTTGTCCTCTGCATAGCCCATTTGACGCACTCTATCCAAGTAGCTGATGAATTTGCCCACGTCATCAATCGTTTTGGAAGTCATTTTTTGAAACTGTACTTGGCTCAATAACTGGGGCAAGGTACTTTGGGAAGAAAATGCGGCGAGAACTTTTCCGGCGGCGCTGATATTTAGGGGCAATTCTGCATAAGGGGTAGTATAAATCAGTACTGGGTTTGGAGGAAGGATCTGCTCGATGTAGGTGACGTGGTTGCCCTTCAAAATTCCCATTTGGACCGCCTGATGGCTCTCAATGGCCAGATGGTCCAGTTCAGCATGGCAGACCTGCCGCAGGTTATTGATATAGGTCATTCCGTTGGATAATGTCAGAAGCTGAAGCCCCAGATGATAGCAGCCAGGCTGGGATTCAGACTCTTCCAAATATCCCCGTATGGATAATTGCTTAACGATGCGAAAAGCCGTTGTATTTGGCAGCTCCAAACTTTGTGCGACTTGCTTAATGCTGACCGGCTCCCTGGCTTTTGCTACAAATTCCAAAATATTCAAGGCACGATTTACCGCAGGCACTACAGGATTTTCTAAATTTTCCATTTCTATCATCCTTACATATTCCGAATTCTATATGGAAATTCCGCTTAAAACTTGGACGTATATTTCTTATTGTTACATAAGCGGTCTCTTTTTGTCAACAGTCATAACAAAAATAGCCTCCTTCATTTTGTAATAAAAATCAATTTTTGAAATACACAAAAAAATCTTTCGTAAATTATTGACAAACAGGATAACAGTAATATAATTAAATAAATCAAATATGATAATAGCATTTCATATTTGAAATATAGAGGCGGACGGAGGTAATGGTTATGTTGAGAAAACCTATTGTCGGAATTATTGGATTCTCTGACGGTGACCCAGAGGTCCATGAGGAACTCAAGGATATTGTTCAAAAACAGGTGGATGTCATAGAGGAGGCGCTGCGCGGGAGCGGCCAGGTAGAGGTCATCGTAGCGGACAAACTTGTGGCCTCAGAGCGGGATGCCAAAGAACAGGCCGAGCTGCTGCGCAGCCGTGGTGTGGATATTACAGTATTCTCCTATGGCGTGTTCGCCTTCCCCAATTTTTCGGCCATTGCGGCCCGAAACGGGAAAGGCCCCTTTGTCCTTGCCGCAAATTTGAATCCCGATTGGCCCGGGATGGTCGCAATGCTTGCGGCCGGCGGTGCACTCAACCATCTTGGCATAAAGCATTATCGTGTGGCCGGAGACTTCCACGAACCCGCGGTCCTGAACAAGCTGCTGGCGTATGCCAGGTGCGGAGCCGTTGTGACCCAGCTCAACGGACAGAAATACGGACTGATCGGTGGACGGAGCCTTGGGATGTACAGCGCAGTGGTCAGTATGCAGGACTGGCAGAAACAATTCGGCGTCGATATTGAGCATTTGGATCAATCCGAAATTCTGCGCATTGGCGAGACGATTCCTCAGGAACAGGTGGATAAAGCCATGGCCTGGCTGGAAGAGCATGTGAAAAAAATTCATTATGACGGCCGGCAGCTTACGCCTGAAAAGCTCCAGCTTCAAATTCGGCATTATGAGGCCATAAAGCAGATCATACGAGAGCATCACTATGATTTTGTCGGGGTCAAATGTCACTATGAGATGAGCCGGCACTATTGCACTCAGTGTATCAGCGCTGCGTTCTGCAACGACCCTTACGATTGGGACGGCCCGAAGGAGCCGGTGGTATATGCCTGTGAGGCGGACTGTGACGCAGCCCTTACCATGCAGATCCTGAAGCTGCTGACCCACGATCCGGTCATTTTTATGGATGTGCGCCACTATGACGCAGACCATGATGTCATGGTTTTCTGCAACTGCGGCTCTCAGTCCACCTACTATGCAGGAGCCAGTGATGATTACAGGGAGAATCTCAAGCAAGTGTCCCTCTATCCGGCGCTTAACATATATGCCGGGGGCGGCTGCCATGTGAACTGCATGACCCATCCTGGAAAGGCCACAATCGCCCGTCTGAACCGCAAAGAAGGAAAATACCGCATGACCTTGATCCCCGCGGAATTCGTTACACTTCCGGAAGAAAAAATGGCCGAGACGACTATGGAGTGGCCCCATGTGTTTGCCAAGCTGCCCTTTGACCACAACATTTTCCTGGAGGACTTTGATGCCAATCACTGCCATGCCGTATATGGGGATCACATAGAAGATTTGAAAACGATCTGCAGTATGCTGAATATTGACTGCGAAGTCATGGGCGAGTGATCGGACCTGCTGAAATTGAGGAGGGAATTTTCATGAGAGTGACGGAACATCCAATTATTAATGAATTCCCAAAGGGACGGCTGGTGACCTTTGAGTACGACGGAAAGCCCATGGAGGGATATGAGGGAGAGCCCATTGCCATGGCGCTGAAATCCAACGGTGTAGAGATACATCGCTATACCACCAAGCTGCATAAGCCCCGCGGCCTGTACTGCTCCATCGGCCGATGCACCGATTGCGTCATGGTTGTGGACGGAGTTCCCAATGTCCGTACCTGCATGACTGCGCTGAAGGAAGGAATGAAAGTTCAGACTCAGTACGGCGTCTCCGCAAAAAAGGAGGAAGATGAATGAAGCGATATGATCTTGTGGTCATTGGCGCAGGTCCGGCCGGACTGTCCGCTGCCATTGAGGCGGCCTCAAAGGGACTGGACACCATCGTCTTTGATGAGAATGCCAGGCCCGGTGGTCAGCTGTTTAAGCAGATCCATAAATTCTTTGGATCAAAGGAGCATAAGGCCCGCATCCGCGGGGTCGACATCGGCGCTCAACTGGTAAAGCAGGCGGAGGAAGTGGGCGCGAAGGTCGTTCTGGACGCCGCAGTAATGGGAATTTTCCCCCATAAAGACATCTCCATTATGAAAGGAGACGAGGTCTACACCTGTAAGGCGGATAACATTATTATCGCCACGGGAGCATCCGAAAACACCTTGGCTTTCCCTGGCTGGACACTGCCGGGAGTCATGGGGGCTGGTTCCGCGCAGACACAGATGAACCTTCACGGAGTCATGCCTGGCAAGCGTGTGCTGATGATGGGGTCCGGAAATGTTGGACTGGTGGTGGGCCTGCAGCTGATGCAGGCGGGCTGTGAACTGGTTGCTGTGGTCGATGCGGCGCCTCGGGTCGGCGGATACGGCGTCCACGCGGCAAAATTAGCCCGCACCGGCGTCCCGTTCTACCTCGGACATACCATTCTGCGTGCCGAAGGAGAGGACCACGTCAGAAAAGCAGTGATCGCGCAGGTCGACAAGACGTGGAAGCCGGTCCCTGGAACAGAAAAGGAGTTTGATGTAGACACCATCTGTGTGGCGGTAGGCCTGTCTCCGATGTATCAGCTGGCCATGACAGCTGGATGCCGATTGTCAGATGACCCCAAAAAAGGCGGCGTTCATCCTGTAGTGAATCAATTTGGAGAGACCAGCGTTTCCGGCATTTTTGCCGCAGGAGATGTGACGGGTATCGAGGAGGCCAGCTCGGCCATGATTTCCGGGCGCATCGCCGGGGCTGCCGCTGCCCTACGGGCCGGCTACATCAGCCAGGAGGAGCACGACAGGCTTTACACATTATACCAATCCTCGCTGGATCAGCTGCGTCAGGGAATGTTTGCAGGGGCCAATAAGGGGAACCCCAAGATCACGGCGACTGACGAAGGGATCCCTCTGTCGGCCAGCCTGCTGGCTAAGGGGTATTTAGAGGAAGATGAGATCTCAAACTTCCCGGGCTGCGAGGCCGGGGGGAGCGGCTTCCATCCGGTCGTAGAGTGTACACAGAATATCCCGTGCAACCCATGCCAGGATGTTTGCCCCAAGCGTTGTATCACGGTGGGCGACCGGATCACGAACCTGCCTGTTGTGCATCCGGAAGTTGAATGTATCAATTGCGGCCTGTGTGTCAGTGCATGTCCCGGCCAAGCTATTTTCCTTGTAAACGAGGACTTGGAGCCAGGATACGGGGCCGTTTCGCTGCCTTACGAATTCCGCCCGCTGCCGGCAAAGGGAGAAAAGGGCACCGCATTGGACCGAAGCGGCAAGCCGGTCTGTCCGGCCGAGATAGTGGATGTGAAAATTACGGCTCCCTATGACCGCACCCCGATCTTGACGATGAAGGTGCCGGCCAACATGACAGGAAAGGCACGATTTTTTGCCAGGGAAAGCGGAAGCGCCAGATGATACCGGAAACGCATTTGAGGAGGGAAAATAATTCTATGAGTTCCATTTCTGATGAGACCTATCATCTGGGAGAATTTGAGCCTCGTCCCGATGATGATGTCGTTATTTGCCGCTGTGAAGAGATCACAAGAGGCGAAATTCGCCGGGCGGTCCACGCCGGCATGTACACGATGAATGAAGTCAAGCGTTTCCTTCGGGCCGGCATGGGGTTGTGCCAGGGACAGAGCTGCAACAAGACCGTTCGGGCCATCATTGCACAGGAACTGGGCATTTCTCCCACTGAAACGGATGTGATCACTGCCCGGTCGCCTGTGCGTCCGGTCCCCATGGGTGTCTATGGAAACGATACATTTTATCCAAAATTTCTGGGAGGTGGCAGAGATGAATAAGGCCAGTGATGTCATTGTCATTGGAGCCGGCGTCGTCGGATGCGCCGCCGCCTATTATCTGGCAAAGCGAGGGGTAAAGGTAACAGTTCTGGAGCGCAGGGAAGTTGCCTGCGGCGCATCCGGGCGCAATGGCAGCGGAGCCAGACAGTCCGGACGTGACAACCGTGAGCTTCCTTTGGCCATGTTTGGGGTAAAACATATCTGGCCCACTCTGGGTGAAGAACTGGGAGAGGATATTGAGTATATCCAGAACGGCAATATGCGCCTTGGTAAAACAGAGAAGGATCGGGAGGCGCTGGAAGAGCTGGTGCGGCAGAACAGCTCCTTGGGGCTGGATGTAAGGATGGTCTACGGCCAGGATATCCGGGAGTTGATCCCTGATGTATCGCCGGAGGTCCAATATGCCACCTATTGTCCCACAGACGGTCATGCAAACCCGATGCGCACCACCCTTGCTCTGTATAAGCGGGCAAGGGAATTGGGCGCACAGTTTATCACCAATATCAAGGTCCTCAAGCTGGAAAAGGTGGCTGGAAGGATCCGCAGGGTACATACAGACGACGGGATCTATGAGGCAGACAGCGTCATCCTGTGTGCGGGATTTGGCTCCAGAAAGATCATGCGCACCGTGGGGCTGGATGTCCCTATGCTGCCTCAGCTGACCGAGGCGTTCGTCACAGAGCCCATTCCAGCCGTGACCGACAAGTTTATCTCCGCCGCGGATGGCTGCTTCTATGCCCAGCAGCAGCGCAACGGAACTTGGGTGATCGGCGGCGACAGCAACTACGAGATATATGACGCCACTTACCCGAGGGAGGTTACATTCTCCTTTTCAGCACCACGGATCGCACGCTTTTTCCTGGAATATATGCCCACTTTGAAGGGCGTGAAAGTGATCCGCTCCTGGAGCGGACAGCTGGATATGTGCTGGGACGGCTCCCCTGTCATTTCGCCGGTGGAAGAGGTCGAGGGCCTCTATGTGGGCTGTGCATTCACCGGACATGGCTTCGGGATCGGCCCTGCGGCGGGATATGTGCTGGCCCAGATGGCTGTGGGAGAGGCGCCTGCCGCCGATTTGTCCGGCCTGCGGTATGACCGCTTCCGGCTGCCCAGCCACTAGAGATTGAAAGTGCCGCATCTTCTCGGCCTGAAGTACACAGAAAAGGGATGGATCTATAAAAAATTATTGATCGAAAGGGAGGGACTACTGTGGATTTTTACTCAGTAATTATGGACTTCTTTTGGGTATCCGTTATTCTCTTCGTGGCAAAGATCATTCGTGAGCATGTTAAAATACTCCAGAACTTCTTTATCCCGGTCAGCCTGATCGCTGGTTTTATTGCCTGGGTAGTTGGACCTTATGGCCTGAAGATCGTTCCCCTGACCAGTCTGTGCGGGGACTATGCCGGTGCACTGATCACAGTCCTTTTTGCCACCATTGGCCTCCAGGGACTGGGGATCAAAAAGGGCGAAGGGAAAAAACGGGCCAAGGATATTGCCGGTTACTGTGTCTATCGCCAGATCAACTGGGCTGTACAGTTTTCCGTTCCCATGATCCTTTCCATACTCCTTCTCTCCCGTCTGCATACCAGCGGTGACCTGCATCCTGCATTTGGGTGGCTGATCCCCGTCTCCTTCCTTGGCGGTACCGGCCCAGCCATTGCGGCCGGCCAGGTGCTGGATAAGTATGGATTCTCTGATTTTACTGGACTGGGTATCACAGCGGCTGCCTACGGCATGCTTTTGGGGCTGATCGGCGGCATTATCATGACCAAGCTGGCGACAAAAAGGGGATATACATCTTATATCGAGAATACAGATACGATCAGCCGGGAGCTCCTTACCGGAATTATCCCCAAGGGCAAGCGCGGCTCCATTGGTGAGGAGACGATCGCCTCCATTACGTTGGAGCCCTTGGCGTGGCACTTGGCCCTTATCATGATCCCCACCGGGCTGGCACATATCATTACGATTTACGGCAGCAAAGCGCTGGGGATCGAGCTCCCTGAATTTTCGATCGCATTTTTTGTGTCCTTGATTTTGTACTATGTTTTCCAGGCGACGAAGGTCAACGACTCGGTGGACCCTAAGGTGATCAACGGATTCGGCAATCTGATCTCTGACTATGTGGTGGTATTCAGCCTGGCGATGGTCCAGGTGGACGTTATCATCAAATATGCGGCCCCCTTCCTGCTGCTGATGCTGGCCTTTACTGTCTGGATGGTAGTGTGGTTCTGGTTCTGCGGCCCCCATCTGATCGGCAAGGATTGGTTTGAACGCGGATTGTTCAACTGGGGTTATGCCACGGGCACGTTTGCTACGGGCTTCTGTCTGCTGCGCGTAGTCGATCCGAATAACCGGAGCACCGCTCTGAGCGATACTGCGATCTTGACTCCCTTTGAACATGTGGTGGAAATTACCGCGCTTTCCTTGGGACCTGTACTGTTGTCGACCGGTGCGGAATGGTCTTACCTGGGCGTGGTTGTGGTTTACGGTCTCCTCTGGGTCGCTTCTATCTTTTTCCTGAAAGTGTGGAAGAGAAAGGTCTGCAAGGTCAGTCCCACAAATCCTATGTATTGTCCGTCGGAAGCACAGAAGGATTCACAACATAGCTCTTGTGTGTGATCCTTTGGCTGTGCCTGTCGGAAGCGCAGATATCCCGCTCCGGCAGGTACAGTCATTCCCAATCTCTATGCTGTTTCCGCAGGGACAGCTCACAAACGGTGCTGGTCTGATACAAGGAGGTAGAGAAAATGGACCGTAAGGAACGGACCCTTCGGGCATTGCAGGGTTTGCCGGTGGACCGTCCGCCTATGGTGTTCTGGCACCACTTTGTGGGGGCCGATATGGAAAAGGAAAACTTTGTGGATTCACATGTCCGTTTTTATCGGGAGACTGGCGAAGACTTTATAAAAATGATGTGTGATGGCTTTGTAGCTCTTCCCGACCTGAATGTCCAGCGCCCATGTGACTGGAGGCACATTGCGCTGCCGAGTATGGATGATCCGTTTGTACAGGATCAGCTTACCCATATCAAGCGGCTTCGGGAAGCAATTCAGGATGAAACGGCTGTTTTTTACAATGTTTTCAATCCGGTGTCCACACTGAGGAGTTCTACGAGCGATGAACTGGTCTATGACCATTTGGAACGGCGCGAGCCCGCCCTGTTTGAGGCGATAACCAGGGTGAACGAGTTCAAAATGGAGTTTATGCACCGGCTGATCTCAGACGCTGGTGTGACCGGCATGTTTCTGCCGATGCAGAATAATGATTTGAACGGCTTTACCGGAGCGTGCTATCATGAACTGCTCCGGCCCTATGACCTGTCACTGGTGCAGGAGGCAAATCGTCTCTCTCCGTATAACATCATTCATCTGTGCGGATATTGGGGAGTGCCCAATAGGCTGGAAAATTGGAAGGACTTTCCCTGTGCGGCAATGCATTGGGATGTCCATACCGATAAATTATCCCTGCAGGATGGACGCAAATATTTCACAAAGAAAAAGGCGGTCATGGGCGGTTTCAATAACAAAGAAGGCAGCCCGATCTATCTGGCAGATCGTAAGGCCGTTATAGAGCACACAAAGGAGATCGTCCGGGAGGCGGGGGCCGACGGATTGATCGTAGCCGCGGACTGCTCATTGCTGGAAACCGTGGATCATGCCCGTGTCCGCTGGGTGCAAGAGGCGCTTGATTCTATGGTGAAGATGTAATCTGCTGCGATTTTTGCCGCGGGGTAATGACTGTGCACGGGGACAGACTTCCTGCTGATGATTGAACACAAGGGGAGGATAAATTATGCAACGAATCATGAACAATCCGGACGATATTGTTGATGAAATGCTTGCCGGCTTCGTAAAATGCCATAGTGATATCGTAAAATTGGTCAAAACCGGAGAGGAAAATCCAAGAGGCGTTGTAGCTGCAGTGGATGCGCCCATCGCGGATAAGGTTGGGATCGTTACGGGGGGCGGCTCTGGGCATAAACCGGCCTTTATCGGTTATGTCGGAAAAAATATGTGTGATGCTGCTGCGGTGGGGGAGATATGTTCCTCCCCGGCAGCGCTGGCTTTCCTGGAGGCTTTCCGCGCCGCTGACGGCGGCCGGGGTATCGCCTGCCTGTACGGAAACTACTCCGGCGACAACATGAATGTAAAAATGGCGGTCAAGATGGCCAAACGTGAAGGGCTGACCGTAAAGACTGTGGTCGCAAACGATGATGTGGCATCTGCGCCAAAAGATCAGCGGGAAAAGCGTCGTGGCGTTGCCGGCGAGATTTTTATGTGGAAATGCGCAGGAGCTAAGGCGGCAAAGGGCGGTACATTAGATGAGGTCATCTCCGCGGCACAGAAGGCGATCGACCACTGCAGAAGCGTTGGGATCGGCCTGACCCCATGTACTCTTCCCGCAGTGGGGCATCCGAACTTCGAGATCAAAGAGGGAACCATGGAGGTCGGGATCGGGCACCATGGGGAACCGGGCATTGAAGTTTGTCCGATCGAAAGCGCGAAGCAGATGGCCAAGCGCATGCTCGACATCGTGCTGCCTGATTATCCCTTCCAGAGTGGGGACGAGGTTGCCGTACTGGTGTCCGGCTTAGGGGCTACACCTTTGATGGAGGTCTATGTCCTCTATCATGAGATCGAATCCATCCTGGAGGAGAAGGGGATTCGGATCTATCGCCATTATGCTGGGAATTTCTTTACCTCACTGGACATGATGGGAGCTACGGTGACTGTTATGAAGCTGGATGAGGAGCTGAAAGAATTGATGGATATGGATGCCTGGACGATGGGTTTCAAACAGAATTGAGGGAACAGAAATGTCGGTGGTAAAAAACAAAAACGGTCGTGGTATTTTATTGGCAATGGTCCACTCTATACAGCAAAACAAGCAGCTGCTGGGAGATGTGGACGGACTAATCGGCGACGGCGACCACGGCATGAACATGAACAAGGGATTTACCTTGTACGAAGAACAGCTGGGGGATCAAGACACTTCGCTTTCAGACGGACTGTTCGATCTGGGATCTGTTCTGCTGAATAAAATCGGCGGGTCCATGGGGCCGATATACGGCACCATTTTCATGGAAATGTCCTCTGTCATAGAAGATGTTGAGGATATTACGCTGGAAACATTCAGTGAAATGCTCCGCTCCGGCCTGGATGGGCTTTATAAGATTGTTGACGCCCGTCCCGGTGACAAGACTCTCGTCGATACGCTTTATCCTGTTTGCCAATATGTCCGTGAAGCAGCAAATGCCCAAACGGATTTTTCTGCAGCATTGGAGGAGATGAAGCAGGTCGCGGAGCAGGGAAAGCAGTCTACGAAAGACCTGACGGCGAAGTATGGGAGGGCGGCACGGCTGGGAGAGCGTTCCCGCGGTGTGCTGGACGCCGGAGCCACCTCCTGCTGCATTCTCCTGCAGGCCATGGCAGATGGAATGAAGTCCGTACTGGAGAACTGACATACAGGAAAGGAATATGGCGATGCTGAAAATTGCGGTTGGCTGTGACCCAAATGCGGCGTCTGCGAAAGCCGCCCTGATGCAATACTTGGGGCAAAAAGGATTTTTGCTTACTGACTTTGGGAGCGATGATCCGATTTATGCAAATGTTGCAATAAAAGTTGCCGAAGCTGTTTCCAGAAAAGAGTATGACCGCGGAATTCTGATTTGTGGTACGGGGCTTGGTGTGTCTATTGCGGCAAATAAAGTAAAAGGCGCCTATGCCGCGCTGATCACCGATGTGTACTCCGCCGAGCGTGCCAGGAAGAGCAACAACGCAAATATTGCCTGCTTTGGTGCCTTTACCATTGGAATCCGGCTGATGGAAAGACTGGCCGAGACCTTTCTCTCCTCCGAGTTTACTCCCGGGTGCGCATCTCAGCCAAAGATAGATCGAATTGCCGCCTATGAGCGGTGATGAAACAGGCTTGGCCTCCTGCCTCTCATAAGGTCATGAGCTTTGATGATAAGTCTCTCATTGCAGCCTGTGGGCAGATGTGGGAAGCCGCTTCGGAGATTAGTCCAGAAATTTTCCGCTGAGTTTTGTACAGAGGCCTGCGGGGATCGGTCTGGCACTGCGCATTAAAGAAATACCGGCTGCCCTGAGCTTTACCAGGACAGCCGGTATTTTTATATTTGGTACAAGAGATGCTTGGAGGAAAGCCGGAGATGAGCTCTCGTTTACTTACAGTCTGGTACTTTGCGTATGATGCAGACTGCATGATGAGGTCTTGAGGTATAATAAGTCTTCGGTAAAAACCATCTCGAAAAGCATTGGGCGTCTGTCCAACCAGTGCTGGGACATCCGGATCGGTGATCAAGCACATCGGCGCTGAGATCGGTGACATCCACGCACCCAGGGATATCATCATCTATCTGGCCTTTTACAGCCATCTCGGCGTCCCCTTCTTCACCGCCATGGAACAGGAGTCCGCCCTGCACGGGTGAAATGGGAGCCGCAGAGAGAAGGAGGAGGCGCGGCGCCGCCATCGGGCCGCCTCTCTCAATACCGGGGCTTCCGCACAGGCGGGGCAGAAATGGGCGCAGTTCCGCTTCACTTCCATAATTTGTATTGAAACGTCTCACAAAACAGCTTTTCCCTCCGGTTTTGAGCGGGTCCGGATCTGCCGGGCCCAGTCAGGACAGGAGGGATTTTTTATGGTAAGCGGACAGACTCAGTATTATGGGCTCTCCCAGTGGGAGGCCGCGGACAAGGTGGAGCGGGTGGACTTCAACTCCGACAACGCCAAGATCGACGGGGCGCTCCACCAGCTGGCGCAGTGCAACTGTCGGATGTATTTTATGTCCTACACAGGAACGGGAGGAGATGGGCAATCGCTTGTTTTTCCTCAAAAGCCCTTGCTGGTCATTGGAATGGGAGGCGTAGTCACCTGGTGGTGCGGGGTCCAGGGGGTCCCGTTTCTCTATTTGCGGCAAAGCGGCAGTGCCTCAGGGATGCCCGCGGCCGTCTGGGAGGGCAACACCCTTTCCTGGTCCCGTTTTGCTGACAGCGATTCCTTATCTGGAAATGAGCTGGGGAAAAATTATACGGTCATAGCTTTCCTGGAAGTCGGCTCGTGATGCCTTTTTCCAATCGAGGCAGGATGAAAAAGGAGCTGCTCCCAAGGCATCAGCCTGGGGAGCAGCCGTGACTGCCGCAAAAGTGGCAAAGCCACTTTTGCAAGAAAATTGCAGGCTGCCGCACGCAGGTTTTGTTCGCCGTAGGCGGACAAAACTCACACCTGTAGCCTGAGAAGCGTTTTCCCCGACGCGCATATCACCAGGTAAAACAGCTTAGAACTGGATTCGCGCCTGTGGGCGCAAATTCTGCTAGGCTTTTCCGACAAGCTGGGGACCCCGGGCATCTGCCCGGGGTCCTCCTTGCTCAATACCTGTGTGCCGTTCAGCGGAACAAATCAGCTGTTACCCCAAGTCAGGGTGATTTCCGTAGCAGAGCTGCCCACGTTCAGGCCCAGAGTGATGGTGCCAGTGTAGGTCGTGTCGGCCTCCACGGTGATCTTACCGGTGCCCAGCACGGCGTCGGCATACTTTCCGGCAACCTCAGTGGCAGCTAGATCGCAGCCCTTCAGGCTCGCGCCGGTGCCGCCCACAGTCAGGATAAGGTTGACGCCAGTCTGCTTGATGGACACGTTGCTCAGAGTCACGGTGACAGCGCCGGCCGCGGCGTAGTACTTGCCGTCGTCAGCCTTCACCACGTTCTCAGACCAGGTCTGCTCCACGTCAGAACCCAGCTGGGGAGTGGACAGGTCCAGAGCAGTCAGCTGATAGGCATCCTTCAGCCGCACGGTGGCGTCGTAGGCGGGCATGGTAATCTTGTTGCTGGACACGTCCACGGCGGTCACCGCGCCAGTGGCGTCGTTCTTCAGCAGAACCTTCGTGCTGGCAGTCAGGCCAGTGAGGGCATCAGCGTTTGCCTTCAGGTACTTGTCGGCCTGGCCGTTCTCGGTCAGCTTGTAGTACCCCTTGTTGCCATCGACGACGGTGGCATTGTAGTCGGTGTCGCTGTCCAGGTCCCCGTAGGTCACGTCGGCCAGGGCCTTGTAGACGGCTCCCCCAACATTGTAGTAGTTGCCGGCGCCGGAGCCGAATTTGTCAGCACCGACCTTGTCATCGGCCAGACCGTAGGTGGTCTCAGTACTCACGGTCAGGGCGATGTACTTGTCGGCATAGGCAGTCCCGTCGTCCGCAACATCGGTGCCGAGTACCTTGGCTTTGGTAGCGGCGTTCACGATGTTGCCGGCGGCAGTCAGCCCGAGGGCGGTGAAGGCAGCGGTAACGTTGGAGCCTTTCTTCACCTCCACGCCGGTACCGTTGACGGACACAGCGATGACCTCATAGAAGTTGTTAGCGGTATCCCAGGTGGCCTGAGCGTCCCAGCCGTAGCTGTCCTTGCCGGTAAAGACATAGTTGACGCCCTGCTTGGTGACAGTGATGTCGCCCTTCCAGCCAGCGGCCTTCAGGAATGTCTTGACGTTCTCAACGGCCTCGTCGGGACCGGGCTTGTTGGTATCGCCATTCTTCCAGGTCACGGTGATGTTGCCGGCGGGGTCCATGGAGACATCGCCCTTGCCCACGACCTGAGCCTTGGTGGTCACGTCGATGGTCAGATCCTTGGTGCCCACCTTGACGGAGTACACGTCGTTGGTGTCAGCGGTCAGGACCTCGTCGCCCAGCTTGACGGAGACCAGCTCATAGGTGGTGGTGCCCACAGTCTTGGGGGTGATCTTGAACTTCAGTGTCTGGTTGTCATTGATGCCCACGGTGCCGTCGCCGTTATCCTGAGCGTTGGTGCTCTGGACGGCCAGAGTGTAGGTGCCGCCGGCATAGTTCGTGAAGGTGACGGTATTGTCATAGACAGCCTTCTCCGTCTTCACAATGTAGACCAGATCGGCAATGCGGCCGCTGTCGGAGGTGTTGGCCACATAGACCACGGTGTTGTAGTCATCGATGATGTTGCCATTCTTATCCTTGGCCACATTCATATCCTTCAGGGAGCCCAGAGAGACCACGGGGTCCTTCAGGCTGCCGTTGTCCTTGCGGTCATAGGTGGCCACAACGATCACGGTATCCTTGTCGGTGATGTACTGCTTGGGAGCGGAAGTGCCCAGGGAGAAGGAGTTGCCGCCCACAGAGACTACATTTTCAAAGCTGGTGATCTTGGTGATATCAGTCACAAAGCCCTTGCCGTCGGTCTTGTTCACGCGGTACAGGCCCAGCCCCACCTCGTCGCCGTTCTGATCCTTATGACCGGCGGGGGTGAAGTTCATGGTCTGCTTCTCGCCGTCCACATAGACATCATGGGTCTTGTAGTTCTCATTGCGGCTGTGGGTCTCGAAGGAGCCAGTAGCGGAGTAGAAGTAAACGTCGTTGCTGTTGCTGGCCTCGCCCTCATAGATGAAGATGACCTCAGCAACGCCGTCGGTGGACCGGGTATCGATGGCCCAGAAGCTCACCTTTCCGCCGTCAACAGTGCTGTCAGCGATGTAGTCGGGAACGTTCTCAAAGCCGGTGTAGACCTGATTCTCATCCACGTCCACGAACTTGGTGTCCTTGTCCACAATGTAGGTCGTGCCATTGGCGGTGATGTAAGCGGCGCCGCTCTTGATGACGGTGTTCTTCGCGTTCACCTGAGCCGCAGTCTCGCCGGCGGTGCCAGCGGCATAGTTCACAGTCACGTCAACAGACACATCGCGGTAATTCTTGTAGTAGTCCTTAGCGAGAGTGCCGGTGCCGGGGCGGCCAGTGTCGATCATGCTGGGCCACACAGGACGCAGGGTGTAGACGCCGTCGCTCTCAGTGTAAGCGTAGGCACGGCCAACCAGGCCGGGATTGCTACTATCGTCATAGGCGTTTCCAACATTCGCCATACCAATTTCGTTGGAAATCTTGGTGCCATCAATGTACTCGTCGTCGATCTTGACCTGCTTCTCGGTGCCGTCAGTGAAGATCACCTTGGCGTCGATGGAGTTCAGGTAGCTGGCAGCGGACTCCACGTAGAGGTAATTCTCATAGTAGTTGTCCAGAGCCAGGAAGCCCAGCACATAGCCGTTGGGATCCAGGTACAGGCGGTAGTTCACGTCCAGAGTGGGGTGCTCCATGTTGATGTCATCCAGGTCGGAGGCGGTGTACTTGGAGTAGGTGTACTTGTTGCCGTCATCCAGCTTGGCATACTGACCATCCTTGTTGCCCTCGGCCTCGGACAGCTTGCTGACGTAGGACACAGAGCCCTCGGCGGTGGCAGGAGCATCGATGGAGGCCACGAAGGAGTCGCCATCATCGTCCACGTCCACGGTGATGACCACATACTCATCCACGGCGAAGCCGTTGGCGGCGATGGTCCGCTCGTCGATGGGGCTGGTCTTGGTGGCGTTGCTGAGCACACGGACCGTGTTCTCGCCGTCCTTGACCTTGGTGACCTCGGCCATGTAGTAGTTGATCATGACCACGGTGACGGTCTCGTTCACATCATCCACATAGATCTCGGTGGTAGCGCCCTTGGCGGTGTAGGTGTAGTCGGTGTCCTTGTCGTTGGCGGGAGCCAGATCGTCGCCGGCCTGCTCAGCGCCGTCCACATAGATGTTCCAGGCGTAGTCATCCACCACGCTCTTGCCAACGGCCTTGTAGATCACGTTCTCCTTGGTGTTGGCGGTGTAGGTGAAGTCGGGGGTGTCGGCCACGGTGATGATCTCATCGTCGGAGGTCATCTTCACCCGCTCGGGGATCAGGGAGCCGTCCTCATTCAGCACGCCTTCCTTGTTGCCCTCGCCGGAGGGAGAACCGTCCATCCGATAGGAGCCGATGCCCCAGGTGGTGCCGGGACGGCCGTAATCGGTGTTCTCGTTGGTCTTGTAGACCAGGTCGAAGTTCTTGTAGCCCAGGGTATCGGTGTAGTAGTAGGTCAGGGAGTACAGGATACCCTTGTTCTCGTTGTAGTACACGCCCAGCAGCTCATTGTACTGAACGGGCACAGCCTTGGTCAGGGCGTTGAACACCAGCTCAGCCACGTTGTCGCGGGTCAGCCCGGCCTCAGCGGTAAGCTTCAGGTCGCCGTACAGGCCCAGAGCGGTGCCCTTGGCAGTGGCGGCCAGCATCCAGTTGTCGCCGAAGTCAGCGGCGTTCTGGAAGTAGCCCAGGGCGCGGCACAGCATCAGCACGGCCTGCGCGGTGGTCACGGTGGCGTTGGGGTCAAACTTGCCCTCGCCCACGCCGGCCACGATGCCCAGGCTGGAGCACAGGTTCACATAGCCCTCCGCCCATGCGGGGACGTCGGTGAACACATTGGTCTCCGCGAACTGGTTGACGTTCACACCGGCGCCATACAGCATGGTGCAGATGATGACCGCCATCTCGGCGCGGGTGACTACGTTCTCGGGGCCGAAGGACCCGTCCTCGTAGCCTTCGAACATGCCGATGGCAGAGGTGACCGCCACGGCATCCTGATTGACGATCTCGGCCTTGTCGGTGAAATCGTCGATACCCTTAGCGCTGGAACCCACGACCATCATGCCCAGGAGCATAACGGAAGCCAGAGCCAGGCTGAGAGCACGCTTCAGGTTTCTCATTGGATATTCCTCCTTTTTATATTGACAAAAGTCGCTGTTTTCTGACAAACCGGGCCTTTTCTAGAACATTTCGGCCCACTATGCCTGTACAACACTTCTGACACAGGAGGAATTGGTTATAAAAAGGGGGAGATCAAGGGAAAAATCCCCGAGATTACGCCTAAAAAGTTTCCCTGGTAGACATTTGGTAGACACATGAAAACAGGAGGGGCAGCAAGGCCCTGAAACTCCAGGCCACCGCCGCCCTTTTTTGGTAGACTTTTGGTAGACATTTCGCTTTTCTACCCCAGTGTGCGCATCTCGCAAAACAGTCCTATGCTCCGGCTGTCAAATTTTGTCCAAGAATGGTATTGACACTGGGAAGCCTTCCCCCTTATAATATCATTGCAGAATATTCCGGTATTGAACATGGTTTTGATGTGGAACCCTGTTGGTACAGTTTTCAAGCATAGCCCGCGCCGATCATCTTATGATGTGGGTTATGCTTTTTCCATGCCCTTTGTTTCGCTCCTCTCGGCGGAAGCTGTGTTGATTGAAGGAGGAATCCCTATGTCTGTTTCAGGCCTTCTGAGTCTTTTGGGCGGTCTCGCGCTGTTCCTGTACGGCATGCAGATGATGAGCTCCGGCCTGGAGGCCGCTGCCGGCAGCAAGATGAAGCTGATCCTGGAGCGGCTGACTGCCAACCGTTTTCTGGGCGTCCTGGTGGGCGCGGGCATCACCGCCGTGATCCAGTCCTCCTCCGCCACCACAGTCATGGTGGTGGGCTTCGTCAATTCCGGGATGATGACCCTGAACCAGGCGGTCTGGATCATCATGGGCGCCAATATCGGCACCACTATCACCGGACAGCTGATTGCTCTGGACGTGGGCGCCCTTGCCCCTCTCTTCGCTTTCATCGGCGTGGCCATGGTGGTCTTTGTCAAGATGCCCAGGGCCCACCACATCGGCCAGATCATGGCCGGTCTCGGCGTGCTGTTTATCGGCATGGAGATGATGAGCTCCTCCATGATGCCTCTGCGTGACTCCCAGGCCTTTGTGGACCTGATGACCAGATTCTCCAACCCCCTGCTGGGCATCGCCGTGGGCGCCCTGTTTACCGCCCTGATCCAGTCCTCTTCGGCCTCAGTGGGCATCCTCCAGGCTCTGGCCACCAGCGGTGCCATCAGCTTTTCCAGTTCTGTGTTCATCCTCTTTGGCCAGAATATCGGTACCTGTATCACTGCGGTCCTGGCCTCCATCGGCACCAGCCGCAGCGCCAAACGTGCTACTATCATCCACCTGATGTTCAACATCATCGGCACGGTGCTCTTTACCATCCTCTGCATCCTGTTTCCCTTGGCCGATCTGGTGGCCTCCTTTACCCCTGATGCGCCGGCTGCCCAGATTGCCAACATGCACACTATTTTCAATATTGTCACTACCCTTCTGCTGCTTCCTCTGGGCAATCAACTGGCCAGCCTGGCGGTGCGTATCCTGCCCGAGCAGCCGGAGGAGAACCGGGACGAGATGCACTTGGAATACCTGACCCCCGTCCAGGTCAGCAGCAAGGACGGCAACCTGGGCGCCTCCGCTATCCACATCGGCCAGCTGCAGCAGGAGCTGGATCGGATGCTGGATATGGCCCAGGACAACATCGAGACCAGCTTCGACGCGGTGCTCAGTCGGAACAGCAGTCTTCTGACCAAGGCCGAGAAGATGGAGAGCTACTTGGATTTCCTCAATAAGGAGATCTCCAAGTATATCTCCCGTCTCATCACCTATGAGACCAACGAGCAGGGTTCCAGCATCGTCAGTAGCTATTTTACCATCACCGGCAATATCGAGCGCATCGGCGACCACGCCATCAACATCTGCGGCTATTCCAAGCTGCTGGAGGAACGGCACATCCAGTTCTCCGCCCAGGCTCAGGAGGAGATCTGCCAGATGCGGGACATCTGTCTGGAGGCGCTGAACGCCCTGCATCAGCGGGAGGCTGGCGACCTGCTCTGGCTGACGGACGTCTCTGCTCTGGAGCAGCGCATCGATGACATGACCGACCTGTTCCGCAAGGATCAGCTGGAGCGGATGAAGGCCGGGACCTGTTCTGATGAGGCCTGTATCCTTTACTCTGAGCTGCTCACCGACTTCGAACGCATTGGCGACCATGTCCTGAACATCGCCCAGGAGATGTCCAGCATCCGGGAACACAGCTGAATGACAAAAGCGCGCCGCCCCTGTTTTTGGGGGTAGCGCGCTTTCTTATTTCTCTAAAGGATCTCCCGGTACATAGCGGCCGCTTCGGTCTTGCCCATGTGCTCTGCCACTACCAGCACCTCCACCTTGACCGTTCTCTCTCCGAACCGCAGCTCCAGCACATCCCCCTCCTTTACGTCATAGCTGGCCTTCACCGGCCGTCCGTTTGCCATGACCCGGGCGTTGTCACATGCCTCATTTGCCACGGTCCTCCGCTTGATCAGGCGGGATACCTTCAGCCATTTATCCAATCGCATCGTATTCCTCCATGGAGAAAAGGGGGTGCCGAAGGCACCCCCTTTTTCTATAATCCTGCTTACTTGGAGACGGCGTCCTTCAGGGCCTTGCCAGCCTTGAACACGGGAGTCTTGGAGGCGGGGATGGTGATGGTCTCCTTGGTCTGGGGGTTGCGGCCGACACGCTCGGCACGGGCCTTCACCTCAAAGGCGCCAAAGCCGACCAGCTGGACCTTCTCGCCTTCCACCAGAGCGCCGGTAATGGCGTCGATCATGGCGGTCACGGCGGCCTCCGCGTCCTTCTTGGACAGCTCAGCCTTCTCAGCCACGGCATTGATCAGTTCGGTCTTATTCATTGTGATTTCCTCCTAAAGCATGTTTCGGCGCCTGTGCGCCAGTCTTTTGAATAATATTACTTAAAGCTTTTCAGCCTTTAAGCCTCATCCTGCTTGGCCTGCTGCCACAGCTCCTCCAGCCGGTGCAGTCCCAGGCTGTCCAGCGGCCGTCCTCCGGCCAGCTCCTCCACCCGCCGGAAGCGGCGGATAAACTTTTCACAGGTGCCGTGCAGGGCCTGCTCACTGTCCAGCCCTGCAAAGCGGCCCACCTTGACGGCGGCGAAGAGCAGGTCGCCCAGCTCCTCCTCCACATTGGCCCCCTGTTCCACGGCCTGGCGCAGCTCACCCAGCTCCTCCTCCGCCTTGTCCAGCGCCGGCCCCATCTCCGCCCAGTCAAAGCCCGCCTTTCTGGCCTTGTCCTGGATCTTCTCCGCCCGCATCAGGGCAGGCAGGGATCTGGCCACGCTGTCCAGGGTGTCGGCAGCGGTGCGCTGCCCCTTCTCCTCCCGCTTCTGGGCGTCCCAGGTGTTCAGCGCCTGGCCGGAGTCCCGGGCGTCCACTGTGCCAAAGACATGGGGGTGGCGGAACACCAGCTTTTTGCAGATGCCGTCCACCACATCGTCCAGGGTGAAGAGCCCCTCCTCCTCCGCCATTCTGGCGTGGAAAACCACCTGGAGCAGCACATCCCCCAGCTCCTCCTTGAGGTGTCCGGGGTCCTTCTCGTCGATGGCTTCCACCGCCTCATAGGCCTCCTCCAGCATGTTCCGCCGGATGCTCTCGTGGGTCTGCTCCCGATCCCAGGGACAGCCGCCCGGCTGGCGCAGCAGCGCCATGATCCGGTTCAGGTCCTGGAAGCTATATCGTTCCATACTTTGAAAATTTACCACAGTTTCTCATCCTCTGCAAGGTATTTTCACTAGAAATCAGCTCATAGCCTCAAAATTTTCGCGATTTTGTCCCCTTTGGGCATGAGGGAGAGGTCCTCCCGGGAGATAGCGCGGAGAGCCACCACCAAAACCGCATAGATGATGACCGCGATCAGGATGGCTCCCATCACCGCGATCCCGTTGCCGGTCTTCCCCAGGGTCTGGATCGTCTCCCCCGCCTGGGTAACCTCCTCATAGCTGAGCAGCTTGGACAGCAGGCCGTACACCGCCCAGGCCCCCAGCCCCATCACGCCCGCCGCGGCTGCCGGCTTGGCCAGCAGAGGCAGGTAGTCCGGCCGGCCGTGGATCACCCGGGCGATGACCACCAAGTCCAGTACCATGCACAGTCCGAAGCAGAGCACATTGCCCACCGGTGCCCCGGAGATGCCGATGGTGGGCACGGCTACCAGGTTGTAGTTGGTGACGATCTTCACTACGCCCCCCAGTGCCATGATGACCACGGGCAGATTGATGAAGCCATGGGCCTGGAGGACAGAGTTGCACACCAGCATCAGGCAGACGAAGATGGAGGCGATGCCCAGGGTAGACAACAGGGGCCCCGCCACAGAGGCGTCCAGCTCCGGAAAGATCAGTCGGATGATGGGGGTGCCCAGCACGAAGAGCCCCACCCCCATAGGGAAAGCCAGCAGAGCGGTGATCCGCAGGGCGGAGCCGGTGATCCTGGCCGCCCCCCGGCGGTCCCGCCGGGCCAGGGCCGCGGAGACTGCGGCGATGACCGAGGCGGTGATGGCGGCCATCAGGGAGAGGGGCAGGTTATAGATGGTCAGTGCGCCGCTGTAATTCCCATAGAGGCTACGGCTGATATTTTCCGCCGCCAGCTCCACCGCCCCGTAGAGCTGGGAGACCGCCTCCGCCGCCGCGCCGGAGCTCACGGCCTGCTGCCAGGCGTCCCGTGCCGCCTCCAGGGGGACGAAGTCCACCACCTGCTGGTACAGCGCCCAGCTGTCCGGGTCGGAGATGAGCACCTTCTGGATCTGTCCCTGGACCAGGGCGGAGTCGATGACGGTGACGATGCCCACCATGGAGGAGCTGATGGTGATGGGGATGGCGATCTTCATCAGGGTGGACAGGATGCGCCGGGCGGAGTCCGGAGCGTCCTGAGTGTCCTTCTCCTCCCGCATGCGGGTGGAGACAAAGTTGAAGATCATATAGGCCAGGGCCAGGATGGTGCCCACCGTGACGCCGGTAATGGCCCCCGCCGCCGCCACATGGCTGGGCTGGCCTGCCCGCACCAGCCAGTAGGCAAGCCCCAGTCCGATGACCAGCTTGCACAGCGCTTCTAGAATCTGGGAGACCGCGGTGGGCGTCATATTCCCGTGGCCCTGGGCATAGCCCCGGAAGGCGGACAGGCAGCCCACGCAGATCACCGCCGGCGCCAGCGCGCGGATGCCCGCCGCCGCAAGGGAGTCGTGCATCATGCCGGCCAGCTGCTCTGAGCCAAAATACATGATCAGGAAGGATACCACACCCAGGGTCAGGAAGGCTGCCAGGGACAGGCGGAACACCTTGTGCACCTGGTTCTGCCGCCCCAGGGCGTTGGCCTCCGACACCATCTTGGACACCGCCACCGGCAGGCCGGCGGTGGAGATGGTCAGCAGCACTGAGTAGATGTTGTAGGCGTTGTTGAAATCGGCGCTTCCCTCGCTGCCGATGATGTTGACCAGCGGGATCTTATAGAACAGGCCGATGACCTTTACCACCAAGATCCCCATTGCCAGGATGGCGGCTCCTCCAAAAAATGTATTCGGTTTGGCCGCTGCCATTCGGCGGGGCGCTTGGTCTTGTCGGGTCATAGTGTATCCTCCTCAATTTGTGAGACTGGGTCCTCACCCGAAGATCAGCGGGAGGGCGTAGTGCTCCACTTCCCAGCGGACCCGCTCCAGGTCCAGGGTGAGAAAGCTCCCCTTCTCATATATGACCTGTCCCCGGGCCATATTCATCTCCACATTAGAGCCGTGGGCGGAAAAGACCAGGTCCTCCACCGGGTCGTGACAGGGGATGAGATTGGGGGCGGAGAGGTCCACCAGGATCAGGTCCGCCGTCTTTCCCGGGGCGATGACCCCGGTATCCCTGCCCAGGGCCCGGGCGCCGTTGACGGTGGCTATCTCCAGGGCGGCCCAGGCACTCACGGCCATGGGGTCCCGCTCCACCCCGTTGTGCAGGACGGCGGCCAGCTTGATATCGGAGAAGAGATCGGCACTGTTGTGGGAGGACATGCCATCGGTGCCCAGGGCCACGTTGACTCCCGCCCGCATCATGGCCGGGATAGGGGCCACCCCGGAGCCCAGCTTCAGGTTGGACCAGGGGTTGTGGACACAGGAGATCCCCTTCTCCGCCATGAGAGCCCAGTCCTCCTCCGTGGTGTAGACGCAGTGGGCCGCCAGTGAGCGGCCGCAGTCCCACACCCCGCACCCGTCCAGGGCCTGGATGGGGGTCTTGCCCCACCGCTCCAGGCTGGCCTGGTGCTCCGACTGGGTCTCAGAGACGTGGACGTGCATCCCCAGTCGGTGCTCTGCGGCATACTCGGCCATCCACCGCCACAGAGGGGGATTGGAGGTGTACTCCCCGTGGACCGAGGCGTCCACCAGGATCTGGCCCGCCCCCGCCCCATGCCACTCCTCTGTCAGGGCGGCCTGGTTCCGGCAGTCGCCGCAGGTCTCGGGGGAGAAATCCTCTGGCGCGCCGAAGTACACCCCGCCGCAGGACAGGTTGGCACTGATGCCCGCCTCCAGGATCTGCTCCGCGATGGTCCCGGTGTGCATATACATATCAGCTACACAGGTGACGCCGGAGGCGATCATCTCCGCCAGGCCCAGCCCGGCCCCTGCCGCCACCGCCCGGCTGTCCAGGCGCGCCTCGGCAGGAAAGATATACTGGTTGAGCCAGGTGTGCAGGTCGCATCCCCCGCCGTAGCCCCGCATCAGGGTCATGGGCAGGTGGGTGTGGGCGTTGACAAAGCCGGGGAGGAGCACCTTCCCGGCGCCGTCCACCACCCGGTCAAAGGTCCCCTCGGGGGGCTCGGTCCCCACGGAGGCGATCTTCGTCCCCTCTACCGCCACATAGGCGTGTTCCAGCACCTGCGGCGCCCCGTCCATGGGCACAACGGTCACGTCAGAAAATAAAATGGGCATCCTCTCGCTCCTTACAAAACAGTCTTGGCCCGCTCCAGGTCCGTCCGTTTCACATAGACCTTATACTCCACCCGGGCCCCGGGGCCCACGCCAAAGCTGGAGGTATGCCCCCCGCGGCCAGACAGGTCCTTGGCTCGGCAGATATAATCGATGTCAGCGGCAGCCAGAGCTTCCCGGACCCGGGCCAGCCGGATCATGTCACAGGTGACCAGCAGCTCCGCGCGGTTAAAAAGTGTCAGCATAGAGACGCTCCCTTCTCCTCAAGCTGCGGAACAGGGGCGCGCCGGTGCGGCTCACATCCGCCGCAGACAGGCCCGGATCAGCCCCGAGAACTTCTCCTTCGCCGCCTCGGCGGCGTCCAGCACCTCCCGCTCGGAGAGGGGCTGGTCCAGGATGCCGGCGGCCATGTTGGACAGCAGGGTGATCCCCAGCACCTCCATGCCGCAGTGTCCGGCCACGACGACCTCCGGCGCGGTGGACATGCCCACTGCGTCACCCCCCAGGATGCGGGCGGCCCGCACCTCCGCAGGGGTCTCGTACTGCGGGCCGTAGCAGTAGAAGTAGACCCCCTCCCGCAGGGTGAGGCCCTGCTCCTGAGCGGTCTGCCGGGCCAGCTCCTGCAGGCGGGGCGTATAGAGCTTGGAGGCGTCTGGAAAACGCACTCCGAATTCCGGCAGGTTCTCCCCCCGCAGGGGTGACTGGGAGAACAGCTTGATGTGGTCAGTAATGAGCATCAGGTCCCCCGCCTGCCAGCCCGTATGGACGCAGCCGGCGGCGTTGGTGACGATGAGGGTGTCGCACCCCAGCAGCCGGAGCACCCGGACCGCGTAGGAGACCTCCTCATAGGAGTAGCCCTCATAGTGGTGCATGCGGCCCTGCATCACCGCCACCCGCTGGCCCTCCAGAGTGCCGAAGACCAGCCGGCCCTTGTGCCCCGGGGCGGTGGAGGATTTGAAATAAGGGATCTCGCCGTAGGGGACCGTCACCGCCCCCTCTACCTGGTCCCCCAGGTAACCCAGGCCGGAGCCCAGGATCATAGCCACTTTGGGCGCGAAGCCGCCCAGCCGGGCGCGGATGGCCTGGGCGCTCTCTTCATACTGTTGGAATGTGAAGTCCATCTCCGTCTCCTTACAGAGGGGCGCCGCAGCCCCGGCAGTATTTGTCCTCTTTGCCGCAGGAGGCGCCGCAGGCAGGGCAGGTCCGGCTCTGGCGCAGATCGGAGATGCGGGCCTTCACCTCTCTGATCTTTTCTGAGACCTCGTCCGCCCGCTCCAGAAGGCCGGCCACGTCGGTACTCTCTCCGCCCTGGCCCCTGTGGGTGTCGTACATCACCTGTCCCAGCTTTTTCAGAATGTCCGAGAACTCTCCGTTCAGGTCAAAGAGCTGGACGTTCAGCTTGGCCACGTCTACCATCTGGCCGGCCTTCCGTCCGGCCACCCGGGCGGTGTCCGCCGCGCTGTCGGCGGCTGCGGAGGCGGTGTCTCTGATGCGGTCCAGCAGTTCTTTTACCTTGTCATCCATAGATGTTCTCCTCCTGACAATAAAATGATACCCTAGTTTACACCAAATCGAGGAAAAAAGCAACGACAAAGGGGCCCCGCCCCTTGAAAAGTCCAGCCTCCCGGCACGCTCCGCCCCCTGCCCCGGAGAGAAAAGACGCCCTCTCATCCCCTGCGCATGCGCGGGGCACCTCCCCTCCAGGGAAAAGGTATTTCAGGTCCATCCCTCAGCATTTCCGTCCAGGCGGCCCCTGCTCCTCCGATCTATGGCTCTCCATATCTTTTTCAATTTTTCATGACAAAGCCCCGGCCATATGTTAAAATAATAATCACTGTGTATGCAGAACATCCCGATCTTTGGAGGTAACGCTGTGCACTCTGTCCGATTCTTGTTCCTGCCCATGGTGCTGTCCCTGTTGCTGTCCGGCTGCGCCCAGACCAGGGAGACCTCCTCTACCATATTTGCCATGAACACCGTGATGGAGCTCACCGCCTATGGTGACAGCGGCCAGCAGGTGCTGGACCAGGCTACGGAGAGGATCTACCAGCTGGAGCATCTGCTCTCCGTTACCGACAAGAACAGCGACATCTCCGCCATCAACCATGGGGAAGGGGCCTGGGTCCCGGTCTCTCAGGAGACCTTCCAGCTGCTCTCCCTGGCCCTCTCCTATGGCCGGGAGACCCAGGGGGCCCTGGATATCACCGCCTACTCCGCCGTTCATGCCTGGGGCTTCACCACCGGCGAGTACCGTGTCCCCGGACCGGAGGAGCTGGCGGAGCTGGCCGCCCGCATCGACTACACCCAGGTGGAGCTGGACCCGGAGGGCTGCCGGGTCCGCCTGCCCCAGGGGATGCAGCTGGACCTGGGCTCCATCGCCAAGGGCTGGGCCAGCGATCTGCTGGCGGAGCTGGCCGGCGGGGAGCCCGCCATCTTCAATCTGGGCGGCAACGTGCGGACCGCAGGGGACAAGCCGGACGGCTCTCCCTGGCGCATTGGCATCCAGACCCCGGAGGCGGGGAGCTCCGGCTACCTGGGGGTCCTGGAGCTCACCGGCAGCCAGGCGGTCATCACCTCCGGCGGCTATGAGCGCTACTTTGAGGAGGACGGCCAGACTTACTGGCACATCATGGACCCGGAGACCGCCGCTCCCGCCCGGTCCGGCCTGAAGAGCGTCACCATCGTCTCTCCTCTGGGGGTGTACTGCGACGCTCTCTCCACCGCCGTGTTCGTCCGGGGGGCAGACTGGGGGGCCGATTTTTGGCGGACCCATCAGGACTTTGAGATGGTGCTGGTGCTGGAGGACGGTTCCCTGTGGGTCACTGCCGGTCTGGCTGGTTCCTTCACGCTGGCAGAGGACTATCAGGACCTGGAGGTGACGGTGATCCAGCTATGAAACGCACGAGATTCTGGGTAGGCGTGCTGGCCGCCGCCGCCCTGCTGTCCGTCGGCGCCATCCTCCTGCTGGGCCGCTGGTCCGGGGGCGGGCACATGGCCCGTATCTATCAGGACGGTGTCTTGATCCGGGAGATCGATTTGGACAGTCTCTCCGCCCCTCTCACCTTTACAGTGGAGTTCCAGGGACGGACCAACACCATCACCGCCCAGCCGGGCCGGATCAGGGTGGAGTCCGCGGACTGCCCGGACCAGGTCTGTGTGGACCAGGGATGGATCTCCGACGGCACCGTCCCCGTGGTCTGCCTGCCCAACCGGCTGGTCATTCAAATCGAGGGAGGAGGGGATGGTCTTGACTCCGCCACAGGATAAGCGCCCCTCCCAGGCCCGCCGCCTCACCCGGGCCGCCCTTCTCACCGCCATCGCCCTGACCATCTTTCTGGCTGAGGCCCAGCTGCCCCCTCCGGTCCCCATCCCCGGCATCAAGCTGGGGCTGGCCAACATCGTCACCGTCTACGCCATGTTCGTCCTGGGGCCCCGGGACACCCTGCTCATCCTCCTCTCCCGGATCTTTCTGGGCGCGGTGTTTTCCGGCCAGATGATGACCCTGCTGTACAGCCTGGGGGGCGGCCTGCTCAGCTATTTCGCCCTGCTCCTCCTGCGCCGGGTGCTGGGCCGGGGCCAGCTCTGGGTCAGCAGCCCCCTGTCCGCCGTATGCCACAACCTGGGCCAGCTGCTGGCCGCCGCCGCCATCGCCAAGAGCTGGGTGGTGCTGGTCTATCTCCCTTATCTGGTGCTGGCCGGGCTCATTACCGGCACCCTCACCGGCCTATGCGCCCAACTGGTGGTGGGCCGCCTGTCCCGGAATTGATCTCCTTCCCTCCTGTTTTTGTCCAATTCCCTTTTCTTTTTCTCATTTCTGTGCTATCATAGATGTGTCTGTCCTGTTGGGCGGGCCTGCCATCTGTTTTCTACTACACTATGAGAGGAGCTCTCCCATGAACCCCATGTACGACGTCGTCATCCTGGGCTGCGGCGAGGCGGGCATCTTTGCCGCCTATGAGCTGGCACGCCTCCATCCCGACCTGAAGATCACCGCCCTGGACCAGGGGCGGGATATCTACCACCGCAGCTGCCCCATCGTGGCGGGCAAGGTGAAGGAGTGCATCCACTGCCCGGTGTGCGACACCATGTGCGGCTTCGGCGGGGCCGGGGCCTTCTCTGACGGAAAGTTCAACTTCACCACCCAGTTCGGCGGCTGGCTCACCGACTTCATGGACGCCCGGGAGGTGATGGAGCTGATCGACTATGTGGACTCCATCAATGTGGCCCACGGCGCCACCACCGAGTGCTTCTCCACCTCCACCCCCGAGGCCAGGGCCCTGGAGCGCCGGGCGCTGGCCTATGACCTGCATCTGCTCCAGGCCCGGTGCAAGCACCTGGGCACAGAGAACAATCTGCGCATCCTCCAGAACATCTATGAGGGGCTGAAGGACAAGCTGGAGTTCCGGTTCAACACCCCCGTCACCCACATCGCCCGGGAGGGCGAGGATTTCCGCCTGACCCTGGGCAAGGGTGAGGAGCTCTCCTGCCGCTGGCTCATCGCCGCCCCCGGCCGCTCCGGCGCCGAGTGGTTCGCCGAGGAGTGCAAGGGCCTTGGCATCCACCTCATCAACAACCAAGTGGATATCGGCGTACGGGTGGAGCTGCCCGCCCAGGTCTTTGAGCACATCACTGACGTAGTCTACGAGTCCAAGCTTGTCTACCGCACCAAAGGGTACGGGGATCAGGTGCGCACCTTCTGCATGAATCCCTACGGCCACGTGGTGGCGGAGAACGTGGAGGGCATCAACACCGTCAACGGCCACTCCTACGCCGACCCCAAGCTGCGCAGCGAGAACACCAATTTCGCCCTTCTGGTGTCCAACCGCTTCACCCAGCCCTTCAACGAGCCCTACCGCTACGGCAAGCACATCGCCTCCCTGTCCAACATGCTGGCAGGCGGCGTGCTCGTCCAGCGCTTCGGCGATCTGGTGAAGGGCGTGCGCACCAACGAACACCGGTTAGGCAAGTCCTTCACCCGGCCCACCCTCACCGCTGCCGTCCCCGGGGACCTGTCCCTGGCCCTGCCCAAGCGGCAGCTGGATGACATCATTGAGATGATCTACGTCCTGGACAAGATCGCCCCGGGCACCGCCAATCACGACACCCTGCTCTACGGGGCGGAGGTGAAGTTCTACTCCTCCCGTCTGGAGCTGTCCGGCGAGCTGGAGACCTCCATCCCCGGCTTCTTTGCCGCCGGTGACGGGGCGGGCGTCACCCGCGGCCTGGCCCAGGCGGGCGCCTCCGGCGTCCAGGCCGCCCGGGCCATCAGCCGCCGCATCTCCCAGCAGGTCTGAGCATCCCCTCACAGTCAGGACCGCCGTATTCGCCGCATGGCGGACACGGCGGTATTCTTTCATTTTCTCCTCGCTCTTTTTTCCGCTCCGTCCCTGTCCTCACTCCGCCTCCGGATTTTTTGACATGCGGATATACAGGGCGATGCATACCCCTGGAAACTGCCTCTCCCTCCTCCTTTTCCACCGTCGGGCGGGTTTTCCACAGTTTCCACAGGGTTTTCCACAGGGTGTTATGTTGACTCTCTGCTGTCCGTATGCAGCCCGGCGGTTTTCATAACGCCTGTCAAGGGATTTTTTCCTCCCAGTTTGCACAAAAATATTTTTTGCAGGAACCGCTGCGTTTCCTGTCGAAGCGCGCCGCCAGGAAGGAGTATCGTTCTGATGGAGAGAACCACCGACACCATTGCCGCCGTGGCCACCCCTGCCGGGCCGGGGGCTATCGGCATCCTGCGTCTGTCCGGGCCGGAGGCCGTCTCCGCCGCGTCCGCCGCCTTCCGGGCAGCGGACAGCCGGCCGCTGGAGGCCCATCCCCCCCGCCGCCTGATCTACGGCGACCTGCTGGACCGGGAGGGGGCGGTCATCGACAAGGTGCTGGCCACCTATACCCGGGGCCCGGCCTCCTACACCGGTGAGGACACCGCTGAGCTCCACTGCCACGGCGCCCCCATGGTGCTCTCTCTGGGGCTGGAGTCCCTCTTCTCCCACGGGGCCCGGCAGGCCGGACCGGGGGAGTTCACCCGCCGTGCCTTTCTTAACGGCCGTCTGGATCTGGTGCAGGCGGAGGCGGTGGGCGATCTGCTGGAAGCCTCCAGCCGGGAGGGGGCCCGCCACGCCGCCGGACAGCTGTCCGGGGCCCTGTCCCGGCGGATCGGCGGCATCTACTCCGCCCTGGTAGACGTGATGGCCCACTTCCACGCGGTGCTGGACTACCCGGACGAGGACATCGACCCCTTCCGGGAGAGCGAACTGGAGGTGGTCCTGTCCCGGCAGGCCGCCCAGCTCCGGGCCCTTCTGGCCACCTGCCGCCGGGGCAGCCAGATCCTCCACGGCCTGCGGTGCGCCATCGTGGGCCGCCCCAACGCGGGCAAGTCCTCCCTGCTCAACGCCCTGCTGGGCTACGAACGGGCCATTGTCACTGAGATCCCCGGCACCACCCGGGACACCGTGGAGGAGACCGTCACCGTAGGGGGCACCCTGCTGCGGCTGATCGACACTGCCGGCCTGCGGGACACCCCGGACCGGGTAGAGCAGATGGGCGTGGAGCGCAGCCGGGCTGCCATGGAGTCGGCGGAGCTGATCCTGGTGCTTTGGGACAGCTCCTCCCCTGTGACACAGGAGGACGGGGAGCTTCTGTCTCAGGCCATGTCTCTGGCCCCCACCGTGCTGGTGCGGAGCAAGTCTGACCTCCTCTCCGCCCCCCTCCCCCTCCTGTCCCTGGACCCCATGCCCCCTGTGGTGGAGCTGAGCGCCAGGACAGGACAGGGCCTGGAGGAGCTGGAACAGGCCATCCGCTCCGCACTGCCCCGGCAGACCGGGGAGGAGGCCTATGGGGAGCTGCTCACCAACGCCCGCCAGGAGGAGGCGGCCTCCCGGGCGCTGGAGCGGCTGGAGGGCGCCCAGGCTGGACTGTCCGCCGGCGTCACCCCGGACGCCCTGCTTACCGACGTGGAGGAGGCCCTCTCCGCCCTGGGGGAGCTCACCGGCGCCTCCGTGCGGGAGGACATCACCGACCGGATCTTCCAGCGTTTCTGCGTTGGAAAATAAGCTGAGCGCGCGGACCTTCCGGTCCGCGCGCTCAGCTTATTTTCCCGTTACAGCAGGCCGATCCGGCCCAGCGGCCACAGCACCGCCACCGCCTGTCCCAGGATATAGTCCTCATCAATGGCGCCCAGCCACTCGTGCCGGCTGTCGGTGGAGCCGTTGCGGTTGTCTCCCATGACGAAAATGGAGTCCTCCGGCACCTCGAAGTGGGTCTCCTGCATGTGGCTGGAGGAGGGCCACAGCATCTCCTCCAGAATATAGGGCTCGTCCAGCACCTGTCCGTCCACCGCCACTGTGCCCGCGTCGTAGTCGATGTCCACCGTCTGTCCCTCCAGGGCGATGACCCGCTTGACGATGGCCTCCCCCTCCAGGAAGTCGGCAGTGGTCTTGTTCAGCACCACGATGTCCCCCTGCTCCGGCTCATAGCCCAGGGACCACACCGCCAGCAGCTCTCCGTCCGCCAGGGTGTCATCCATGGAGTGGCCCACCACCCGGGTGATGCGCCCCAGGAAGGTGAACACCAGTACGATGCACACGATGGCAGTTACCAGGGTCTGGAGCCAGTAAAACAGCTCCTCCTGGGGCAGCTTCTCCTGCTCCTCCGCCCCCTCCTGAGGGGGCTGCTGGGGCGCTCCGGCCCGGGCCTCAAATTCTTCCGACATTGGCAAGCTCCTCCCGCTCCGACGGGCGGAGCGCACTGTGTTGATCGGTCTCTTATTATACCGGCTCCCGGCTGGGATTGCAAGGGAAATTCCCGTCACAGCAGCCGGAGGCGGTCCAGAGGCCAGATCACCGCCACCGCCCGGCCCAGCAGGCAGTCCCGGTGCACGCTGCCCACCCCGCTGTGCCGGCTGTCGGTGGAGCCGTTGCGGTTGTCCCCCAGCAGGAACAGGGAATCCGCCTCCACCTGGAACCGCGTCCCCTGCATCTCCGGCTTTTGGGGCAGGGCCATGGGCTCCAGCTCCGCCAGGGCCTGTCCGTCCACCAGTACCCGGCCCTCCCCGTAGTCCAGCTCCACCGTCTGCCCCGCCAGAGCCACGGCCCGCTTGACGACGGCCTCCCCCTCCAGGGGTTCCGCCGTGGTCTTGCTGGCGATGACGATATCCCCGGCCCTGGGCTCATAGCCCATGGACCAGACCAGCAGCAGCTCCCCGTGGGCCAGGGTGGGGGCCATGGAGCGGCCGTCCACCCGGACCACCCGGCCCACAAAGGTGAACAGCAGCACGATGCACACAACGGCCGTCATCAGGGTCTGGAGCCACTCGAACAGCCCCCTTCCCGGCTCCTTCTCCGCCATTGCTCCCCTCATGCGCCTCCTCCCCTCAGGGCGGTGCGGGTCACCCCGGGCCTGCCCTCCAGGTAGTTTCCCTCCCGCTCCTGGCAGGTGAACAGCAGGATCTGCCGCTCCCGGCCCAGCTCCGCCAGGGCGTCCAGGGCCAGAGCCATCCGCCGGTCGTCAAAGGTGACCAGCGCGTCGTCCAGCACCAGGGGGGCAGGGTCCTCCCCGGGCAGACAGAGCTGGCACACCGCCAGCCGCACCGCCAGATACAGCTGGTCCACTGTCCCTCGGGACAGTGCCAGGGACCGCCGGGGCAGCACGCTGTTCCGCTCCAGGGCGGCCGCCTCCAGTTCCCGGGTGAGGGAGACGGCAGCGTACTTTCCCCCCGTCAGGCGGGCCATCCACTCCCCCGCCCGCCGGTTCAGCTCTGGGGAGAAGCGCTCCTGGAGCTGGGTGTTGGCCCGCTTCAGGGCATCCAGGGCGATGCTGATGGCCTCATACTCCGTCTTCCGCCGGTCCAGCTCCCCCTGGAGCTCCTCCCGGCGGGCGGCCAGGGCGGCGGGGTCACCCACCGCCCGCTGCTCCCCCAGGGCCATGCTCCTCATCCGCTCCACCCGCTCCAGGGCGGCGGTGACGGCCGCCAGCTGCTCCTCCGTCTCCTCCGGGGGGCGCTCCGGCCGCGTCAGGCCCTCCGGCATGGCCTCCAGGGCCTGCCCGCCCTGGGCCGCCAGCTCGTCAAACAGCCTTCTGGCCCCCTCCAGCCTGGTCCGGGCCAGACCCTGCCGCTCCTCCAGGTTCAGGGCCCGGGAGAGGGCGGCGGAGCAGCCAAACAGGTCGGACACCTCCGGGGCAAAGGCGTGGACAAAGGAGAGCAGATCGACCCGGCTGTTCTCCCGCCGGGCTTTCCGGTCCGCCAGTGTCTCCCGCACCACCTTCGCCTGTCGGGAGGCCTCCTGGGCTGTTTCGTCCCGGCGGCGGTAGTCCTCCGCCAGGGCGGCGATCTCCTCCCCGCTGCCCGCCCTATACCGGGCCAGCACCTGGTCCGCCTGGGCGGAGGCCCGCCCCGCCCGGCGCAGGGCCAGGACTGCGGCCAGGGCCAGCGCCCCGCAGCAGGCCGCGCCGCCCAGGAGCCAGGGCAGGAAGCTGCCGTCCAGTACGGCGCCCAGGGCTGCGGACAGGACCAGCAGCGCCAGGCCCACGCTCAGAAGGAGGGGAAAGCGGCGCTTCTCCCTACGGGCGCGCTCCAGTGCCTCCCGCCAGAGGGCCCCGTCGGCGGCCGCCCGGCTGACGGCCTCCTCCCCGCTCATCCCGTTGAAGCGGTCGTCCAGGGCCTCCCGCCGGGCCTGCTCATAGGCCTCCTCGGCCTCCCGCAGCGCCCCCTCACCCTGGCGTATCTCCTCCTCCAGCACCTTCAGGTATTGCAGCTCTCCCTGGGCCCGCTTCAGCTCCTCCCGCTCCGGCAGGGCGCCGTACCGGGCCTGCTCCCGTTCCAAAGCGTCAGCCTGCCGCCGGGCAGCCTCCAAATCCTGCCGTGCCTGGGTGTACCGGCGGTCCAGCTCCAGGGCATCCAGCCTGCGGTGGGTCCGCCGCTCCGCCTCCAGGACAGTTTTCCTGCCCTCCAGCTCCGCCTTCTCCCCCTCCAAGCGGGACAGGGTCCGGTTGGCCTCCTCCAGCCGGGAGAGCACCGCCCCGGTCTCGGCCAGCTCCCCCTCCAGTCTGGGGATCAGGCCCACGCTCTTGTTCACCTTCCTCCGGTTCAGCCACTCCCGCAGCTGCCCCTCCGCCTGGGAAAAGGACACGTCCTCCTCCCCGGAGGAGACCAGGGCGGCGATGCGCCGCTCCAGCTCCGGCACGGAGGTGACGGCCAGGGAGCCCCCCTGGCCCACGAAAGCGGAGCGTTCAAAGACCTCCTGCCCCACCCCCAGCAGGAGCTGGCCGCAGGTGTCGCCGGTCAGGCCGGACACCGGCTCCTCGGTACCGGTGTAGACGGCAGAGAATGCCCCAAAGGGGCTGTTCCCCTGACGCCCCCGGCGCAGGGTGATGTCCCGCCCGTGCCAGGTGAGGACCAGCTCCCCCTCCATGGGGGCCCCGGACCAGGGCTGGTAGCGGTTCTTGTCCGCCAGATAGCCCTTCCGGTCCCTGTCCCGGGTATCGATGCCGTAGAGCATGGCCTTCAAAAAGCCCGCCCAGGTGGATTTTCCCCCCTCGTTGGGGGCCTGGATCACATTCAGTCCGGGGCCCAGCTCCAGCCGCGCCCCCTCCAGCCCCCCGAAGGAGGCTGTCATGCGTTTGATCTTCACAGTGCCACGTCCTCCCCATGCTCCAAAGCGGCCAGTCCGAACCGGACCGCCAGCTGCACCGCCTCATTCTCCGGCTCCGCCTGACAGCGCCCCTCCATCTCCCGGAGGAACAGGCCGGTGAGGGTGTCCTCCCCCTTCCGCTCCCACAGGGCCCGGGCCGCCCGGGTATGGTCCCGCAGGGTCAGGCCCCAGAACCTGGGGGAGAGCTCCCGCTCCAGCTCCCCCAGATCCAGCCCCTCCAATCCCCGCTCCCCGGTGAGGAGGAGGCGGTAGATGTCCTCCCCCGTCTGTGGGGGCAGCGCGGCCAGCACGGCGGCGGCGGGGTCCGCCTGCCCCGTCAGGTCCACGGACAGGATCTGATACCTCCGGCGGCACAGGGGGACGAATTCCGCCTCTGTCCGCCCCTTCTCCACCTCCAGCCAGAGCACGCCCTTTTCTCCCAGCTCGTCAAAGCCACGCCCCTCGGGGCAGCCGGGGTAAGCCCAGAAAGTCTCCCCTGCCCGGCGCAGGCCGCTGTACTGGTGGACATGGCCCAGGGCCAGGTAGTCCAGCCCGCTGGCGGCGATGTCCTCCTCCGAGATGGGGCCGTAGTCCCCCTGGGCGGCCACCTCCCCGTGGAGGACGGCCAGCTGGACCCCCTCCGCCGGGGCATGAAAGCCCCGCAGGGGGGAGGCGCTCTGCCGGGGGGCGCAGAAGGCCGCTCCCCACACCGTACAGCCCAGCTCCGGTAGCCGCACCGCCCCCAGCTCCGGGCCGGTGAACAGGTGGACGTTCCCCGGCCACTCCAGCGCGGCATAGGGGGACTGGGGACCGTACCAGTCGTGGTTGCCCGGGGCCAGGAATACGGGGCAAGGGATCTCTCCCAGGGCCCGGGCCAGGACCTGGACGGTCTCCCGGAACACCAGGTCCCCGTCCAGCAGGTCCCCGGAGAGGAGCACCAGGTCGGCCTCCCGCTCCCGGGCCAGATCGGTCAGCCGGGCCAGCAGCTCCCGCTGCTCGCCCCGCCGCCGGGCGGCCGCATCAGGCTTCAGGCCGGAAAAGGGACTGTCCAGATGGAAGTCAGCCCCGTGGAGCACTTTCAGCATGGTTCCATTCCTTTCTTGGTCGTTCAAAATGGGCCGGTCCGCCGGCATCACTCCCAGAGGTCCGCCCGGCGCACCTCCACGCACCGCTTCTTCTCCGTGTCGATGGTGAAGCGGCAGGCCTCCAGCTTGCAGGGGCCCTCCGCCTCCTCATACCGGCGGGGCAGCCCGCCCAGGAACAGGTTCATGGAGTGCTCCGGCCGGATGCCCAGCACCGAGCGGTAGGGGCCCGTCATGCCCAGGTCGGTGACGAACCCCGTCCCCTTGGGCAGCAGCTGGCAGTCCGCGGTGGGCACGTGGGTGTGGGTGCCCCACACCGCCTGAGCCCGGCCATCCAGATACCAGGCCATAGCCCCCTTCTCACTGGTGGCCTCCGCGTGGAAGTCCACCAGCACCACGTCGCAGGGGGCGCCGCGGAGCAGCCGGTCCGCCGCCTGGAAGGGGCTGTCCAGGTTGGAGTTGAGCTCCAGCCGCCCCATCAGGTTCAGCACGCCGATGCGCACCCCCGCCGGTCCCCGGAATACACCGAAGCCCCGGCCCGGCACCCGGCCGGCGTAGTTGGCCGGCCGGAGGATATGACCGTCGCTGTCCAGGAAGTCCGCGATCTGAAGGCGGTTCCAGGTGTGGTTGCCCAGGGTGATCACGTCCGCCCCGGCCTCCAGGATGCCCCGGGCCTGCCGGGGGGTTATGCCCACCCCGGAGGCGTTCTCCCCGTTGACCACGGTGAAGTGGATGTCCTCCCGCTCCTGGATCTCCCTCAGGCGGCGGGACAGGATATCCTGTCCCCCCTCGCCCACCACGTCTCCCACCGCCAATATGTGAAGCAGCATGTTCGTCTCCTCCCTGGAGCGCAGCTCCGCCGCCCGGCGGCCCGCCTCCCTCCCCTTTCCGGGGCACTGTTTTTCCTATTATACGGCATGTTGCCCCAAAGCGCAAACATCTGTTTGGCCGCGGCACCTTTTCCGGCCTCCCCCCTCCGAGCGCCGCCTTTGTACACAAAGCGCCCCCGCCGGACTTTTCTGCCCGGCGGGGGCGCTGTCTCTTATTTAGAGCTGCCGTCTCAGATGGACAGCGCCGCATCCAGGGCGTCTCCGGTGGCCTGGACGGCGTTTCCAGGGGCGCTGGCCGCCTCGCCCACCACCAGGACCTGGGGCACAAAAGCGGCGATACGCTCCCTCAGCTCCTCCCGGCTGCGGGTCCCCATGGCCAGCACCACGCTGTCATATCCCCGAAGGGAGCCCTCTGTCCCGTCGGCCAGGACATAATCCACCCCGTCGGGGTAGAACCGCTCCACCCGGGCGCCGGTGCGCACCAGCACCTGGGACTCCCGGAGGTTTTTCAACAGACAGCGGCGGTGCTCCGGCCGCACATCGGAGGCAATGTCCTCTTTCATCTCCACCACCGCCACCCGGTGGCCCCGCTCGCCCAGGAACTCGGCGGCCTCACAGCCGATCATGCCGCCGCCCACCACCAGGACCCCGGCGCCCACCACTGCCCTGCCCTCCAGCATGTCCTGGGCGGTGACGAAGCCGCAGCTGTCCAGGCCGGGGATGGGCGGGATCAGCGGCCCGGAACCGGTGGCCAGGATGGCAGCGTCGGGGGCCAGCTGCCGCAGCAGCTCGGGTGTGGCCCGGGTGCCGGTCCGGATCTCCACTCCGGCCTGCTGGCAGCGGACGATCATGGACCGCACCGCTGCGGAGATCTGCCCCTTTCCGGTGGGAAAGGAGGCGATGCGCAGGGTGCCGCCCAGCTGCTCCCCCTGCTCCAGAAGCACCACCTGGTGCCCCCGCCGGGCGCAGGCCCAGGCGGCGTACAGTCCCCCGGGACCGCCGCCCACTACGGCCACCCGCTTTTTCTGCCCTGCCGGGCCCCACTCCAGCTCCCGGCCCACCAGCGGGTTGACCGCGCAGGTGATGGGCCTGCCGGAGAGCATGTTGGGCACGCAGCCCAGCAGACAGCCGATGCAGGGGGCCAGGGTCTCCAGCTGCCCGTCCCTGGCCCGGTTGGGCAGCTCCGGATCGGCAATGCTCTGCCGCCCGAAGGCGATCAGGTCGGCCCGCCCCTGCCGGACCAGCAGCTCGGCGTACTGGGGCTCGGTGAAGCGGCCCACCGCGATGACGGGCACCGTCACCGCCCGCTTGATCTCCTCCACCAGCGGGGCGCTGAAGCCCCCGTGGAACTGTCCCGGCGCCCACATGAACTCGTCCCGCAGGTGGACCGCCCGGGAGACATGGATGGCATCCACACCGCACTCCTGCTCCAGATAGGCGGCCACCGCGGCGGCGTCCTGGACGCTCTGACCGCCGTCCAGCTCGTCGCTGGCGTTGATGCGGCAGAGGATGGGCATGATCCCGCCCGTCTTGCGCCGGATGTTCTCCACGATCAGCCGGGGCAGGCGGAGCCGGTTCTCGAAGCAGCCGCCGAACTCGTCGGTGCGGTGATTGGTGCGCTCAGACAGGAAGGTGCTCACCAGATAGCCGTGGGCACAGTGGACCTCCACCATGTCCAGCCCCGCCAGCTGGGCCCGGCGGGCGGCGTCCCCGTAGCACTCGATCAGGCGGTAGACCTCGTCCCTGGGCATCTCCCGGGGGATCTCCCGCCCGCAGGCGGCGGGGACAGGGCTGGCCGCCTTCAGGGGGTGGCCGGTGAGGGCAGAACTGCCCTCCGGCCCCGCGTGCTGGAGCTGGACGGATACCTTAGCCCCATAGCTGTGGCAGGCCTCCGCCACCCGGCGGAAGCTGTCGATGGTGTGGTCGGCAAAGAGACAGGCCTTCCGCGGACCACCCTTGGCCTGCTCATAGACCACAGCGGACTCGATGGTGATCAGCCCGAAGCCCCCCCTGGCCCGGGCGGCGTAGTAAGCCAGGGACCGCTGGCTGAGGCACCCGTCCGGGTCGGAGAAGTTATTGGCCATGGGGGGCACCACGAACCGGTTGGGCACCGTCACGCCGCCGATCTGAATGGGCGAAAACATGGTGGGGAATCTCATCGTTCAGCCCTCCTCTGCTGCGGCCGCCTGACGGCGGCTCAGGATAGAGACAAAGCTCACCCTGCGGTCCATCCACCCGCCGATGAGTCCGATGCACTTGCCCATGGTGAAGGCCGCCAGCACCGTGCCCACACCCAGCCCCATGATCCGGCCCAGGCCAAAAAAGGTAAGGACCGCCGTCGTCAGCAGGCAGATCACGTCAAAGGAGATCTTGATCCGGGAGTAGGCCGTGCCGGTGATCTCCGCCAGCTCCCGGGGGAACAGGTCGGTGGGGATAATGGGCATCCTGCAGCGGTTGGACAGGGCGATGCCGAAACAGATGACCAGGTAGCTGATGCAGAAGTACAGCACCCGCAGAGGCAGGGGCTGGGGCAGCCAGCTGATCCAGAGCTCGTGGAAGTCGATCATGATGCCGAAGAAGAAGCCCACCACAAAGCTGAACAGGTACTCCGGCACGAACCGCTTCCGCAGGACCATCAGGCTCAGCACCAGCAGCCCCTGGAAGATATAGGTCCAGGTCCCCATGGAGACCCGGGGAAAAAGCTCAGAAAATGCATAGGGCACGCTGGAAATGGCGGAGATCCCTGAGCCCGAGCGGAGCATCAGCACCACGCCAAAGCTGTTGGTCACCACCGCCAGCAAAAGGGCCAGCTCCCCCCGGAGCACCGTCTGTCTCTCTTCCATCATTGTCATCCTCCCGCGCCGGAGCGCATGTTTTTCTTACCTACAATGTAGCGCAGGGCGGGAAAATAAACAAATCAATTCTTTTTATCAAAAAATAGATTTTTTCTATAAAATATGGTACACTGGCCCAAAGGAGGGGTCCTTTGTGAATCTGTCACATCTGCGCTACTTTGTGGAGCTGGCCCACACCCGCCACTACACCCGGGCGGCGGAGCACCTGTTCATCACTCAGCCCAGCCTGAGCCACGCCATCGGCCAGCTGGAGTCGGAGCTGGGGGTCCCCCTCTTCGAGCGCAGCGGCCGCAACACCACTCTCACCCGGCTGGGGGAGGAGTTTCTGGTGTGCGCGGAGCGCACCCTCTCCACCTTGGACTCCGGGGTGGAGTCCCTGCGGCGCAGCGCCCAGGGGGAGGGGCTGATCCGCCTGGGGCTGGTGCGCCCCCTGGGGGTGGACTTCATACCCGACCTGGCCGCCCGCTTCCTGGCGGAGAATCCAGGGAAAGAGATCCACTTCACCTTCGGCACCGGGGTCACTCAGCAGCTGCTGGACGGCCTTCTGGCGCGGCGCTACGACTTGGTCTTTTCCTCTATGCCTCCGGCGGAGCTGGGGCTGAGTGCCCGGCCGGTGGTCCGTCAGGACCTGGTGCTGGTGGTGCCCCCGGACCACCCTCTGGCCGGGCGGAAGTCCATCGATCTGGAGGAGACCCTGTCCTACCCCTACGTCTCCTTCTCCAGGGGCTCCGGGATGCGGGACACGGTGGACGCCCTGTTCGGCCAGCTCCAGGCCCGCCCCCGCATCTCCTGCGAGACGGAGGAGATGGAGGTGGTGGCCGGTCTGGCCGCCCGGGGCTTCGGCATCGCGGTGGTCCCCCGGATGGACCTGCTGGACCAGCTGCCCCTGAAAGTCATCTCCATTGCCCGCCCCGCCTGGGAGAGGAGCATCTACATGGTCAGCGACGAGCGGATCTACCTCTCTCCTGTGGTCCGCAACTTCCAGCGGTTCGTGCTGGAGCAGCAGGGCGGGGAGACGGAGACCGTGCAGAAATGCTGATCGACAGTCTACACGGCCGCCCCCGCCAAAACGAGGCCAGCCGCGCTCCCTTTCTCCTCATATCCCGGCGGCCAGCCGGATCACGCCGATGGTCAGCAGGTGAGCCGGGTAAAAGGCGTAAAAGAACCATTTGGGGACCCTGATCCCCGTCCGGGCGGGGAGGAAGATGAAGGGAGCCGCCAACAGGGCAAAGGCGGTCCAGTCCACCGCGTGCCCTGCCGCCAGCAGGGCACGGGGGTCCTCCGGGCTCCCGCTCCACAGGGCGGGCAGCCAGAACAGGATATAGAGCCCCGCCCCCAGCCCCGGCCGCTCCCGGCACAGGAAGAAGATCAGCATCAGCAGGATGCCGTTGCCGGAGTAATCAAAATTGAAGAGGCTGACGCACAGGAATGCTGCGGCAAAGAGCCACCACCGCCGCGTCTGGAAGCCCCACATGGCCAGCAGACTGAGGAACAGAGTGAAGAAGATGTTCCAGTTCATCCACTCCGTCTGCCAGTCCCAGGGGTGGGTGGCCAGGATGTAACAGGGCTGGGAGATGAGAGCAAAGAGGCCCAGCCGGCCCAGATATCGCTTGATATCCCGGGTGTAGAGCAGCCCCACCGTCATGCAGTAGCAGAAGATGGGGAAGGCCAGCCGCCCCACCCAGCGAAAGGCGGGGTGCTCTGGAAAAAACACGGCCCCTATGTGGTCCAGCAGCATGGACAGGATGGCGATCAGCTTCAAAAAATCGGTGTCCAGGTTGGTGCGCAGCCGCGGGGCCGGCTGACGCCGCGCTGTCCTTTGGTCCATTTCTCTTCCTCCCCCCGCTCCGGCGCCCAATGCCGGAGCGTCTTTTGTAGGTCCAGGATAGCACAGGCCGATAAAAGGCAGGTCAAAGAGAGATGAAAGTTTTCTGAAAATGGGACAAAAATCAGGGCGCGCTTCCAAAGAAGCGCGCCCTGCTCTTATTTCGCGTACTCGATGGCTTTGGTCTCCCGCAGCAGATGCACCTTGATCTGGCCGGGGTACTCCAGCTCGTCCTCGATCTTCTTGGCAATGTCCCGGGCCAGCAGCACCATCTGGTCCTCGCTGACCACCTCGGGCTTGACCATGATGCGGACCTCCCGGCCCGCCTGGATGGCGAAGGACTTCTCCACCCCGGGGAAGGAGGAGGTGATCTCTTCCAGCATCTCCAGACGCTTGATGTAGTTCTCCAGATTCTCCCGCCGGGCTCCGGGCCGGGCCGCGGAGATGGCGTCGGCCGCCTGGACCAGGCAGGCGACGATGGTCTTGGGCTCCACATCATTGTGGTGGGCGTGGATGGCGTGGATGACGCCCTCGCTCTCCCGGTACTTCTTGGCCAGCTCCACGCCGATGGTGACATGGGAGCCCTCCACCTCGTGGTCGATGGACTTGCCCAGGTCGTGGAGCAGTCCGGCCCGCTTGGCCTCGGCCACGTTGGCGCCGATCTCGGCGGCCAGCAGGCCGGCGATGTGGGAGACCTCGATGGAGTGGTTGAGCACGTTCTGTCCGTAGCTGGTGCGGTAGTGCATCCGGCCCAGCAGCTTGACCAGCTCGGGGTGCAGACCGTGGACATTGGTCTCAAAGACCGCGCGCTCCCCTTCGGCCTTGATGGTGGCGTCCACCTCCCGCTTGGCCTTCTCCACCATCTCCTCGATGCGGGCGGGGTGGATGCGGCCGTCCAGGATCAGCTTCTCCAGGGCCAGCCGGGCGATCTCCCGGCGGACGGGGTCAAAGCAGGAGACGGTGATGGCCTCCGGCGTGTCGTCGATGATGAGGTCCACCCCGGTCAGGGTCTCCAGGGTGCGGATGTTGCGGCCCTCGCGGCCGATGATGCGGCCCTTCATTTCGTCATTGGGCAGAGGGACCACAGACACGGTGGCCTCCGCCACGTGGTCGGCGGCGCAGCGCTGGATGGCCAGGGAGATGATCTCCCGGGCCTTAGTGTCCGCCTCGTCCTTGAAGCGGGCCTCGATCTCCTTGATCTTCATGGCAGACTCGTGGGTCACATCGGCCTCCAGCTGATCCAGCAGATACTTCTTGGCCTCCTCGGCGGTGAAGCCGGAGATCCGCTCCAGGACCTCCATCTGGCTCTGCTTGATCTCCTCCGCCTCGGCCTGGGTGGCTTCCAGCTTGGCCAAACGGTTGGAGAGATGCTCCTCCTTGCGCTCCATGTTCTCGGTCTTGCGGTCCAGGTTCTCTTCCTTCTGCTGCAGCCGGCGCTCCTGCTTCTGCAGGTCGGCCCGGCGTTCCTTCTCCTCCCGCTCGTACTCGTTGCGGGCCTTCAGGATCTCCTCCTTCGCCTCTACCAGCGCCTCGCGCTTCTTGCTCTCGGCACTCTTGTACGCCTCGTTGACGATGCGCTTGGCCTCCTCTTCCGCGGAGCCGATCTCCCGTTCCGCCGTCGCCCTGCGCCGCTGGTATCCGAACAGGCCGCCCAGCACAAAGGCCAGCACAGCCACGACGCCCCCGATCATATAGGGTAACATTGGGTTTTTACACCTCCATAAATTTCAGATCTTGGAACCTGCGTTCCCTGCGGCGGACCGCCGCGGCTGCCTTTTCGGCATAAAATGAGCCGCAAGGCGCGCCGTGCCGCACAGCGGCGGAGCATCCTTGCGACAACTGAAAAACTTCCCCCATGTTTTTCATTTGTGTCCTGTTCATATTGTAAAGGCAACTGCGGTCTCTGTCAAGATTTATTCACATTTACCACAAATTTATTGTCAGACATTTTTACTCTTTTCATAACGTGCTCCCATATTTCGACAAATTTTTTATTTATTTTGCCGGCATTTCTCTCATATTTTTTGCTTGGGGGATTTTCCGCTCCGCCCGGAGGGCAGAAAAAGGCCCGGCACGCCGGATGGGCGCGCCGGGCCTTCCCGCTCAGACCTGCTGGGGCAGGGAGTCATCCTCCCGGACCCAGTCCTCCACATGGACTACGGAGTACTCCCGCTCGGTGTTTCGGATGACCACCCGGTCTATGCCCGCGTTGATGATGAGGCGCCGGCACATGGAGCAGGAGGTGGCGTCATGGAGCAGCTCGCCGCTCTTGGCCTCCCGTCCGGCCAGATAGAGGGTGGCCCCCAGGGTGTCCCGCCGTGCGGCGGAGATGATGGCGTTCATCTCCGCATGGACCGAGCGGCACAGTTCATACCGCTCTCCGCTGGGCACATTCATGGCCTCCCGAGTGCAGTAGCCCAGATCCATGCAGTTTTTCCGCCCCCTGGGCGCGCCGTTGTACCCGGTGGAAACGATCTCGTCGTTCTTGACGATGATGGCTCCGTAGCACCGCCGCAGGCAGGTGGAGCGCTCCAGCACCGTCTCCGCGATGTCCAGATAGTAGTTCTCCTTGTCGATCCGCTTCATGGCCGCCCTCCTTTTTTCGACAGTATAGCCCAATTTGTCCGTCCGCGCAAGACAGTTTACATTTTGTTTACGATTGGTTCCTTGACCGCCGCCATTTCCCGCGGTATCATATCAACATGCCAAATTGGCGGTTCCCGCTTTCCAGAGGAGGCTCTTTCATGATCCGGAATGCCATTCAGCGCTTTATGTACGGCCGGTACGGCGGCGACCAGCTCAATGTTTTCCTGCTGGTCCTGTATCTGATCTTTTATTTTATTTCTATCTGGACCAATTTTCTCCCCCTGTACTGGCTGTCTCTCGTTGTGATCGTCTGGGGACTTTTTCGAATGTTGTCCCGCAATCTCCCCCGCCGGCGGGCGGAGAACGCCAAGTTTATGCAGCTGGCCGGACCGGCCATCAACTGGTTCCACCTCCGCCGCACCATGCACCGGGACAAGGAGCACCGCTATTTCCGCTGCCCTAGCTGCGGTCAGCAGCTCCGGGTACCCAAGGGCAAGGGAAAGATCACCGTCACCTGCCGCAGCTGCGGCGCCGTCTTCCAGGAAAAAAGCTGAAGATACACGTACCGCCCAGGCCCTTTCCCGGCCTGGGCGGTCTTTTTCTCTAAAGCTGTTTCTTCCGCAGGAGCCGGATGTCCTCCCCAAAGAAGTGGAGCAGGTGGTACTCCCCCTCCAGCCGGGAGGCGATCTGGGGGGAGTAGCGGACAGCAGCCTCCTCCATAGACAGGTTAGAGGAGATGACGGTGCGCTTTCCCCCCACCAGCCGCCCGTTGATCAGCTCGTAGAGGGCGGACTGGGTGAACTGGGTGGTCAGCTCGCTGCCCAGGTCGTCCAGGATCAGCAGGTCACAGCCCAGATAGCGCCGGGTCTCGTCCCGGGCCTCCCGGCCGTCGTCGCTGTCCCGGAGGAACTTCCGGGCCTCGAACTGCGCGAACACGTTCCCCGCTGTGTCATACACCACCGAATGTCCGTTCTCCGACACAGTGCGGGCGATGCAGGCAGACAGGAAGGTCTTGCCCAGCCCGGGGGCCCCGCTGAGGAAGAGGTTTTTGAAGTAGAAGCGGCCGAACTTCTGGGCATAGTTGAGACACACCTCGTACACCAGCTCCATGTTCTCCCGGGGGGAGGTGCCCCATTCGGGCCAGAAGCTGGTGCTGTAATAGTCCATCCGGAAGGTGTCGAAGGACTGCTCCCCCAGGTCCAGCAGCTTGGACAGCTCCCGGATCTGCTCCTGGGCGCACAGCGCCCGCAGGCAGCGGCACATCTCAGTGCCCCTCCAGCCCGTGTCCCCGCACAGGGGGCAGGCGGGCTTGTCATCCAGGGCGTCCTCCGCCAGATCCATGCGGGCCAGCAGCTCCGCCCGCTCCTGCTGGAGGGCCAGGTTCTTCCGCCGCACCTCCTCCACCGTGGGAGCGCCCCCCTCCCCCCGGCGCAGGGAGGCGGCAAACAGCTCGGTCATGGTGCCCCGCAGCTGCCGGTCGATCTCCGACAGCCGGGGCTGGCGCTGACAAGCGGCCCGCCGCAGGGCCTGCTGCTGCTCCTCCCGGGCGCGGCGCTCCCCCTCCAGCCGGGCGGTGGCCCGGCGCAGGACCGCAGGGTCATATGACATCTCTTATTCCTCCTCCCGCTTCATCTGCTCCATCAGGCGGCGCATCCGCTCCATGTCCTCCCGCACCCGGCGCTCCTCTCCGGGCTGAGGAGTCCGCCCCTGGGTCGGCGCCCCGCCCCGGTTCCGGCGCAGGCCGTCCCCGGCCTGGATGGCCGCCACGGTGTGCAGCCCCTTCTCGTGCCAGCGGCGCAGGATGCCGTTCATATAGCCCCAGTCCATAGACTGCTTTTTCATCACCGTCTTCTCATAGGCCAGGCGCAGGGCCTCGTTGTCAAAGCCCATATCCTGCCAGGCGGCGATATAGGTCCTCTCCCGCTCCACCAGGGGGCGGGCCGGGATGTCCAGCAGCCGCAGCACCTCCCGTTCCCGGGTGCGCAGCTGAGCCAGCTTTTTCAGGTGGGCCTCCGCCGCCTCCACGGTGTCGATGCCCTGCCTGGACCAGGCAAAGCCCTCCTTGCGCACCTGGGAGAGGAAGGGGCGCCGCCCCGGCCCGTACTTCCGCTCCGTCTCCTCGATGCACCAGGTGACCAGCATCAGGATTACCTCGCCGGGCAGGGCCAGGTGGTCATACAGGGTGAGCAGGATCTTCAGGTCATTGGCAGACAGCCGCTTGCCCAGGCGGCGCTCCACCTCGTCCGCCAGGGCGGAGAAGGTGGAGCCCGCCTCCTGGAGGGCGGCAGTGACGTCCTGGGTGGTGTATTCGGGGGGCAGCGCCTCCTGAACAGGGGGTGCCGGGGGCGGCGGAGCGGCCTCCGCCCCCGCCATTCCCTGGGCGGAGAGCAGGTCCAGCGCCCCCTGGAGCCGCTCCCGGGGCCAGTTCAGGCCGGCGGCGTTCCCGTGGCCCAGCAGGTAGAGATACAGCAGGGCGGCGTCTCCGCTGTCCAGCCGGATCAGCCGCTCGGCCGCCGCCGCCGGCATGGACAGGATGCTGCCCGGCATCAGAGGTCCGGTCATCCCATGCCCCTCCCTTCCACAAAAGTCTGCGACCATTTTACTCTAAAATCGCCCCGGCGTAAACCTCCAAAATCCCAAGGGCAAAAAAATAAAAAATTCATGGTAAATTTGTTTTTCAAGCGGCCTGTTCTGTGGTATAATGATTGCCATCTTGAAACAGCAGAGACCGGGAGGGGCTTCACGATGAAAAACAAGATCACCGTCTCCATCGCGGGACAGGAATACACCATGGTAGCCGCCGAGGGCGAGGACTATGTCCGCCGGGTGGCCGCCCATGTGGACAGCCAGATGCGGGAGGTCCTCTCCCAGGGCCGTCTCTCCCAGGCGGACGGCGCCGTTCTGGCCGCCATGAACATCGCGGACCAGTATTTCAAGGAGCAGGAGGCCGCCGAAAACCTGCGCCGCCAGATCAAGGAGTATCTGGAGGAGGCCACCAAGCTGAAAATGGAGCTCTCCGAGGCCAAGCGGGAGATCTTCAAGCTCCAGAACCACAAATAAGAAATAAGCGCAGGAGAGGGGTTCCCCGCCGGGGACGGGGGCCCCTCTTCCCTGCGGACGCGCCGCCTGAGGGCGGATCTTTACGGGAGGTGCCTTATGCTGGAGCTTCTCGCCCCTGCCGGGTCCATGGAGGCGGTCACCGCCGCCGTACAGAACGGGGCAGACGCCGTCTATCTGGGATATGGGGATTTCAACGCCCGCCGCAACGCGAAGAACTTCACCGGGGATGAAGCTGCGGCGGCGGTTTCTTATTGCCATCTGCGGGGCGTCAAGGTGTTCCTCACCCTGAACACCCTGCTCACCGACCGGGAGCTGGCCGGCGCCGCTCAGGAGGCCGCCCAGGCCAGCGCCATGGGGGTGGACGCGGTACTGGTCCAGGATCTGGGGGTGCTGCGGATGCTTCGGCAGACGGTGCCCGACCTGCCGGTCCACGCCTCCACCCAGATGACAGTCCACAGCCTGGACGGGGTGAAGCAGTGCGCCGACCTGGGGATGAGCCGGGTGGTCCTCTCCCGGGAGCTGTCCCGGGACCAGATCGAGTACATCTGCGCCCGCTCTCCGGTGGAGATCGAGGTGTTCGCCCACGGGGCCCTGTGCATGTGCTACTCCGGCCAGTGCTTCTTCTCCTCCGTCATCGGGGGACGCAGCGGCAACCGGGGGCTGTGCGCCCAGCCCTGCCGGCTGAAGTACGGCTGGGGGAATAAGGCAGACGGCAGCCCCCTGTCCCTGAAGGACATGTCCCTGGCAGGCCACCTCCGGGAACTGAGGAAGATGGGGGTGGCCTGTGTTAAGATCGAGGGGCGGATGAAGCGCCCCGAGTATGTGGCCGTGGTCACTGGCATCTATGCCCGGGCCATCCGGGAGGGGCGGGAGCCCACGGCCGAGGAGCTGGAGCAGCTGCGCTCCGCCTTCTCCCGGGACGGCTTCACGGACGGCTACTTTCTGGGGCAGACGGGGCCGGAGATGTTCGGCACCCGCCAGGACGAGGTGGAGCCCCGGGAGCTGTTCACCCAGGCCCGGGCCACCTATGAGAGCGGGGAGAACCGGAAGGAGCCGGTGCGGATGTACGCTATGCTCCGCCGGGGGGAGCCCGCCCAGGTGGCCGTCCAGGACGCTCAGGAACATCTGGCCTCCGTCACCGGCCCGGTGCCGGAGGAGGCGGTGAACGTCCCCCTGACCCGTGAGAAGGTGGAGGGACAGCTCTCCCGCACCGGAGGGACTCCCTTCTCCTGTGAGAAGGTCACCGTCTACGTGGATGAAGGGCTCTCCCTCCCCCTGTCGGCTCTCAACGCCCTGCGCCGGCAGGCTCTGGAGGAGCTGGGCCGGCAGCGCACCGCACTGCCGGAGCGCCGCTGCGAGCCCTTCCGCCCCGGGGTGCGCTATGAGAACCGGAAGCAGCCCCCTGTCTACACCCTCTCTGTGCGCGCCGCCGGACAGGTCAGCCCGGAGCTGCTCCGCCTCGCCCCCGCCCTCCTCTACCTCCCCGCCGGGGAGGGGGCGGCCCACCCGGAGGTGGTGGAGCAGGCCCAGAAGGCCGGGGTGCGGGTGGCCGCCCTGCTGCCCCGCATCTGCACCGACCGGGAGGCACCCGCCCTCTTCCAGGAGCTGGAACGGCTGCGGGCAATGGGGGTGACCGACGCCCTGGCCGGCACCCTGGACAGTGCCCGCCGGGCGGCGGAGCTGGGCTTCACCCTGCGGGGGGACTACGGTCTGGGGGTATTCAACGGCCAGACGCTGAAGGAGCTCAAGCGCCTGGGCTTCCGCTCCGCCACTCTCTCCTTTGAGCTGAAGCTGGCCCAGATCCGGGACCTGTCCAAGGGGCTGGACACCGAGCTGGTGGTCTACGGCCGCCTGCCCCTGATGATCACCGAGAACTGCATCATCCACAACCACAGCGGCCGGCACACCTGTGCCAACGTGAACCTCCTTACCGACCGGAAGGGGGAGCGCTTCCCTGTGGTGAAAGCCCCGGGCTGCCGCAATGAGATCCTCAATTCCAAGAAGCTGTTCCTGGCGGACAAGGCCGGAGACTGGCAGCGCCTGGGTCTCTGGGCAGGGCGTCTGATGTTCACCACCGAGAACGCCCGGGAGTGCGTCCAGGTGCTGGAGCGCTACCTGGGCCGGGGCAGCTATCAGCCCAACGACTACACCCGGGGCCTGTATTACCGGGGGGTAGAATAAAGCGCGGAACGCGGAGAGGAGGTCCCCCCTATGTTCAGCCGGCAGCGCCTGTTCTGGCACCGCGGGCCCTATGACCTGCCCAGCACAGACCAGCTCTTTCTCCAGGCGACGGCGGACTGCTGCGCCTTCCACATGGCCCGCTGCCCCCAGTACCGGGCCATTGCGGAGCACCTGGGCTTCTCCCCGGACCAGCTGCGCACCATGGACGACCTGGTCCGGGTGCCCATGCTGCCCACCCTGTTCTTCAAGCGCCACGCCCTCTTCTCCATGCCCCGGCGGCGGATGGTGATGAAGGTCACCTCCTCGGGGACCAGCGGCACCTTCAGCCAGGTGGGCTTCGACCTGGGCTGCATCTGGGCGGAGGTCCCCATGGTCCTCCGGCTGGGCTGGCGGCACCGGCTCATCTCTTTCCGCCCCGCCAACTATGTGGTGCTGGGTTACAAGCCAGACCGGCGCAGCTCTGCCGGCGTCACCCGCACCATGTTCGGCATGACCTTCTTCGCCCCGCCCCTCCGCCGCTTTTATGCCCTCCGCTGGCAGGGGGAGGGCTACGTCCCTGACCTGGACGGTGCGGTGGAGGCCCTGGAGCGGTTCTCCTGCTCTCCCTTCCCCACCCGGATCGTGGGCTTCCCCTCCTATCTCTGGTTCGGACTGAAGCGGATGGAAGAGCTGGGCATCTCCCTGCGCCTGCGGCCCGGTTCCAAGATCCTGCTGGCCGGGGGCTGGAAGCAGCACTGGCAGCAGCAGGTGGACAAGTCAGTGCTCTACTCCCTGGTCCGGCGGGTGCTGGGGGTGGGGGAGGAGGACATCCATGAGCTGTTCGGCGCCGTAGAGCACCCCATCTTCTATAACACCTGCCCCAGGCACCACTTCCATGTGCCCATCTACTCCCGGGTCCTGATCCGTGACCCGGCCACCCTGGAGCCCCTGCCCATGGGACAGGTGGGGCTGGTCAACCTCATCTCCCCCCTCATCCGGGCCACTCCGGTCACCAGCGTGGTCACTGACGACCTGGGCTATCTCACCCCGGGGGATGCCTGCGGGTGCGGCCTGACCTCCCCCTACCTGACCCTGCTGGGCCGGGTGGGCCTGGGGGACATCAAGACCTGCGCCGCCGGCGCGGCGGACCTGCTGGGAAAGGGGGAGGGGTTTTGATCTTCGCCAACGGACGCCTGCTCCCGGACAGCCAGCTGTCCCAGGTGCTGGAGGAGCTGGAGGAGGCGGTCAATGAGACCCGCGCCTGCCGGACCCTGGAGCCGGAGACCGTCATCTCCGCCCTCCAGGCTGTGGGGGAGCGGCTGGACCGGGGAGAGCTGGACCCGCTCATCCTCCGGTACGCCGGTCCCGGCGGGCGCCGGGAGGTGGCGCACATCCGCCCCCTGCTCCGGCGGGAGGCCCTGGAATACAAGCTGGCCGTGGAGCTGGGCATCCCGCTCTACTCCTTTCAGGAGCGGCCCTTCGGCCGCACCCAGACCGTTCCTCTGGGCACCCTGTTCCATGTCACCGCCGGCAATGTAGACGGCCTGCCCGCCTTCAGCGCAGTGGAGGGCCTGCTCACCGGCAATATCAATCTGGTGAAGCTGCCCTCCGGGGACCAGGGGCTCTCCCTGGCCGTCTTTCAGCTGCTGACGGAGCAGGAGCCCTGTCTGGCCCCCTTCCTCTACGCCTTCCAGATCCCATCCCGGGACACCGCCGCCCTGCGACGGCTGGCAGATCTGGCAGACGGGGCGGTGGTGTGGGGCGGCGACGGGGCGGTGACTGCCCTGCGGCAGCTGGCCCCGCCCGGCTGCAAGCTGATGGAGTGGGGCCACCGCCTCAGCTTTGCCTATCTGTCCCGGTGGGAGGGAGAGGAGGACGCTCTCTCCGCTCTGGCGGAGCACCTCATCCAGACCGGGGGACTGCTCTGCTCCTCCTGCCAGGTCATCTTTCTGGACACGGACGCCCTCGGGGAGGGGGAGGCCTTCTGCCGGAGCTTTCTCCCCCTGCTGGAGCGGGCAGCGGACCGCTTCCGTGCTGCCCTTGGGGAGAAGGGGGAGGGGAGCCTGTACGCTTGGGAGACCCGGCTGGAGCACGCCGCCGACCGGCTGCCCGGCACCCTGTTTCCCGGCCGGGGCTGCTCCCTCACCCTGCGGGAGGACCGGGAGCTGGAGCTCTCCCCCCTCCACGGCAATGTGCTGGTGAAGTGTCTGCCCCAGAAGGCTCTGCTCCCTGTCCTGAGGCGGCAGAAGGGCCGTCTCCAGACCGCGGGGCTGCTCTGTCCGGCCCAGGACCGGCCCGCCCTCACCCAGCTCCTCGCCCGGGCCGGAGTGACCCGGATCGCCCCGCCGGGCAGCATGTCCCGCACTCTCTCCGGGGAGGGACACGACGGGGAATTCCCCCTGCGGCGGTACGTCCGGACGGTGGACATCCAGGAGCCGTCCCCGGACCGCCCCATCTGACTGTTGATACTAACTGACCGCAAAGGAGCCGATCATTATGGAACTGAACGTCAAAGCCCTCTCCCCCAAGATCGGGACAGAGATCCCCGCCCCCTTCTACGCCAGCGCCGGCGCCGCCGCCATGGATCTGCATGCCTGTGTGGACCAGGCGGTGACCATCCCCGCCGGCGGGCGGGCGGTGATCCCCACTGGCATCGCCATCGCCCTCCCCTCCGCCGGCTATGTGGCCCTGGTCTTCGCCCGCAGCGGCCTGGGCATCAAACACGGCATCGCCCCTGCCAACTGCGTGGGCGTCATCGACAGCGACTACCGGGGAGAGATCCTGGTGGGACTCCAGAACTCCGGGGACGCAGACTACGTCATCCAGCCCGCTGACCGCATCGCCCAGCTGATGGTGGTCCCGGTGGTCCAGGCCCAGGTGAAGATGGTGGACCAGCTGGATGAGACCCAGCGGGGCGCCGGTGGCTTCGGCTCCACCGGGAAATAGAGATCCGCTGAGAGAGGAGGGTTTGGGCCATGTTCGGATTTTTCAAAAAAAAGGGCGGGGAGATCCCCGAGGAACAGCAGCGGCAGCAGAGGGGGGCTCAGGAGGGGCAGACGCGGCAGGACGCCGCGGAGGTCCCCCAGGAGTTCCGCGCCCTGGGCCAGGACTTTCTGCCGGAGGAGCTGAACATCCTGGCCGTCACCGGGGCCAGCGGCTTCGGCGGCGGGCGCAGCCAGGGGGAGAAGCTGTGGACCGCCTCCATCGGCCTGACCGCCTGGATGGAGGAGGACAGCCCTGACATCCACCAGGGTGGCTTCCGCCTGGTAGCCCTGGCAGACGACCGTCTGATGGACTATCTGCGCCAGCGGGTGCCCCGGGACTTCATCATCAAGTGCCGGGCCCGGCTCTCTGTGGACGGCAGCCGCCTGCTGATGCTGGAGCTGCCCCAGCCCGGCTTCGACCCCGACCTGAAGGCCATCCTGGATGAGCAGAAAAAGCCTGTGAGCACCTGGGTGGAGGGGCTGGGCACCTTCACCCTGAACCGCACTGTGGACTGGTTCGAGGCCACCGTGGACTGGCTGGGCAGCGAGATCGCCCTGGACTTCGACCGGGGCGTGCCGGAGGAGATGGCCTCCGCCCAGGAGACCGGACGGACCCTGATGGCCAGTCAGGCGGACTGGGACCACCGGGTGCGCTCCTATGCCGCCCAAGAGCTGCTCTCCCTGGCCAACGACTGGGCGGCGGACGCCCGGGAGGAGGAGGACGAGGACAGCGGCGCGCCGCTGGTCACCCAGGAGCAGTTCATGGAGCGCATGGAGCTGGAGTCCATCCAGCTGCTGCCCCAGGGCGGGTTCGAGTTCTGGTTCAACGACGGGGATCTGTTCTGGGGCCACTCCATCCATGTTACCGGCTCCCTGGAGGCAGGGCCGGAGAGCGCCCAGATGGAGGGCTGAGTCCCCGCGCTCCAATTCATGGAATTTCGAGGTGTTCTCATGTCCATTATCCTGGCTTCCCAATCCCCCCGGCGGCGGGAGCTGCTGGCCCAGATGGGGGTCCCACAATTTGAAGTCGTCCCCGCCCTGGGGGAGGAGATCGCTTCCCCGGGCCTGTCCCCCGCCCAGCTGGTGGAGGTCCTCTCACGCCAGAAAGCGGAGGAGGTGGCTGTCCAGGCCGGGCCGGACGATGTGGTCATTGCCGCCGACACGGTGGTGGCGGTGGACGGTGCCGTGCTGGGCAAGCCCCGGGACCCAGCGGATGCCGCCCGGATGCTCTCCCTGCTCTCCGGCCGGGCCCACACAGTCTACACCGGGGTCACGGTCCGGCGGGGGACCTTCAGCCGCACCGCCCACGAGGCTACCCAGGTCCGCTTCCGCCCGCTGACCCAGTCTGAGATCTCGGCCTATATCGCCACCGGCGAGCCCATGGACAAGGCCGGGGCCTACGGCATCCAGGGCCGGGGCTGTGTGCTGGTGGAGGGGATCGACGGGAATTACCACAATGTGGTTGGCCTGCCCACCTGCCTGCTGGCCGGCATGCTGCGCCAGGTGGGGATCGATGTGCTCACTGGAGGACAGGAGGGGCGTCCATGAAACATTTTCTGCGGCAGAATGGCCTGCTGCTCCTGATCATCGCCCTGCTGCTGTCGGTGCTGATCGGCATCGTGTCCGCCGTGATGGGGGGCAACGCCGACCCTCTCTCCAACGCGGTGGGCTTCATCACCACCCCCATCCGCAATGGGGTGAGCGCCGTGCTGGACTGGGCCGACGGCGTGCGTGCCTATGTCTTTCATTATGAGGAGATGGAGCAGCAGATCCAGGACCTGGAGCGCCAGGTCGCTGAGCTGGAGGAGCAGGCCCGGGAGGGCCAGGAGGCCAGCCGGGAGAACGAGCAGCTGAGGGAGCTGCTGGATCTGCAGGCCAAGCGGAGGGACTTCGTCTTTGAGTCCGCCAAGGTCACCGCCCGCTCCTCCACCAACTGGGACTCCACTCTCACCATCGGCAAGGGGAGCAGCGCGGGTCTGGAGGTCAATGACTGCGTGATCACCGAGACAGGCACCCTGGTGGGGGTGGTCTCTGAGGTGGGTCTGAACTGGTCCAAGGTCTCCACCCTGATCAATACCGACATCGAGATCGGCGGCCAGGTCACCCGCACTTACAGTGCCGGGATCCTGGAGGGAGACTTCACCCTGATGAGCCAGGGCAAGCTGAAGCTGAGCTATCTGCCCGACGGTGCCCAGCTGGTAGCAGGGGACGAGGTGGTGACCTCCGGCAAGGGGGACGTGTTCCCCTCCGGCCTGGTGGTGGGCACCGTGGAGGCCGTCTTCACCGACCCCTCCGGCATGAACCGCTACGCGGTGGTGGAGCCCGATGTGGACCTGGACAGCCTGGTGGAAGTCTTTGTCATCAAGAGCTTTGACATCGTGGAGTGACGCCGCCGCGTTTCCTGCTGTCTCTCTCCCGATCTTTTCCGAAAAGGGGGCGCCCCTGTGACCCGACGAGACCAAATCTATAAGTGGTGCATCTACGCCCTGGGGCTCTTCCCCATCTGGGTGCTGGACGCCTTTGTCCTCAGCCGCTATCCCCTGCTGGGGATCACTCCCACCCTTCTGCCTCTGGCGGTCTCCGCCGTGGCGGTGCTGGAGGGGGCCCTTCCCGGCTCCGGCTTTGGACTGGCGGTGGGTCTGCTCTGGACGCTGGCCTACCCGGGCAGCAGCAGCCTGCTGGTCTTCGGCATGGCGCTGGCCGGCTTCCTGGTGGGCATCGTCTCCCAGTATGCCCTGAACCAGAACTTCCTGGGTTGCCTGATCTGCTCCGCGGCCGTCCTGGCCGTGCAGGAGGTCGTCCGCCTGCTGGCCGGCCTGTTCACCCAGATCGCCCCCATCCAGTCGCTGCTCCAGGTGGCGGTGCCGGAGTTCCTCTGGTCTCTGTGCTGGATGCCCTTGGTCTATCTCATCTTCCGATCCATCTTCCGCCGGGTGGGGGGCACCCGCCTGGCGTGACCTGTCCGCTCTGAAAGGGGGCGTGCGCCATGGAGAAAAAACAATTTCACCGTCGGGGGCTGGGGATGCTCCTCCTGCTGGCCGTCATTCTGTTCGGGCTGGGCTCCTCCCTCTATGACGCCCAGATGATCCACGGGGCGGAGTATCTGGCCCGCTCCCAGAACAGCATCGCGGAGACCCAGACCGTGGAGGCCGCCCGGGGGGACATCCTGGACCGGTACGGCCGGGTGCTGGTCTCCAACCGGGTCACCTATCAGGTCGCCCTGAACACCGACGCCATGGAGAAAAACCGCAACGACATCCTCCTAGCCCTGATCCGCATTGCCCGGGATGCCGGCGTGGAGTGGGAGGACACCCTCCCCATTACCGCCCAGCCCCCCTTCCGCTACACCACGGACACCCCCTTCCAGTATCCTACCACCGATGAAGAGGGCAGCCCCACCACCAGCCTCACCCGCTTGGGGCGGCTGGCGGTAAAGATGAAGTGGATCGATGACCCCACCGCCGACGGGGCCCAGGGCGCCCCCCTTCCCACCGCCGAGGAACTGCTGGAAAAAATGCGGGAGAGCTTTCAGCTGGAGTTGGAGGGCGCGGATATGCGCGCCGTGGCCGGAGTACTGTACGAGCTGTACTACCGCTCCATGGTGAACAGCTGGCCTCCCTATGTCTTTGCGGAGGGCGTAGACATCGACTTCATCTCTAAGGTGAAGGAGCAGGGCCTCTCCGGCGTGGAGATCGAGGCCGCCACCGTCCGCACCTACAACACCGAATACGCTGCTCATCTGCTGGGCCGGGTGGGGGCCATTGAGAACTGGGATGCATATAAGGACCTGGATCTGGACGGGGACGGCACGCCGGACTATGAGATGGACGACACTGTCGGCAAGGAGGGGGCCGAGCTGGCTTTCGAGTCCTACCTGCGGGGCACCGCCGGGGTCCGGGAGGTGGAGCGGAACACCAGCGGCAAGGTGGTGTCCGAGAAGTGGACCACCGCCCCCCAGCCGGGGGACAACGTGGTGCTCACCATCGACATCGACCTTCAGAAGCAGGTGGAGGACATCCTCTCCCAGGCTATCCCCCAGCTGGCCAGTGAGGACACAGAGGGCGCAGCCTGCGTGGTGATGGACGTGAACCGGGCAGAGGTGCTGGCCTCCGCCTCCTACCCCTCCTATCACCTGGCCACCTACTCTGCCGATTTGGCGGAGAACAGCGCTGATCCCCTCAAGCCCTTCCTGAACCGTGCTTTCCAGGGTGTCTATGCCCCCGGCTCCACCTTTAAGATGGTCACCGCTGTCGCCGGACTGGAGAGCGGGATCATTGAGCCGGATACCGAGATCATGGACACTGGCGTCTACACGTATTATCAGGACGACGGCCCCCAGTGCTGGTATTGGCGCCAGTACCGGCGCAAGCACGGCCTGGTGAATGTGTCCGAGGCGTTGGAGGTCTCCTGCAACGTATTCTTCTTCGATGTGGGCCGCCGGGTGGGCATTCAGGGGCTCCAGGAGTTTGCCGCCAAATTCGGCCTCGGGGAGCCCACCGGCATCGAGCTGTATGAGGAGACCGGCGTCATGGCCGGACCGGAGTACACTCAGTCCATGGGGCAGACCTGGTACGAGGGCAGCACCCTGTCGGTGGCCATCGGCCAGGAGAGCAGCCAGTTCACCCCCCTCCAGCTGGCCAACTACATCGCCACCCTGGTCAACGGGGGCACCCGGTACTCTGCCCATCTCCTCAAGGAGGTCAAATCCAGCGACTTCTCCCAGGTGCTTTACACCTACGAACCGGAGGTGCTGGACTCCATCGACATCCAGCCGGAGAATCTGGATGCGGTGAAAGCGGGGATGCTGGCCCTGACCACCGGGAAGGGCTCTCTGGCCCGCTATTTCCAGGACCTTCCTGTCCAGGTGGGCGCCAAGACCGGCTCCGCCCAGGTGAACGCCGAGACGGAATCCAACGCTGTTTTCGTCTGCTTCGCCCCCTATGACGATCCGCAGATCGCCATCTCCCTGGTGGTGGAGAAGGGCGGCAGCGGCTCCACTCTGGCCAGCATCGCGGCGGACATCCTGCGCTACTACTTCTCCGCCGAGGAGTCCCGGGAAGAGACCTTGACGGAGAACACCCTTATCCGGTAAAATAGGGGCCGCTGATCCTATCGGAGTAGAGCCCTCTTCTTCCCACACGCCCCGCTTCCACGGGGCCGTGGATCTTCCCAAGGAGGTTTCCTTTTATGACTGACCGATCTTTGATCCGCAACTTTTCCATCATCGCCCACATCGACCACGGAAAATCCACGCTGTCTGACCGGCTCATTGAGCTGTGTGACGCCGTCCCCCAGCGGGAGATGGAGTCCCAGCTGCTGGACAACATGGATCTGGAGCGGGAGCGGGGCATCACCATCAAGGCCCGGGCCGTCCGCCTGGACTACAAGGCGGAGGACGGCAGGACCTATGCCCTGAACCTGATCGACACCCCGGGCCACGTGGACTTCAACTATGAGGTGTCCCGGTCCCTGGCCGCCTGCGAGGGCGCGGTGCTGGTGGTGGACTCTACCCAGGGTGTGGAGGCCCAGACCCTGGCTAACACCTATCTGGCCCTGGAGCACGACCTGGAGATCCTGCCCGTGTTCAACAAGATCGACCTCCCCGCCGCCGACCCCCAGAAGGCCAAGCACGAGGTGGAGGACATCATCGGCCTGCCCGCCCTGGACGCGCCGGAGATCTCTGCCAAGCAGGGGATCAACATCCCCGCTGTGCTGGAGGACATCGTGCAGAACGTCCCCGCCCCCGCCGGCGACCCGGACGCCCCTCTGAAAGCCCTGATCTTTGACAGCCAGTATGACCCCTATCTGGGCGTCATCGTCTATTTCCGGGTGATGGAGGGCACGCTGAAAAAGGGCATGGGGGTCAAAATGATGGCCTCCGGTGCCAGCTATCAGGTGCTGGACTGCGGGTATCTCCGCCCCCTGGGCATGGACTCCTGCCAGCAGCTCACCGCCGGTGAGGTGGGCTGGTTCACCGCCTCTATCAAGAACGTAAAGGACACTCAGGTGGGTGACACCATCACCGGCGCCGACTGTCCCTCTGCAGCCCCCCTCCCCGGCTATCGGCCGGCCCAGCCCATGGTCTTCTGCGGCATCTACACCGAGGACGGCTCCAAATATCCTGATCTGCGGGATGCCTTGGATAAGCTCCAGCTCAACGACGCCTCCCTGTCCTTCGAACCCGAGTCCTCCATTGCCCTGGGCTTTGGGTTCCGCTGCGGCTTTTTGGGCATGCTCCACATGGAGATCATCCAGGAGCGGCTGGAGCGGGAATTCGACCTGGACTTGGTCACCACCCTCCCCTCCGTGATCTACGAGGTCACCAAGACGGACGGCACCGTGGTGCGGGTGGACAACCCCCACAACTACCCCGATCCCGGCGCCATCCTGGAGGCCCGGGAGCCCTATGCTAAGGTCTCCATCATCTCTCCCCCCGACTATGTGGGCAACATCATGCCCATGTGTCAGGACCGCCGGGGCGTGTTTAAGGACATGCAGTATCTGGACACCAACCTGGTGGAGCTGCACTACTCCATGCCCATCGGCGAGATCATCTACGACTTCTTTGACGCCCTGAAGGCCCGCACCAAGGGCTATGCCTCCCTGGACTACGAGCTGGAGGGCTATGAGCCCAGCGAACTGGTCAAGGTGGACCTGCTGCTCAACGGAGACCAGGTCGACGCCCTCAGCTTCATCGCCCACAGGGACAAGGCCTATGCCCGGGCCCGACGCATCTGCGAGAAGCTGAAGGAAAACATCCCCCGCCAGCTCTTTGAGGTCCCGGTCCAGGCGGCCATCGGCGGCAAGATCATCGCCCGGGAGACCGTCAAGGCCATGCGGAAGGACGTGCTGGCCAAGTGCTACGGCGGCGACATCACCCGCAAGAAGAAGCTGCTGGAGAAGCAAAAGGAAGGCAAAAAGAAAATGCGTACCTTGGGCACAGTCCAACTGCCCACTGAAGCTTTCATGGCAGTCCTCAAGCTGGATGAGGAGTGAGACACCTATGAAAAGATCCCATTTCGGCGGTATGCTGTTTCTGACAGGCAGCCTCGGATACCTTATCTTCAGCTTGTATCTGTCCCAAAATCAATATACCTATAACGGCATGACGGGCACCCTTGCAGCGCTACTTGGCAACGAGCTGCTGATCCCCTACCTCGTTTTTTGCGCTATGGGGGTCATTGGATTTGTCATCTGCCTGTACGAGGCCTTTATCCGTAAACCTTAAGGATATCCCTCCCTGCCAAAAGCACCTTCCCTCCCGCGCTGTCCCATACGCCGGAGGAAGGTGCTTTTTTCTCTCCAGCCTGGTGTTCCAGTGTCAGGATAAAAAACTTCTATCAAGACCATTGAAATGAAGTATTGGACGGGAGAGGAAGAAGTGGTATAATGGCGACAGTAAGGAAAGCTGGACGGAGGTCCGGCAAATAATAAGGAAAAGGAGATCATTACAATGGCGAAAGAAGTCACTCCTGAGCAGATCGAAATGCTGGATGGGATGGTCGCTAAGGCCCGCGCTGCGGCGGAGATCATCGCCACCTATGACCAGGAGCGCGTGGACCGGCTGTGCCAGGCGGTCGCCGCTTCTGTGATCGACATGAAGGTTTGGGCGAACCTGGCTGACGAGGCGGTGGACGAGACCGGCCTGGGCGACAAGGTGACCAAGCGGAACAAGCGGAACAAGCTGAAGCTGATCCTGCGGGACTGCCTGCGTCAGAAGAGCGTGGGCGTGATCGAGGAGATCCCTGAGAAGGGCATCGTGAAGTATGCCAAGCCTGTGGGCGTGATCGCGTCCCTGGTGCCCACCACCAACCCCTGCCTGACCCCTGCCGGCCAGGTGATCTATGCCATCAAGGCCCGTGACGTCATCATCTGCAGCCCCCATCCGCGCGCGAAGAAGACCACCAACAAGTGCATCAACATCATCCGTGAGACCCTGGTGCGTGAGGGCGCTCCCGCCGACATCATCCAGGGCATCGAGGAGCCCAGCATCACCCTGACCCAGGAGCTGATGAAGCGCTGCGACCTGGTCATCGCCACCGGTGGCCGTCCCATGGTCAAGTCCGCATACTCCTCCGGTGTGCCGGCCTACGGCTCCGGCGCCGGCAACGCGACTGTCATCATCGACAACACCTGCAACACCCCCGAGCGTCAGGCTGAGGCTGCCATGAACACCCGGATCTCCAAGTGCTCCGACTTCGGCTCCGGCTGCTCCTGCGACGGCAACCTGATCATCCACGAGGACGTGTACGACGGGTTCGTAGCCGCCCTGGTGAAGGAGGGCGCTTACCTGGCCAACGAGGAAGAGGCTGAGAAGCTGAAGGCCGTCATGTGGGACGAGGCTGGGCACCGTCTGCCCAACACCGTGGCCATCAGCCCGCAGAAGCTGGCGGAGGCCGCTGGGTTCGAGATCCCGGCTGACCGGAAGTTCATCGCTGTGACCGGCGGCGGCATCGAGAACGTGGGCAAGGAGCACTTCTTCTCCAGCGAGAAGCTGACCACTCTGCTGACCCTGTTCAAGTACTACGGGGAGTTTGAGAACGCACTGACCATGATGCAGGCCATGTTCAACGTGGGCGGCAAGGGCCACAGCTGCGGCATCTACTCCTTCGACGACGACCACATCCATCGTCTGGGCATGTGCGCCCCCGTGTCCCGCATCATGGTGCGCCAGCCCAACAACCGCGGCAACTCCGGTTCTTCCACCAACGGCATGCCTCCCACGTCTTCCATGGGGTGCGGCACCTGGGGCGGCAACATCGTGTCCGAGAACATCTGCCTGAAGCACTACATGAACACCACCTGGGTGGCCCGTCCTCTGCCCGAGGATATGCCCAGCAACGAGGAGCTGTTCGGCGAGTTCAACAAGCCGGACATGGACGTGGAGTGATCTGAGAGCCAGTTCTGATCCATTCCGTGCCGGCCCGGCCGGGCCGGCACGGTTTTCCAGAGAGGCGGCGCGAGGCCGCTGAAAGGTCCAAGGCGGAAAGCCGAGGCCGGGGCCCCGAAGGGGGCCGCTGACCTCCGTTTCCATCGCTACCCCTGTACAGAAGGCCGCCGGACATGCCTGCCAGTCGGCAGGCCGGGGCCCGGTCCCCTTTTGTATTGTCTCCTTCTTCCCACAAACGCCCGGTCCGAAAGGACCGGGCGTTTGTGGTGTTTCCCAATGAGGCGGGACTGGCCGCGGGGACTGGCCGCGGGGACTTCCTCCATTTTTCTGTACTTTTTTCTTCACCCATGCTATAATAATTTTTTGTCCGCGTCCGGAGGGCAGGAGACCCGCCCTCCATTTCTTTTCGTCTATTCATGTCAGGAGTGATCCCGTTGCAGCAGATGTCCGGCACCCTTCTTGATCTGATCCTCTATCTGGCTCTGGTGGCTCTTGGGGCCTTTCTGGGCTCCCGCCCCCAGATCCAGTCCCTTCCCATGCCCTGGCTGGGCCGGTTTCAGACGGCGGCTCTGCTGCTGCTGATCGTGACCCTGGGGGCCGAGCTGGGGGCCAACGAGGAGATCATCTCTTCCCTGGGCACCATTGGGCTCAACGCCCTGGCGGTCACCCTCACCTCCATGGTGGGCAGCATGCTGGCTGTCCACGCCCTGAGAAAATATCTGCTGAAGCTGAACGCTCAGGGCCGTTCCTGCCAGGAGGCACCGGAGGACAGCGACCCGGGTTCCGGGGAGGCGGTCCACGTGGACCACAGCCTGACCCTCGCCATCGTCTTCACCGTAGCGGCGGGCATTCTGGCGGGCCGCTTCCTGCTCCCCGACGCCGCCGTAGCCCACTGTGGCACGGTCATCCGCTGGGGGCTGTACCTGCTCCTCTTTCTGGTGGGCCTGGATATGGGCCGGCAGGGCAGCCTGATCCGGGATATTCGGGCCGCCGGGCTCCGGGTCCTTCTGGTCCCGCTGGCGGTTATGGCGGGCACCTTTGCGGTGACGGCCCTGGTAGGGCTGTTCCTGCCCCTGGGCCCCAAGGACTGCGTAGCGGCAGCGGCCGGATTCGGCTGGTATTCCCTGGCCCCCACCCTGCTGGCTCCGTACTCCCTCACCGTATCTGCCACCGCTTTCCTGTCCAACATCATGCACGAGCTGTTTTCCATTGTGGCCGTCCCCATCGTGGCCCAGAAGCTGGGCTATATCGAGGCGGTGGCCCTCCCCGGTGCCACAGCTATGGATACCCTGCTACCGGTGGTAGTCAGCGCCACTGCCGACCGCATGGCCATCTACTCCTTTGCCTCGGGACTGATTCTCTCCCTAGCCGTCCCAGTGCTGGTCCCCGCCATCATCGCGCTCCCCCTCTGAACACTTTCCAGAACAAGAGCACCGGCTCAGGCCCACGCCCAAGCCGGTGCTCTATTTTTCCCGCATGGCGTCCACCAGACGCTCCAGCGCCTCCGCCTCCCGCTCCGAAAGGCCGTCCATCCGCAGACACCTGCTCTCCTCCCTGCTCTGGAACACCAGAGCATCCACGGAGAGATCCAGAAGCTCCATCATCTGGAACAGAAGAGGCACCGAGGGCTTCCGACGGGAGCCCTCGATATTCTTCAAATGAGTGGGCGTGATATCCAGAAGCTCCGAAAGCGCATCCTGAGTCAGCCCCTTCTTCATGCGGGCCGCGCGGATGGCATCCCCCAGGGCCCTTGTTTCCATGCTCATTTCTGACAACTCCCTCTCCGTTATCTTACAGATAATCTTTTCCCTTGCGAATTATCTAAAAGAGTGCTAGCATAGTATCTATAAGATAACTAAAAAAGATACCTGAGACGAAGAGGCCGCCGTCTATGATGAAGTCCGTCATTCTGCTTTTGATGATATTAGGGGTGGGAGGATGGGTCCTTTCTCACAGTGCCTCTTATATCGCCCACAGGAGGGCGGCTCATGGGCCGCTGACCCGAGACTTTTTTCATGGAAACTCAGAGATACCCCCGGCATTCCGCCAGGCCCTGGAGGAGACCATCGTCTTCCTGGATAACCGGCGGGACTGGGCCGCCGGGAGTGCGCTGGACGCCGGCACGACGGACCTGTGCTGGATCGAAATCAAGGACCGTGACCTCTTGCTCCGGGCTGGTCTCTTTTCTCCTGGAAACTTGGGACGCCTCCAGATCCGCAGGCGTCTGCCCCTCCTGCCCCCGGGTGCGCTGCCCCTCAGCGGATCGGAGGCGGCCCAACTGACTCATTTTCTCCTCGCCGCTCTTCAGGTGTATTACCGGGGCGCACCGGAGGTCACTTCCGCCGGCCCCCGGTGTCTCCGTGCGGACTTCTCCCCTCTCCATGGCACTCCAGAGCACTAAAAGGGCGCGGGGCCCGATCCGCAGATCGGGCCCCGCGCTCCTCCAATATGGGCACCGTATCACCTTCCCCCATTGGAAAGGTTTTGGCATGTTCTCTCCCCTTGACAGAAACATATGTTTGGTTTATTATAATACATATGTTCGATTTCAAGGGAGGGAGACCCCATGGACCTGATGGACAAGCTGACCATCCTGGCGGACGCCGCCAAGTATGACGCCGCCTGCACCTCCAGCGGACTGGACCGGGCCGGACGGGCGGGCCGGCTGGGCTCCACCATGGCGGCGGGCTGCTGCCACTCCTTCTCCGCTGACGGGCGGTGCATCTCCCTCCTGAAGATCCTCTATACGAACATCTGCGCCTACGACTGCCAGTACTGTGTCAACCGCCGGTCCAGCGATCCGCCCCGGGCTGCTTTTACTCCCCGGGAGCTGGCCGAACTCACCATCCAGTTCTACCGCCGCAACTATATTGAGGGGCTCTTTCTCTCCTCCGCCGTGCTGCGGGACCCGGATTATACCACCGAGCGGATGATCGAGGCACTGCGCCTGCTCCGCCAGGATTATGGCTTCGGCGGCTATATCCACGCCAAGGCCATCCCAGGTGCAGATCCCCTCCTCACCCAGCAGCTGGGCCTGCTGGCCGACCGGCTCAGCGTCAACATCGAGCTGCCCAGCGCCAAAAGCCTGGCCCTGCTGGCCCCGGACAAGGGCCGGGCCGGTATCCTGGCCCCCATGGCCCAGATCCGGGATGGGATCACCCAGTCCCGGCAGGAGCTGGCCAAATACCACCATGCCCCCCGCTTCGCCCCGGCGGGCCAGTCCACTCAGATGATCGTAGGTGCCACGCCGGAGAGCGACCGCCACATCCTGATGCTCACCCAGGGGCTCTACGACAAGTACCATCTGAAGCGGGTCTTCTACTCCGCCTATATCCCCGTCTCCTCCAGCTCCCTGCTCCCCGCTCCCCAGGGCTTTCAGCCGCCCCTGCTGCGTGAGCACCGGCTGTATCAGGCGGACTGGCTGCTGCGCTTCTACCACTTTCGGGCCGAGGAGCTGCTGGACGAGGGGCGGCCCGACTTCGACCTCCGTCTGGACCCCAAGTGCGGCTGGGCCCTGCGCCACCTGGACCAGTTTCCTGTGGAGGTCCAGCGGGCTGACTATGAGGCCCTGCTCCGGGTGCCCGGCATCGGGGTCACCAGCGCCAAGCGCATCCTCACAGCCCGGCGGGCCGGCCCCCTGTCCTTCTCCGGCCTGAAAAAGCTGGGGGTGGTCCTCAAGCGGGCCCAGTACTTCATCACCTGCTCCGGCCGCATGCTGGAGGGTCTGCGAGTGCGGGAGGAGGGCATCCTGTCCCATCTGGCTGCCCTGGAGCGCCCCGCCCTGGCCCAGGTCCAGCCGGAGCAGCTCTCCCTCTTTGGAGAGGAGGGGGCCTCATGAGCTGGCAGCAGGTCTGCTTCGATTATGACGGCAGTTATCCCGGCTTTCTCACCTGTGTGTTTGAGAGCTATACCCACCGCGAGGAGGCCGTCTGCTTCACCTCACCGGAAGAGGACCGCCTCACCCTCTGGCCGGAGCGGCATGTGGACACCGACCAGGCCAAGGCGGAGCGGGTGTACCGCTCTCTGTCCAAAAAGATCTCCCCCCAGGCCTGCCGGCTGGTGACCCAGGCTTTTCTCACCTGTCTGCCCGAGCGGGAGCTGCACATGTACCGTTTCCTGCGGCTGGGCTACCAACGGGGGGCGGACATCACCCGGGATCTCACCGACGACCGGGTCCACGTGCTGTGGAAGGCGGTGCAGCACCTGGGGAGCGAGGCCCATCTGCTCAAGGGGTTCCTCCGCTTCTCCGATCAGCAGGGGGTGCTGGTAGGGGAGATCGAGCCCAAAAACCGGGTGCTTCCCCTTCTCCGCCCCCACTTCTGCACCCGGTACTCCGGGGAGCACTTCCTCATCTACGACCGCACCCACCGGGAGCTGCTGATCCATCAGCCCGGTCGGTGGGCCATTCTGCCCGCGGAAGACTTTGCCCCTGCCCCGCCGGGGCAGGAGGAGGTGACCTACCGGCGTCTGTGGAGGCAGTTCTATGACACCATCGCCATCCGGGAACGGGAAAATCCCCGGTGCCGGATGACCAACATGCCAAAGCGGTTCTGGGGCACTATGACGGAATTCCAGCCCGACGAGGGCGCACTCCCCGCCCCTGGACCGCGGCGGGAGGGATGGTGAAAAAAGCGCAGCGCCTGGAGAATACTCCGGGCGCTGCGCCTTATTTGCAGAGCTTTCTGTCTGGTCAGCCCAGGCTCTCCCGGAAGATCTGAAGGATCTCCTCCCGATCCAGATCCTTGTAGCCCCCGGTGAGGTGGATGGTCACGTCAGCCAGCCCCTCCAGCATGTCCTCCGTCACGCCCAGCGCACTGGTATTCATGGTCAGCCCAAGCTCCTTCATCCAGCCCTCCATGGCCGCCAGCCCCTCCTCCGCCGTCTGGAGGTCGGTCTTGTCCGCCGGGTCCACTCCCCACACCTGGACGGCGAACCGCTTGAATTTGTCCAGCCCATAGGGGAGGATGTGCCGGTAGTAGGGCAGGGAGACCGCCGCCAGCGTCATGCCGTGGGTGGCGTTGGTGTAGCCCCCCACCGCTTGGCCCAGCATGTGCACCATCCAGTCGGTGGACTTGCCCCGGGACACCAGGGTGTTCAGCGCCCAGGTGGCGGTCCACATGATGTTGCTCCTGGCCTCGTAGTCCTGGGGATCCCGGTTGGCAGCCCGGCTGGAGCACAGGAGGGAGCGCATCAGCCCCTCGCTGAGATAGTCGCTGGTGTTGTCATCCTCCCCGGAGAAGTACTGCTCGCAGATGTGGTTGAAGATGTCGTAGATACCCGCGACCATCTGCTCCCGGGGCAGGGTGAGGGTGAAGCGGGGATTCAAAATGGAGAAGCGGGGCATCACCGCCTCGTCCGCAAAGACGTGGCCGATCTTCTGCCGGGTCTCCTGGTTGGTGATCACCGAGCCGGCGTTCATCTCTGAGCCAGTGCCCACCATGGTGAGCACACAGCCCACCGGCAGGATGGGGCAGTCTGGCTCCTCAAAGCGGAGATAGTATTTCTCCCATGGGTCCTCCGGACAGTGGACCGACACAGCCACCGCCTTGGCATAGTCGCACACCGAGCCTCCGCCCACCGCCAGCAGCAGGTCAGCCTGGTGCGCCCGAGCGACCCCAATGCCCTCATACAGTTTGGCCAGGGTGGGGTTTGGCATGACTCCAGCGATCTCCGCCACCTGTTTTCCCTCCTGGTCCAGAATGGCCCGCACGGCGTCATAGATACCGTTGCGCTTGATGGAGCCCCCGCCGTAGATGAGGACCACCCGGTCCCCATATTTGGGCAGCTCCTTGTGGAGCCCCTCCAGCGACTGCTCTCCAAAGTACAGCTTGGTGGGGTTGCAGTAAGTAAAATTTCCCAGCATGACAGTTCCTCCTTATACTTGACGGCCCATGGCCCGGGCCCGCTCCAGGGCGGGATGCCCGACAGTCTCCCCCGGTCCATTCACCCCTCCGGCAAAGACTGTCCCTGCCAGTCTGGCCTTTTCAAAACAGTCGATCCACCCGGTCAGGCCGCTCTCCGCCCGCGCCGGGACCTGGTCATCCTCCTCCGCCGCCGCGGTGAGCAGATAGATGTCCCGGAAGGCGTAGTCCGACGCAAACAGGGCATTGGCTCGGTCCAGCAGGGTCTTCATCTGCCCGCTCATCTCGTAGTAATAAATGGGGGTGGCAAAGGCGATGACCTCTGCCCGGCCCATTTTCTCCGCGATCTCCACTGCGTCGTCCTGGATCACACACTGGCCGGCGCTTTGACAGGCCAGACAGCCCATGCAGAAGGCGATGGATCTTCCCCGCAGGGAGATCTGCTCCACCTGGTGACCCGCCTCCCGCGCGCCGGCGGCAAAGGCGTCCCCCAGGGCTTGGGAGTTGCTCTTCTCCCTCAGGCTGGTGCTGATGACCAAAATTCGTTTTGACATATTCGTTCCTCCTTATTCCTGTTCTGCTGCATCTGCGGACCCATCATAAACCCTGGAGTCCACTTCAAGTCAAGCGTTTTTTTACTGATTTTTTTGGGGGGAGCCGGTCTCCCGTCCCCCGATGTCCCCTGAAGCAAAACAGGCCGGCCGGCGCAGCTCTTTGGCTGCGCCGGCCGGCACAAAAATCGTGCGTTTTCAGTTTTCTTGATCTCGATCGCACTCCCGGGACAGAGCCCTCCCCCGGTGTCCCCATCTCCCGGTGGCGGGGACTCAAAAACAGATCGAGACTTGGAACTTGGGGAAAGCCTTCCGGCTCACACCATCAGGGAGCAGACCAGCTGCGCGTACTCCGCCGGGTCCTCCAGCGGCAGATCTGCCAGCAGGAGAGCCTGTCCGTAGAGCAGCTTGGCGTATTTGGAGACCGTATCCTTGTCCCCTGCCTCCACCGCCTTTTGGAGCGCGGCAAAGGGAGCGGAATCTGGGTTGAGCTCCAGCACCCGCTGGGCCCGGGCGGCGCGGTCCCCATCCACCTTCCGCATATACTTCTCCATCTCCAGGGAGACCGGGCCGTCAGCCGTCAGGCACACCGCCCCCGACTTCAGGATGGAGGAGGCACGGACCTCCTTCACCTCCTCGCCCAGGGCCTCCTTGACAGCCTCCAGCACAGGTTTGCCCGCCTCCGCCTTCTCCTCGGCCGTCTTCTTCTCCTCATCGCTCTGGGGCAGGGCATCCTCGTCATTCACCGACTTGAACGCCTTCCCGTCGATCTCTCCCAGGCCGCGCATGACAAAGTCATCCACGTCCTCGGTGCAGTACAGGATCTCGTACCCCTTGTCCAAAATGCGCTCCACCTGGGGCAGCTTTGCGATCTTCTCAGCGCTCTCGCCGCAGGCGTAGTAGTAATAGGGCTGATCCTCTGGCATCCGCTCCCGGTACTCCGCCAGGGTGGTGTCCTTCCCCTCCTTAGAGGACCAGAACAGCAGCAGATCCTGGAGCAGCTCCTTGTGCTGGCCGTACTCGGCTACCACGCCATACTTGATCTGGGTACCGAAGGACTTCCAGAATGTCTCGTACTTCTCCCGGTCCTCCTTCTGGAGCTTCATCAGCTCCCCCTTGATCTTCTTCTCCAGGGCAGAGGCAATGACCTTCAGCTGGCGGGTGTGCTGGAGCACCTCCCGGCTGATGTTCAGGGAGAAATCCTGGGAGTCCACCACGCCCCTGACAAAGCGGAAGTGGTCAGGGAGCAGGTCGGCACACTTGTCCATGATGAGCACGCCGGAGCTGTAAAGCTGAAGTCCTTTCTCATACTCCCGGGTATAGAAGTCGTAGGGGGTGTGGGAGGGGATATAGAGCATGGCCTTGTAGGTGACGGCGCCCTCGGCGCTGGTGTGGATCACGGTCAGGGGGTCCTGCCAGTCCCCAAATTTCTCCTTGTAGAAGGCGTTGTACTCCTCCGGCTTCACTTTGCTCTTCTGCCGCTGCCACAGGGGCACCATGGAGTTGAGGGTCTTCCACTCCTTCACTGTCTCCCACTCGGGCTTGTAGTCCTCTCCGGCGTCGGCGGGCTTCTCCTTCTGACGGTAGTCCTCCACCTCCATCACGATGGGATAGCGGATATAGTCGGAGTATTTTTTGATCAGCTCTTGTAATTTATAGGTCTCAAGATACTGATCGTAGTTCTCCTCGTCGGCGTTGGGCTTGATGTGCATGATGATATCGGTGCCCGGCGTCTCCTTCTCGCACTGGGTGACGGTGTAGCCATCCGTGCCAGCGGACTGCCACATCCACGCCTCCTCCGCGCCATAGGCCCGGGAGATGACGGTGACCGCGTCCGCCACCATAAAGGCGGAGTAGAAGCCCACGCCGAACTGACCGATCACATCCACCTTGGAGGCCGCCTTGTCGTCCCGCTCCAGCTCCTGCTTGAACTGGAGGGAGCCGCTCTTGGCGATGGTGCCCAGGTTGGACTCCAGCTCGTCCTTCGTCATGCCCACTCCGTTGTCGGACACGGTGAGGGTCCGCTTCTCCTTGTCGGGAACGATGGTGATCTTCAGATCCTTGCGCTTGACCTCTACGCTGTCATCGGTGAGGGCACGGTAGGCCAGCTTGTCCTCCGCGTCGCTGGCGTTGGAGATGATCTCCCGCAGAAAGATCTCCTTGTGGGTGTAGATGGAGTTGATCATCAGATCCATCAGCCGCTTGGACTCCGCCTTGAACTGTTTCTTTGCCATGATGGATGCCTCCTATATCGTAAAATCTAAGTTTTTGTAAATTTAGCACTCAATATTTATGAGTGCTAAATTACTATACCGCCACTTGCGGAAAAATGCAAGAGCGTTCATAATTTTTTTACAAAATTTCGTCATTCGGGCTGGGGAAGTGACAAGTTTTAATCCCAATTTCAGGACAGGCGCCCCGGCTGTGTGATATCCTCACCTCATCCATTATGCACAGAGGAGGGAGAGCCGTGCCGCAGAAGAAAGCTGTCACACCTTGGGAAAAGGAATTTGCCCGGCTGGAGCGCCGCAGGAGAGCCTATCAGGCCCGCCATGCCCGTCCGCCGGAGTCCAGGCTGGACCGGGCGCTGGAGGACAAGGTGCCGCCCAAACTCCGGGAGGCCCTTAACTCCGCCTTTGTCAAGGCATTTGATCTGGTCTTCCAGCGGGGGACCGGGCTTCTGGAGCGCACCTTTGATGCCGAGGCGGCCCGGCAGCAGTTTGAGATCGACCAGTTTGCCGCCCAGCTGAAGGGGGACCGGAGCTCTCTGCGGGTCTTTTCCCGCCGAGCGGGACGGACCGGGGCCCTCAATTTGGCCCTTTCCGGGGCCGAGGGCACTCTCCTGGGGCTGCTGGGGATCGGCCTGCCCGATATCCCGCTCTTTACCGGCGTCCTGCTGAAAAGCCTCTACCAAATGGCTGCCCGTTACGGCTACGGGTGGGATACCCCGGCAGAGCGGTACTATCTGCTCCTTCTGGTCCAGGGCGCCCTGTCCTATGGGGAGGAGCTGGCCGCATGCACCGCGCTGCTGGACGAGTTTGCCCTCACCCCCTGTCCGCCGGAGGATTATGACCAGGGGACACAGATCCGCCGGACTGCCTCTCTCCTAGCCGACCGCCTGCTGGTGATGAAATTTGTCCAGGGCATCCCCATCCTAGGCATGGCTGGGGGCATCTCTGACGCCCTCTGTCTGGAAAGGGTCCAGCGCTATGCCGGGTTAAACTATCATCGCCGCTTTCTCCTGGACCACCGGCCCGATCCCCGGCCTTTCGCATAGAGCAGGGTCATGTCCCTCCCGCATCCCAGGTGCCCGCCCCCGCCAAAACGGGAGCGGGCAAAATCAGTGGTTGACAGGAAGGAAAAACTGTGGTAGATTTTTATTGGTTAGCACTAGCTAACGAAAGAGACTAAACTTTTACAGCCAAACGCCGAAAGGCGCGATTTTTCAAAGGAGGGATTAGCTTATGCTAACTTCCGAGGTCCGGCCGGCCGAAGCGCGCTTTGAGCTGACCCTGGCCTTTCACTGTGCGCCGGCCCTGGCAGGCATCAAGCCTGCGGATCTCATTGCCCTCCCAGGGGAAGGAGATGAGACCGACGCCCTGCTGGCGTCCTACTCCGCCGCCCTGGCTGGGGCGGGGATCTCTCTGCGGCCCCTGTGCCGGTGCCGCAGCCGCTGTCTGGTACTGGTGTACCGGCGGGACCGCCTGGAGCGCCAGCTGGATCAGGAGGAGGTGGCCCGTCTGCTGGAACGGGACGGCTATCCCCTGACCGGCGGGCTGGAGGCCATGCTGGACCACCTGGCGTCCCGGATGGCGGGGAGCGGTGGGTTCCCCCATGAGGTGGGGCTGTTCCTGGGATATCCCGCCGAGGATGTGGAGGGCTTTCGCCGGCATGGCGGCCAGGGCTATAAATACAGCGGGCTGTGGAAGGTCTATTCCGACGTGGAGAGGGCCCAGAGATGCTTCCGGCAGTACGGCTGCTGCCGAAGGGCCCTGTGCCGCCGCCTGGAGGCCGGCTGCCGGCTGGTCCAGCTGTTTCGGACAGCTTGACGGAGATAGGGGATAGAGGCGGGGAGATCCGCGGCGCCCGGATGGGCCCGCCCCCCCGTTTGCTATACAAACCAAATTTTTATTTTCAGGAGGTCACATACATGAGCAGGATGGCAGTGATTTACTGGTCCATGACGGGCAACACGGAGGCGATGGCCAACGCCATCGCGGAGGGGGCCGCCGGGGCCGGAGCTGAAGTGGATGTGAAGCAGGTGTGCGACACCACGGTGGACGAGGCGCTGGGCTATGGACTGCTGGCACTGGGCTGCCCCGCCATGGGGGCGGAGGTGTTGGAGGAGGCGGAATTTGAACCCTTCTTCACCGAACTGGAGGGCCGTCTGGGCGGCAAAAAGGTGGCTCTGTTCGGCTCCTATGACTGGGGCGACGGTCAGTGGATGCGGGACTGGGCCCAGCGGGCGGACAGTGCCGGAGCCAATGTGTACCAGGACGAGGGCCTGATCCTCCACCTGACCCCCGATGAGGAGGGGCTGGAGCAGTGCCGCACCTTCGGGGCGGGCTTTGCCAAGTATTAAAGGGATCGGATCAAGAAAAAGAGGACGGATGTCTCCCCAAGAGGGCATCCGTCCTCTTTTTTCTCTAACTCTCCGGTCCCCGCTTCTGGTACTCGCTCAGCTTCCGGTTCAGGGAGCGGGTGTCCCGCCGCAGGGCCACATGGAGGCCGAACCACATGGCGGACAAGCCCCACTCCAGGAAGAGCACCAGGAAGATGCCTCCCCAAAGCGGCACATTGGAAAACCAGCCCAGGGCCAGCGCGCCGCCCACAAACCCCAGGTTGCACAGCAGCCCCCACCAGACGGTCCGCACCCGCAGGGCGGACGGCTCCAGCTCCCGGCCCTCCGGGAAAAGGAAGGACTCCAGAATGGCCACCGCCATGGAGACCAGCAGCATCTGGAGCATGGTGAGCGAGGATACGGAGCCCTCGCCGGCCAGGGCGTTGAAGATGGCCTTGAAAAAGACCAGCGCCAGGGTATAGACAGCCATATGAAATTTCATGGACAGGCCCCAGCTGTAGAAACGGATAAATTCTCCCATGATGGACCTCCTTTTTATAGTCCCAGCCGCTCCCGCAGCAGGGGCGCGTAGTGCCGGGAGACCACCAGCCGCTCCCCGTTCTCCAGGGAGGCCTCGATGCGGCCGCCAGTCCGGCTCTTCAGGCTGCGGATGCGGTGCAGGTTGATAACAGCGGACTTGCTGACCCGGAGATAGCCCAGCTCTCCATACCGCCCCTCCAGCTCCGCCAGGGTGAGGGCCGTCTGATAAAAGGCAGAGGCGGTATAGAGAAAGGTATGTTCGTCCACACTCTCACAGTAGAGCGTCTCATCCGGGCTGAGCAGGATGATCTCCCGGTTTTCATCCCATACGCACAGCTTCTGAAGGCCGGAGCGCACCAGAGACAGGACACGGAGCATCTCCTGATCCAGCCGGGGGCAGCGCAGGACCACCTCGTTTTCCAGCGCGGGTGCGTATTCCACCCTCACTTTCATAGAAAAACCTCCCTTCTCTGTGAGCATACCAGAACCGGGACGCCAGAGCAAGCCAGGAGCCGCCAGGATGCCATTTGGGGCCGGCAGCCTGCCTCCAGGCCAAATTTTGCCGGGATACAGCGGAATTTGTCCGGTATAAGATTTGCATTTTTTTAATATCTGTGATATACTCCTGTGCTAAGCACCCGGAAGACCGGGAATTTATGACAGAAAGCTGAGTTGATTTGTCCCCCATGGACAGTACCAGTATTGGAATGACCGTTGCTCTTGTCATCCTCGTAGCCATGTCCGCTTACTTCTCCGCCACAGAGACCGCCTTTACCTCCCTGAACCGGATCCGCCTGAAGAGCCGGGCGGACAACGGGGACCAGCGGGCTGCCAGGGCCCTGGCTCTGGCGGAGGACTATGACAAGCTGCTGTCCACCATCCTCATCGGAAACAACATCGTCAACAACGTGGCCACCACCATCGGCGCGGTGCTGTTCATCCGGCTGCTGGATGACGTGCGGGGGCCCACGGTGTCCGCCATCGTGCTCACTGTGGTGATCCTGATTTTTGGCGAGGTCTCGCCCAAGAGCCTGGCCAAGGAGAGCCCGGAGGCCTGGGCCATGCTCTCCGCCCCCCTGCTGCGGGCCTTTGTAGCCGTGCTGACCCCGGCCAATTTCCTGTTCACCCAGTGGAAGCGCCTGCTCTCCCTGATCATCCACAAGCGGGAGGAGGACGGCATCACCGAGGAGGAGCTGGTCACTATGGTGGACCAGGCGGAGAACGAGGGCGGCCTGGACGAGCACGAGAGCGAGCTGATCCGCAACGCCATCGAGTTCCACGACCTGGAGGTGTCCGAGATCCTCACTCCCCGGGTGGATATCGTGGCGGCGGAGGAGAACAGCACCATGGAGGAGGTAGGCTCCCTCTTTGCGGAGAGCGGTTACTCCCGCCTGCCCATCTATCAGGACAGCATCGACAATATCGTGGGCGTGATCCATGAGAAGGACTTCTACGCCGCCCGCTACCGGGGGGAGACCATGATCTCCGCCCTGAAGGCCCCGGTGCTCTACACCACCGGCAACACCAAGATCTCCGAGCTGATGCGCATCCTCCAGCGGAACAAGGCCCACATGGCCGTGGTGGTAGATGAGTACGGGGGCACGGAGGGCATTGCCACCCTGGAGGACATCGTGGAGGAGCTGGTGGGCGACATCTGGGACGAACACGACGAGGTCATCGAGGAGTTCAAAAAGCAGGAAGACGGCAGTTATCTCATCGCCTGCTCCGCCGACCTGGACGATATGTTCGACCTGTTCGCCGTCAAGGGCGCCTGCGCCGCCACCACCGTCTCCGGCTGGGTGATGGAGCAGGTGGGCCGGGTCCCCGAGGAGGGGGACCACTTCCAGGCCGAGGGCCTGGATGTCATCGTTACCCGGGTGGAGCACCGCCGGGTCATCGAGATCCAGGTGCGGGTACTGCCCGAGGAGGAGCCCGAGGCTAAATAAAGAACACTGCCCCTGCCTGCGGCTCCGCGGGCGGGGGCTTTTCGCACCCGGGCCGTTGCGTCTAGGGGAGAAGCGTGGTATCATAGCCCTGATTTGAGAGGCGGGAGGAATGGCCGTGAAACGGGACAAGAGCTCCCCTTGGGAATTTCTGTGGTACGCCCTGTACGCCTTCGCGGGACTGGGACTGGAGCTGGTGCTGATGGGCGGAGTGGAGCCGGCCCTCTTCGGCGGTGCGCCGCCCTCCCGCTATACCGCCGCCCATACGCTTCTCCACTGGGGGATGACTATGGCCTGCTGGGGGCTGACGGCCGCCCTGCTGGTGAGACAGGCGGAGAAAAAGCTGGGCTTTTCCCTGCTGGAGGCCAGGCCTGTCCCCCGGAAGGGGGCGGGGCTCGCCATTGGGCTGGCCGCCCTGTGCATCCTGCTGAACGCGCTGGACTGGGGGACTCTGAAGGTGATCGGAGAGTTTCAGAAGAAGGGGCCCCTCCTGTTCGCCGGCCAGTATCTCTACTACGCCTTTGAGGTGGTCCTGGTCCTTCTGATCGCAGCCTTTGGACAGCGGTTCTGGGAGGCGCTGAGGAAAGGGCGGAGCCAGTTCCCCTTCGGCGGCGTGGTGCTGTGCTGCACCTGGGGCGCCATCCACATGCTGTCCAGGGGGAGCCTCTCCACCGGCCTGGGGGTGATGGCCTTCGGGCTGATGTACGGGGCGATATATGTCCTGCTGGGGCGGGATGCCCGCACCTCCTATCTGGCTATGCTGGCGGCCTTTGTCATCTGAAGCGGCGCGGACCTTGGGCGGTCAGTCCTCCGGACTGGCCGCCTTTTTGTGCCTGTTTCAAGCCCACCGCCCCCGATCCCGGTTGACAGATCCGCCCGCCGCTTTTATAATAGAGCTATCCACCAGGAGAGGAGGGCTCCCATGAGGCTCTACGGAAAATTTGCCATTGTATCCGGCTCCGGACGACCCGATGTGACAGAGCGTTGTACGGAGCCTGACGGGATGGGATCTGGCACGCGCAGGCCCGCAAGAAGGGCTTGAGCGCCTTTTTGATCCCTTCTGTTCCATTCTCATGACTCAGGCCGCGGACAGTGTTCTGTCCGCGGCTTTTTCGCGCCCGTTTCCGGCGGAGGGCCTGTATCCCCGCCCTTCGCCCGCTTCTATACCTGTCTTGAGAAAGGAACGATGGATATGAACTCCGATACGCTGGATCTGACCCGGGGGAGCGTCCCCCTCTGCCTGATCCGATTCTCCTTCCCTCTCCTGCTGGCCAATCTGCTCCAGTCCTTTTACAGCATGGCGGATCTGCTGGTGGTGGGCCGCTTCGTGGGTGAGACCGGCCTGGCCGCTGTGAGCAGCGCCTCCACCCTGTGCTTCCTCCTCAACGCGGTGTGCATGGGCTTTTCCGCCGGTGGGACGGTCCTCACCGCCCGGGCCCGGGGCGCCGGGGACCGCCTGGAAGAGGAGGAGGCCGCCGCCGCGCTGCTCCTGCTGGCGCTGGCGGGCTCCGCCCTGCTGACGGCGGCCGCCCTGCTCTGCTACTGCCCGCTGTTCACCCTGATGGCCCTGCCTTCCCGGGCTATGGGGGACGCCTGCGGCTATATGGCCATCCTCTGCTGGGGCACCCCCTTTGTCTTTGGATACAACGCCGTCTGCGCCATCCTGAAGGGCCGGGGCGACTCCCGCGGTCCCCTCCGGTTCGTGGCCGCCGCCGCTGTGGTCAATCTCCTCCTGGATCTGATCCTGGCAGGTCCCTGCGGCCTGGGAACCGCCGGGACCGCCTGGGCCACCGTGGCGGCCCAAGGCGTCTCCTTTCTGCTCTCTCTGGCCCACCTGCACCGCTGTGTCCCCCTCTCCCTCCGGCGTCTCCCCCTCCGCCCCGCCGCCCTCCTCTCCCTTCTCCGGCTGGGCCTCCCCTCTGCCGTCCAGATGGCGGTGGTCAACCTCTCCTACCTGATCCTCACCGGCCTGCTCAACCCTTTCGGCGTCTCCGTGGCGGCGGCGGCCGGCATCGGCCTGAAGGTCAGCACCTTCGCCGGGATGCCCTGCTGGGCGCTGGGCTATGGGGTGACCGCCATGGTGGGGCAGAACCTGGGTGCCGGCGATCCGGACCGGGTGCGTCAGACCGTCAGGAGCGGCCTTCTCCTCAGTCTGGGGGCCACTGCCCTTCTGACCGCCCTCGTCCAGCTGGCCGCCGCCCCCATCATCGCCCTCTTCGAACCGGAGAACGCGGCCGTGACGGCAGAGGGGGTGCGCTATCTCCGCATCTGCTGCTCCGTCAACGGACTGATCTACGCTGCCATGTATGTCTTCGACTCCTTCGCCATCGGCTCTGGGGCTTCCTGGGTGGCTATGTGCAATGCCATGCTGGACGCGGCCCTGCTCCGTCTGCCCCTGTGCTGGCTGCTGGCCTTCCCCCTCGCCCTGGGCCCCGCCGGCATTTACTTGGGCCAGGCGTTCTCCCCCATCCTGCCCGCCCTGGCGGGGCTGTGCTATTTCCGTCTCCGGTGCCGCCGGTCTTGACGGCTCCCCCTCCCGCCGCTACAATAGAGCTAAAAGGAGCGCTGACCATGGACATTCAGGGACTGCAAAAATTGACGCTGCTGGACTGGCCGGGCCGGGTGGCCTGCACGATTTTCCTGGGGGGCTGTGACTTCCGCTGCCCCTTCTGTCACAACCGGGACCTGGTGACCGGCCCCCTCCCCGCCGCCATGGACAGCGGGGAGCTGCTGGCTTTCCTCGCCAAGCGGAAGGGGCTGCTGGACGGGGTCTGCGTCACCGGCGGAGAGCCCCTGCTCCGCCCCGGGCTGGAAGGACTTCTGGAGGAGATCAAGGCCCTGGGCTTCCCCATCAAGCTGGACACCAACGGCAGCCACCCCCAGCTCCTGGCCAGGCTGTGGTCCCTGGGGCTGGTGGACTACGCCGCCATGGACATCAAAAATTCCCCGGAGCGGTACGGAAAGACCGCAGGGGTCCCCGGCCTGGACCTGGGGCCCATCCGGGAGAGCGTGTCCTGGCTGCTGGAGGGCCATGTGGACTATGAGTTCCGCACCACCGTGGTGCGCCAGTTCCATGACAGCGCCTCCTTCCGCGCCATCGGCCCCTGGATCTCCGGCGCCCGGCGGTACTTTCTTCAGGCCTTCATCGACCGGGACACCGTGCTCCGGCCCGGTCTGAGCGCCTGGTCCCGGGAGGAGATGGAGGGGTTCGCCGCCCTGGTCCGCCCCTCGGTCCCGGCAGTGGAGCTGCGGGGCATCTGAACCCCCCCTCCGCGTTTTTGGCTAATTTTTATGGCAGAGCACTCCCGTCCCACGGGGCGCGGGAGTGTTCTTTTTCAAAAAAATCGCCAGTTTTTGCCCCGTTTCTTCCCAAAACATGTGCCGGCGCTTCCTGCTTTTTTGCTTCAGGAAAACAAAATATTGTGTTTCCGCCGGAATTTTGCACAAGATATTGACGAGTCATTTCCTTCATGGTATAGTAGGAGCAGTCGCGGCGGCCAAGCCGCCGCGGGACTGAAGAATGTGGAGGGACCGTGTGATGTATCAGGTGACCAAGCGGGACGGCACCGCCGCCCAATTTGAGATCGGCAAGATCAGCGCCGCCATTACCAAAGCCTTTGAGGCGCTGGAAAAGCAGTATCATCCCAGCGTGATCGACATGCTGGCTCTGCGGGTCACCGCCGACTTCGAGCCCAAAATCCGGGACGGCCGCATCGCGGTGGAGGACATCCAGGACAGCGTGGAAAAGGTGCTGTCCGAGGCGGGCTACGCCGATGTGGCCAAGGCCTACATCCTCTACCGGAAGCAGCGGGAGAAGGTGCGCAATGTCAACTCCACCCTGCTCAACTACCGGGAGCTGGTGGACAACTACCTCCAGATCAACGACTGGCGGGTGAAGGAGAACTCCACCGTCACCTACTCGGTGGGCGGGCTCATCCTGTCCAACTCCGGCGCCATCACCGCCAACTACTGGCTCAGCGAGATCTACGACCAGGAGGTGGCCAACGCCCACCGCAATGCCGAGATCCATATCCACGACCTGTCCATGCTCACCGGCTACTGCGCCGGCTGGTCTCTGAAGCAGCTTATCCAGGAGGGGCTGGGGGGCATCCCGGGGAAGATCACCTCCTCCCCGGCCAGTCACCTGTCTACCCTGTGCAACCAGATGGTCAACTTCCTGGGCATCATGCAGAACGAGTGGGCAGGGGCCCAGGCGTTCTCCTCCTTTGACACCTATCTGGCTCCCTTTGTCAAGGTGGATCACTTGACTCAGAAAGAGGTCAAGCAGTGCATCCAGTCCTTCGTCTACGGGGTGAACACCCCCAGCCGCTGGGGCACCCAGGCTCCCTTCTCCAACATCACCCTGGACTGGACCGTGCCCAAGGATCTGGAGAACCTGCCCGCCATCGTGGGGGGCAGGGAGATGGACTTCACCTACGGGGACTGCAAGACCGAGATGGACATGGTGAACAAGGCGTTCATCGAGATCATGATCGAGGGCGACGCCAACGGACGGGGCTTCCAGTACCCCATCCCCACCTACTCCATCACCCGGGACTTCGACTGGTCTGAGACGGAGAACAACAAGCTCCTGTTTGAGATGACCGCCAAGTACGGCACCCCCTACTTCTCCAACTACATCAACTCCGACATGGAGCCCTCCGACGTGCGCTCCATGTGCTGCCGTCTGCGCCTGGACCTGCGGGAGCTGCGGAAAAAGTCCGGCGGCTTCTTCGGCTCCGGCGAGTCCACCGGGAGCGTGGGGGTGGTCACCATCAACCTGCCCCGCATCGCCTATCTGGCCAAGGACGAGTCCGACTTCTACCAGCGGCTGGACAAGCTGATGGACATCGCCGCCCGGTCCCTCAAGACCAAGCGCACCGTCATCACCAAGCTGCTGGAGGCGGGGCTCTACCCCTATACCAAGCGCTATCTGGGGACCTTTGACAACCACTTCTCCACCATCGGCCTCATCGGCATGAACGAGGTGGGACTGAATGCCGGGTGGCTCCGGGCCGACCTGACCCACAAGGAGACCCAGCAGTTCACCAAAGACGTGCTCAATCACATGCGGGAGCGGCTGAGCGACTATCAGGAGCAGTACGGCGACCTCTACAACCTGGAGGCCACCCCCGCCGAGTCCACCACCTACCGCTTTGCCAAGCACGACAAGGAGGAGTTTCCTGACATCATCACCGCCAACGAGAACGGAACTCCCTACTACACCAACTCCTCCCACCTGCCCGTAGGCTACACCGAGGACATCTTCTCCGCTCTGGACGTGCAGGACGAGCTTCAGACCCTCTACACCTCCGGCACTGTGTTCCACGCCTTCCTGGGGGAGAAGCTGCCTGACTGGAAGGCGGCGGCGGAGCTGGTGCGGAAGATCGCAGAGAACTATAAGCTGCCCTACTATACCATGTCCCCCACCTACTCCGTGTGCGCCGACCACGGCTATCTGTCCGGGGAGCAGCACACCTGCCCCATCTGTGGCAAGCCTGCGGAGGTGTACAGCCGCATCACCGGTTACTACCGGCCGGTGCAGAACTGGAATGACGGCAAGACCCAGGAGTTCAAGGACCGGAAGGTATATGACCTCACCGCCTCCCACCTGCGGAAGGCGGGCCGGGCCGGCAGCCAGGTGACCTTCTCCCAGGAGGGCGCCCCCCAGGCGTCCGGCGGGGAGTCCCTGCTGTTCACCACCCGTACCTGCCCCAACTGCCGTCAGGCGGAGGCCCTGCTCCAGAGGGCGGGAGTGCCCTATCAGAAGGTGGTGGCAGAGGAGTCTCCCGACCTGACCACCCGGTACGGGGTGCGTCAGGCCCCCACCCTGGTGGTCCAGGGGGAGAGCATCACCGGACTGGGCCCCATCAAGCGGTTCGCGGAGGAGCACCGGGCCCGGGAAGTAGGCTGACCGCGCCTTGATCCCAAGTTCCCTCCCCCTTGCGGCGGCGGGGGCACTGAGACGGATCGGGACATCAGGAAAAGAGAGCGGCTCCGGGTCTCCTGGAGCCGCTTTTTCAAAGGAGAGAAGACCCTTATGACTGATATCATCGTGGCGGGGGGCGGCCCCGCCGGCCTCACTGCCGCCCTGTACGCCGTCCGGGCCAGCCGCTCCGTGCTGGTCCTGGAGGAGGCCGCTCCCGGCGGACAGATCAACTTCTCCCCCCTGGTGGAGAACTACCCCGGCCTGCCCGGCGTCAGCGGCCTCCAGCTCTCTGAGGCCCTCACCCGCCAGGCGGAGGAGCAGGGGGTGGAGCTGGACTATGCCCAGGTGCTGGGCTTCCGCCCGGAGGAGGGGGGCTTTGCCGTGGAGACCGACGGCGGCCCCCTCCACTGCCGCGCCCTGATCCTCGCCCCTGGCACCCGGCACCGCCCTCTGGGCCTGGAGGGGGAGGAGGCCCTCACCGGACAGGGGGTGTCCTACTGCGCCGTGTGTGACGGCCCCTTCTATCAGGGCCGGGACACCGCCATCGTGGGGGGCGGGGACACCGCCCTGCAGGAGGCCCTGTTCCTCTCCGGCGTGTGCCGCCGGGTGACCCTGATCCACCGCCGGCTGGAGTTCCGGGGCAGTCCAAAGCTGGCGGAGCGGGTACGGACCCGGGACAATATCCGCCTGCTGCTGGGCTATACACCGCAGGCCCTGCTCCAGGCGGAGGGCAGGCTCACCGGTCTGAGGGTCCGCCAGGCCTCCACCGGACAGACCCTGGAGCTCCCCCTAGACGGGGTGTTCGCCGCCGTGGGGCGGGTCCCCGGCACCGCCCCCTTCCGGGCTCAGCTGGAGCTGGACGAGGAGGGCTATTTCCGCTCCGGTGAGGACTGCCGCACCCGCCTCCCCGGCGTCTTTGTGGCCGGGGACTGCCGGGCCAAGGAGGTGCGCCAGCTGGCCACCGCTGTGGGCGACGGCGCGGTGGCCGGCCTGGCCGCCGCCCGGTTCGTAGAGGACGGACAAGGCTGAATCTTCACCCTCCAAAACACAGATCTCCCTCCCCGCCGGAGACACCGGCAGGGAGGGAGATCTCTTTCTTATTCTGTGATGCCCAGCTGGGCGGCCCGCTTGGCCAGAGCCGCGCACAGGCGGTCGATCCCGTCCAGGCTCTTCTGTCGGTCAGCGAACACACCGTAGATGATGCGCAGGTGGCCGGCTCCCTGGTCTCCGTAAAATTTTCCGTCGTTGACCAGCGTCTTGGCCTCCTCCGCCAGATAGGCGGTGATCTCGCTGGAGTCTCCCAAGCGGCTGACATTGACCCAGCCATAGAAGCCCGACTCCATCAGGGGCATGGATACTCCGGGCACCGCATTGAATTTCTCATAGGCATAGCGGCGGCGGAAGTCCTGCTCCGCCACATAGTCCTGAATGAAGGATGTGTCCTCATAGGCGGGGATCATGGCCATCTGGACCATGGTATTGGCCGCACCCTGGATATTCACCGCAGTGGCGTACATGGTGTCCATGATCACATCATCCGCGAAGATATAGCCCACCCGGTAGCCGCTCAGGGCCATGCCCTTGGAGCAGGAACAGACTGTGACCGTGCGCTCCCACATGCCGGGCAGTGAGGCCATGGTGACCATCTCATGTCCCGGAAACGCGGTATCCTCAAAGGCCTGATCGCAGACACAGATCAGGTCATGCTTGATGATGAACTGGGACAGCTCTGTCAGCTCCTCCCGGGTGAACACCCGGCCGGTGGGGTTGTTGGGGGAGGAGAGCAGCACCATCTTCGTCTTGGGCGTCAGCCGCTTCTCATACTCCTCCACCCGCAGGCGGTAGTTGTCCTCCTCATAGGTGGGCACCTTCACCACCACGCCGTTGAGCAGCTGGGGGTCCAGGAAATTGCTTGGATAGCTGGGGTCGTGGACCAGCACCTCGTCTCCCGGCTCAATAAAGGGGGTCATAGCAAAATACAGGCCCACGTCAGAGCCGGGATTGATGATGATGTTCCGCTGGGGGTTTACTTTGATGTGGTTGTCCCGCTCGATTTTTTTCGCAATGACCTCTTTCAGGTCCGCATTGCCGATGGGCGGGGTATAGTGGCAGGCCACCCCCTGCTGGATGACCTCCACACTGCGCTCCAGTACCTTCTGTGGGATCACCCGGTCTGGATAGAAAGGGTCCGCCCAACACATCAGGGTGCCGCCCTCCGCTTGGAGCTTGGACACCGCATCTCCCACGTCTGCCTTTCCCGCTTTTTCAGAAAACAGGCCGCCGTCCAGGGTACGGAACAGGGGCCGCATCTTGTCTCTTATGCTCATAAGCTCAAATCACTCCCAAATGGGCCATGATGATGTTGACGATCGTGGCCAGTGTGGTGGTAACGACAGTCACCACAAACAGGTGCTTGTAGCCCTCCTTGTGGGTCACGCCGCAGTAGGACAGGGTCAGGACAATCGCGCTGTTGTGGGGCAGGGAGTCAAAGGTGATCTGGGAGATGTTGGCGATCCGGGTCAACGCCTCCGGATTGCCGCCCATAGCTACCAGCTTGTCCGTAAAATTGTCCAGGACAAAGGCCAGGCCGCCGGTGGCGCTGCCCGTAAAGCCAGCGATCACCGCGATGCACACAAACAGCATGATGTATGGGCTGCCAAAAGAGGCCTTTTCCAGCAGGCCCAGCAGCAGGTTGTAGCCGGGCACCGCGCCCACCACAGAGGCCAGGCCGCAGATAGCGGCAGTCTGGATCACAGACTGAGAGTTCTTCGCTCCCTCTGCCATCGTATTGACGATCTTGTGGAAGCCCTCGTATCGCTTCCAGAACATCAGTGCCAGCACAACACAGCCGATAAACAGGGCCGCCCAGGCGGGCCAGTGGATCAGGTTGAGCAGAAGGACCACGATACCCATGGGGATCAGCAGGAGGAAGGGGTTGGGCAGTCCCTCAGTGTTCAGATCCACGTCGTCGGTGTCGCCTTCACGGGGGATAAAGCCTTCCCCTTTGGCGATGTACTTCTGTCCTGCCCGGTGGAGATACCACAGGTTGCCGCCGCCCACGATGGCAAAGCCGGCGATAGCCATCCAGAAACCGGCCATGGGAGTGGTGCCGAAGGCATTGGCGGGGAGCACGATGTTGTTGATAGGCATGCCGGGCAGGGTCTGCATTGCCACCGCACCGCCCAATACGCAGGCGGGGATCAGGCTGCGGGAGATGCCGGCAGCCTTAAAGAAGGCAGCGGCCAGGGGATACATGGTGAAAATAATGACGAACACGTCGATGCCGCCCACAGACATGGCCAGGGTAGCCAGATAGACCGCCGCCACCGCGCTGGCGGGCCCCAGCTTGCGGAACACGCCGCTGGCCACCGCCATGGGCAGGCCGGACATCTCCAGCATCTTGCCGAACATCTGGCCGCCCAGGAAGATGGGGAACAGGGCCAGCACCATGTTGGCCACGCCGCCCATATAGACATTGGCGTAATTTTCAAACACATTCACGCCGCCGGTGGCTGCCACCAGCAGAGCCGCCACAGTGGACAGCAGGATCAGGGAATAGCCTCGGACGGAGCCGAGGATAATCAGGATCAGTGCCGCTACGATGCCAATAAAGCTGATAATTTCCATGGAGTTCCCGCCTTTCTAATTTCTATGATTGGGTGGGAGAGCTGGGCCGCAGCATCACAGCGCCGCGACCGCCTCGATTTCGACCAGTGCGCCCTTGGGCAGCTTGGCTACCTCCACAGCGCTGCGGGCAGGCAGGACCTCTCCCTGGAAGAACTGGGCATAGACCTCATTCATCACCGCAAAGTCATCCATATGCTGAATGAATACGGTGGTCTTGACCACCTTGTCCATGGAGGTGCCTGCGGCCTCCAGGATCTGAGACAGATTGGTCAGGGACTGTCTCGCCTGGTCGGCCACGTTGTCCGCGTCGATGCTGCCGGTCTTGGGGTCAATCGGCAGCTGGCCGGAAACGAACAGGAAATTTCCCGCTGCTACCCCCTGAGAATAGGGGCCAATAGCGGCAGGGGCCTTTTCGGTATTGATGCGTTTTGTCATGGTTTCCTCTCCTTTTTACCGTGATATGGTTTGTCTCCTCACTCAGATCAGGCGCCAATCGCAGAAGGTACCGCCCTTCATCTCATAGCCGGGGGCCAGCACGCTGAAGCGGCGGACATTCAGGTTGGGCAGGGTGCTCCAAATCAGCCTGCAGTGCTTGGCCACCAGGCGCAGCTTCCGCAGATCAGAGATATTTTCATCCGGCTTGCCTTCCACCACAATGAAGTCGCCCATCAGTCCGGGCTTGAGGGTGCCGGTCACATCCTGCAGCCCACACAGCTCCGCACCGGTGGAGGTAGCTGCCTTGATGGCCTCCATCGGAGACAGGCCGCACTGGACCAGCAGCTCGATCTCCCGGACGGTGGCGTTGGTGCCGTCCACCGGGTCAGAGGGCAGAAGATCGGTGCCCACGCAGATCTTTACGCCGTGCTTATGGGCCCAGGTCACGCCCTGCCGGTGGGTCTTGGCGGCCTCGCGCCCCTTTTCCACCTGGTGAGCCGGGCATCCGTGGGCCAGCAGATAATCATCGCTGGAGGAGACAGAGATCGTTGGGACAAAATAGGTGCCGTGCTCTGCCATCAGCTTGGCAGTCTCTTCAGACAGCGTGTAGCCGTGCTCCACCGAATCCACCCCCAGCAGGACGGACTGACGGATGGCCTTGTCGTTGGACAGATGAGCGAAGCACTTCTTTCCGGCCCGGTGGGCCACGTCCACCACTGCCTTTACCTCTTCATCCGTCATCTGCATATCGCACAGGCCCTCATTCGCGGAAGCCATTCCCCCGGTGTACATCATCTTCAGCTGGTCTGCCCCTGCCGCCAGCTGCTCCCGGGCAGCCTTCATAAATGCGTCTACACCGCTGCACATGACCACGGAGTTTTCCTCTGAGCCGTGTCCATTGTGGGCCACCAGTCCCTTTCCGCAGGCAATGATGTTGGGGCCGCAGAGCATGTTCTTGTTGATGGCCTTTTTCAGTCCAATGTCGATGTCATCGGGAATAGCGGCACTGCGGATGGTGGTAACGCCGCAGTCCAGCGCCTCGGCCGCCCGCCGGTAGCTCAGCAGTGTGCGGTAGGGGATGCCAAACTCATCAAAGCTGTTGCCCAGCCCCCGATAGGGGAGCATGAGGTCCAGATGGACATGGCAGTTGATCAGTCCGGGCAGAATGGTGTGCCCGGACAGGTCGAAGACCGCATCCTCCGGCCCCGCCTTGGCCAGGACACTCTGGTCCATTTCTCCCACATACTCCACCACGTCCTCAGTGAATTTGTCCTCTATATTGTCAAAGACATAGAGGCCGTTTTCAATGGCCGGTGCGCCGGTTCCATCCACGATGCGGACATTTTTCAGATAGGTGCGTGACATGATTGATGCTCCTTTCAAATTTCTTTCCGTTCTTAGCAGCAAATCACTTGCTCTTCATATACTGTAATAAATTTTATTATATACTGAATTTTTATCATGTCAATGTCTGATTCCTACTATATCTCCCTTTTATTTTTGTTTCTTTTTCATAAATAAACTCTTTTTTTGCAAAAAAGGTTGTGCGCCATTTTCGTTTGTGATATTTTGAATTTAACAGGCTTTCAGGAAAGGAAGATGTTATGGAACAGACAGAAATCGTGTTGACTCCCGCGGAGCGGCTGATCCTGAACTCTTACCGGGATCTGGTGTGCGGTCTGGAGGATTATCTGGGCATAGGATATGAGATCGTGCTGCACAGCCTGGAGTCCATGGAGCACTCTGTCATTGCCATCGCCAATGGGCACTATACAAATCGTCACGAGGGTTCTCCCATTACTGATCTGGCCCTGGATATGCTTCGCTCCATCCAGCAGGAGGATGGGAAAAGCCATATTTCCTATTTTTCCCGCAACCGCAGCGGCGAACCGCTGCGCTCCACTACCATCGTTATCTATGGTGAAAACCGCCGGGCCATTGGCCTGCTGTGTATCAACTTTTATCTGAACACCCCCCTCTATAAACTGATCGGCCATCTGACCGAAGATGCGATGGATGAGCGCCCTATGCTGACAGAAACTTTTGTGGACAATGCGGAGGAACTGCTTACCCGGGTCGTGGAACAAATCAGGGATGAAGTGGAGCAGGACATCCATATTCTTCCTTCTCTAAAAAACAAGGAGATCATCAAGCGATGCAGCAGTCAGGGGATCTTCCAAATCAAGAGCGCAGTCACCAGCGTGGCGAAGATCCTCAATATCTCCAAAAATACGGTGTATCTGCATTTGAAATCTTTAGAGTAGCAGTGAAACTCTTAGTATGACGATTACAAAGGGCTCCTGGCAGTTTTAAACTGTCAGGAGCCCTTTATAAATTATTCTTTTAGCACATAACTCAAATTATCAATGCCGTTTTTGTATAAAAATAGATTTCACACTTTTTTAGCCAATTCTATATGTGAAAATTATTGACCAAACCGGCAGAAACAGATGCTCAGGCAGAGAACAGCCAAGATAAAAAGGCTTATCTGCCAGTCTGACAGCACGCAGACCCGCAGTCTTTTTGCTTAAGGCCGATCCATAGCGGGCGGCAGCCCTCCCACTACTCCATCTAATTCTTTCCGATGCAATTACCGCAAAAGTTATTTTCTGTCTTTTAATTTTAAAAAAGATTTTAGCTCCCTTTTTGTTCCATTGATTTCCACAACATTTTAGTTTATGATAAAAATACACATTTCTAAAAAGGGCGGGCGTATTTTTATGAAACAGTTTTTTTCACAGTATCGTAAGTGCCTCCGCTTTTACAGCTCTTTTCTTCAAATCTTTTCGATTCTTTTTCTTATTATTTCGATGACATTAGGAATATTTTTTGTATATGTCTTTCGACAGGAAAACCATAATCTTCAACAGGCAGCAGAGCACTCCTATCTTAACATTTTGGAGAGTACTAGCACTACGCTAGAGCTGACTATGCAAAATCTACAGCAGATTATGCTGGATACCATCTGGACTTCCGACTTTACAAATGCCCTTGTAGTCCCTTTTGATGATACCTATGACCGCACCCGAAATATTTTAGAACATCTTCAGCAACTTGTTGATGTTTATCCTTTCATCCGATCAGCTTTCCTATATTGCCCTACATCTCAAATGGTATATGGTTCCGATCTGACCTATCAACCGGTAGAAGAAGCTTCTAACGAGCTTTTTCAGAATCCTGAGCATCTTTTATCCTACTCTGGTGCCAGACTCTCTAAGTCCCATACATCCTTCTTTATAAAACAATTAGCTGGTAAAACCATTATCTGTCAGCATCTTTATCCCGATTATCTGGATAGTCTAGGGGCCCTAATTATAGAGTTGGACCTAGCATCCTTTCCTCTGTCTTCCATTTTTAATCCAGAATCGAGCTCAAGGCTACCCTGTTTCATCACTGATACAAACGGATTGCCTATTTTCAGGGGAGAACTCCCGTCCTCCCTTGCCTCTCTTTTTCCTCTGGCAGCACTATCCTCTGTCCCTGCACAGACAGTCCTTTATGCCCAAAACGGCTTGACCTACTTTTATCACCGTTCTTCTTCCACCAGCTGGTCCTATATTTTACAAATCAGTACCAGCCAACTTCAATTTTATACCCCGTTGTCTCAAATCATCCTGTTTTGCATCTTAGGTCTGGTATGTTCGGTGCTTCTTTCTGTTCTAATCGCATCCAAGGCCAATCAACCTATCCGCCGCTTGCTTTTTGAGGCTGGTCCTTCCTCTCGTTCTCCCGATGTGGATGCAGAAAATGAAGTGGACTACCTCTCCAAAACTTATTCATATACCACCCGACAAAACGAGGAACTCAGCCAAGCAATTCAGGGCATCACTCCGCTGGTGCTAGAGCGTCTGTTTGGGCATTTGCTCAGCGGACGTCCCCTTAGTGAAGAACATATCTCCTCTATCCTGTCCGGCATCGGCAATCCTTTTCCCCAGGAAGCAACTTTTTTGGCCATGGCTCTCACAATCTCCAGCAGTTCTCCCAGTAGTCTTACCCCATTGGAGTGCAATCTTTTGCTCAGTAAGATCCAGGAACAATTGCATCAACTTTTGTCTCCCCCCAGTTCCAGTTACCTTGTCCCACAAGAATTTTCTTCTGCTGCCATTGTACTGGTCTTTCCCTGCGATATTTCCGAAACCTCAATCCAACTCATGGTTCAGGCATCTATTAAGGAGATTTCTCAGAGGCTCTCTATTCCCCCCTATCATTTAGATTTAAGTTGTGGGAATCTTTATCACCATCTCTCCGACCTCCAGTATTCCTACCTCGAGGCACAGAAAGCCCAAAGCCGCCGTCGTTTCTACCAGGACGAGGATATTGAGGACTCATCGGACCTTTTTCCTTCCCATAACCGCTATTTTGAGTCTGTCCAAAAAATTTTGCTTGCTATTCAAGCTGGAGACCCTATCTCCGCCTATGAGCAACTCATGCAAAACATGAACACACTCTCCAGATGCAATCCAGATATTCAGGAACAGCGCAGACAATATCGCTCTTTTTTTCGCACTCTGTTTGAATTGGCTGATACTCTGCGCATGGGAGATAGAGAAGAACTGCTACAACAGGAACAAGTTATCTTAGAGCTTCTTGAAAGCACTTCTTTTCCCCCAAAAGAAGGTCCTTTGATCAATGCAGTATATGATCTGCTTCATAACATTGAACGTAAGGACCGTACTCGTGCCTCACAGCATATTGCCCGGGTACAGGAGTATATTTTGGAAAACTATTCTGACAGCACACTATCTTTGGAATCCGTCGCAGAGCGAATTGGCATCACTTCCTCTTACCTAAGCCGCCTATTTAAAAAGGAAACCGGGAGTTCTTTTGTGGACTATGTCAATACAGTCAGAGTCCAGAAAGCCAAGTTTCTTTTGGCTCAATCAGAGCTAAAAATTAAGGATATCGCATATCAAACTGGTTTTCACTCCATACAGAACTTTTTCCGAATCTTTAAACGCATGACGGGTGATCCCCCGGGTGAATATCGGATTAAACAAAAGGACGTTTCTTGATAGGACCATTTCACCGTTTGTGGCAGGGTTTGGCCGATCCTCTTTATTGGAAAAGGCAACCTGCCACAAACGGATTTTTTACCCCTCGTCTCATTGTGCAGTAATACTCAAATTTTTTTACTATAGTCTTCATTTTTGTTCTTTTTATCGGCAAAAAATGAAATAATCAAAAATTCTGAGTTTTCAGCATTTAACTCTCCATTTATACTGAAGGCACTCAAGGCCTGAGTAACAATTTTGTGAAAGGAGAGTCTGCATGTTTAAAAAATTTTTACGCGCCCTGAATCAGCATTTGGAAGAGTATCTAATCGCACTGTTTTTAATTGCAATTACATTCGTTATGCTTCTTCAAATTGTAATGCGATATGTATTTCAGCACTCCTTATCTTGGCCGGAAGAATTTAGCCGCTACTGTTTCGTTTATATTACCTTTTTAACCTTTGGTTACTGTATTCAGCATGACTCTATGCTTCGGTTAGATATTATCAAAGAGGTACTGCCGAAAAAAGCTTGGGATGTACTTCAGGTTATAGTTATCCTAATCTCAGCAGCATTTTTTCTCATCATGCTCTTATACTCTTTTGACTTGCTTCAATCAATGAGAGAGACTGGCCGAGTAAGTGCCGCGTTAGGTATTCCATATTTTTATATTTATCTTTCTACTACGGTCGGTTTCGCATTGGCCCTTTTCCGTACAGCACAGCGTATCTGGCGTGCTCTCGCAGGGCATTTTAAAAAAGGGGAGGTATTATCCTTATGACAGCGGCTATGTTTTTGGCATTTATTTTGTTCCTAATCCTCTCCTTTCCGGTAGCCATTGCTATGGGTCTCTCTTCCTGTGTTCCCGCCTTAATAGACTCAAGTTTCTCAGCTGATTTTGTCTATATTATCCGGACAATGGTGGTAGGCATTGATTCCACTCCTATTCTAGCCATTCCCTTATTCATTATTTCGGGTACTATGATGGCTCAGGGGGGGATCTCCGGAAAGCTCTTCGATGTATTCTCCTATTTCTTAGGAAATAAAACTGGCGGTCTGTTATGTGCTACGATTGCGACCTGTCTTTTTTACGGTGCAATCTCCGGTTCTGGTCCGGCAACCTGTGCCGCTGTAGGAGCTATGGCCATTCCTCTGTTAGTCTCTCTTGGTTATGATAAGGCGTTCTGTTCCGCAATGGTGGCCACCGCTGGAGGCCTGGGCTTAATTATTCCTCCCAGCATTTCATTTGTTAATTACGCCCTTGTCACTGGTACCTCTGTTACCTCCCTATTTATGGCAGGAATCCTGCCCGGATGTCTTATTGGTGGATGCCTAATGCTGTATTGTTACATTTACTGCCGTGTTCACGGGGAAGATAAGGAAAAGATCCGCAAAAACTATGAGCAGCTCCACCGCCGAACAATTTTTCAGGTACTACGCAGCGCCTTCTGGGCTTTGCTTTCCCCTGTAATTATTTTGGGAGGAATATACAGCGGCATCTTCTCCCCCACAGAAGCAGCCTGTATTTCTGTTGTATATGCTGCTCTGGTCTCTGTCTTTATTTACCGCACCATTTCCCTAAAGCAACTGTGGACTCTTATGCTGGAGTCGGTCCACGCCTGCGCGCCTCTTTGTGCATTGCTCGCTCTTGCAACTGCTTTCAGCCGGATCCTGACCATGCTCAATGCCCCACAGGTCTTGGCTTCCTTCCTTTCTGGTATAATTTCCAGTCGCATTTCTTTCCTTATTTTACTTAATATAGTACTCCTGATCTTAGGTATGTTTATTGACGGTGCACCCGCCATTCTTATTCTCTCCCCGCTACTTATGCCTATCGCCCAGCAGTTCGGTATAGATCCTGTTCATCTTGGCATTATCATGGTGTGTAATCTAGCTGTCGGCCTTGCTTCTCCTCCTTTCGGTCTGAATCTGTTTGTAGCCAGTTCCACAAATGGGGCCCCCATTATAGAGATCAGCCGAAAGGTCGTGCCCTTTATCCTTGCATTTCTTGTAGCTCTGATTTTGATTACATTTGTTCCATCCATTTCCCTGTGCTTAGTTTAAATCTCTATTTTTTATAAGGAGTAATTTATATGAAAAAAATATTTGCTCTGGCTATGTCTGCCGCACTCATCCTCAGCGGCTGTTCCTCCAATGCGCCCACCAATCCTGCGGTCTCAGGCTCCTCTGTTTCAACAGCTTCTTCCTCTGGGGAATATAACTTTACAATAGGTACCTCCGCTACCAAAGATTCTACAATTGGACAAACCATGCAATACGCGGCCGACCTCATTACAGAGCGCACTGATGGTCGAATCACGGTGACCTGCTATCCTGATTCTCAGTTAGGATCAGACAGCGAACTAGTAGAGGGGGTCCAACTGGGTAGTATTACTATGGTGATCGGCAATACTGCACCCCAGGTCACTTTTGTTCCGGATCTTGCCCTCTTTGACCTTCCAAACACCTATGTAGATATTACTCAGGCGCAGGCTGTACTCTCTGACTTTACCGAAAAAATGATCCCTAGCTTTGATAGTACAGGCCTGCATTTGTGCCAGATATTTCCAACCGCATTTCGCTATATGTCGTGCAGCCAGGCCATCGACAGTATTGATGATTTTTCCGGTATTCAAATTCGTACTATGACCAATCCTTATCATATGGCCTATTGGAATTCCCTTGGTGCTACTGCAACCCCGCTCGATTTTAGTGAGCTCTATATTGGTTTGCAGCAGGGGTTGGTAGATGCACAGGAAAATCCTTTGGATATTTTTCTGAGTTCAAAGTTCTATGAGCAGCAGGACTATGTCATCAACACCAAACACAATGTATTTGTCGCAACTCTGCTAATGAACCAAGACACCTGGGATAGCCTGCCCAGCGACTTGCAGGAAATTCTGAATGAGTGCTTTGTTGAAATTGGCCAGTATGGTACTCAATTGGGCCAAACGGCAGAGGAGGCCAACCTTCAGGCTGTCCGAGATACTGGCGTAACCATTATCGACTTAGATGATACTACCTTATCTCAGATGCGTGAGAAAGCCCAGTCTGTTTACGATATGATCCGGGAAGATGTGGGTGCAGATCTGGTAGATGACTACCTTGCTGCTATCGATGCTGCTGGGAAATAATTGCTCGGATGCCGGAAGGAGAATTTTTTATTATGAAAAATATTCGCAAACCATCCCGCATTATAACGGCATACGATTTCTGTAATACCGGAAGCACTACCATTTACTGGTTGTCTGGGGCTGGCTTTTTGATTAACTGTCATGGAACTTGTATTTTGATCGACCCTGTTCTTATGACAGCATCAGGCGATGCCTCCCGCAGCGAGTCTGGCCTACCGCTCAAAGTCACCCTCCCTCTGGATCCTGACTTAATTCCTGATCGATCTATCATCCTTTATACCCATGCTGACGCAGATCACCTAGGCCCTGGTACAGCACTGGCGCTGGCAAAAAAAAATATTACCATGGTAGGCACTTTGCGTGTCTTTGAACGTCTTGTTCGACTCGGTGTTCCTCATGAAAATATTCAGATTCTGCGTATTCATGAACATATGGATATTTCCGGAGTCCAGATACATTCTGTTCCTGCTGACCATCCCTGGCAGCTTAAGGACTTAGAGCGGGGTGGCCCTCCCTACCGGATGGGAGAATGCTGTGGCTTTCTTATAGATGCACCGGAGGGTCGTCTCTACTTTCCGGGAGATACGCGCCTGATGGAATATCATCTTTCTCTCACAGATATTGATGTTTTGGCGCTGGATGTTTCTACCTGCGAGTATCACTTGAACCACACATCTGCTATTGTACTGGCAAATCATTTTCCAAAGGCCTATTTGCTTCCTTTTCATTATGGTACTTACGACTGTCCCACTGTAGCATCCCACTGTGGAGAACCTGAAGATATTTATCCCTATATTACAAATTCATTACAACGTGGTCTTATTTTAGCCCCGGGGGAACCTTTTGTTGTTCCTTTCAAATACAGTGCTAAAAGTTCTTCTTAAATGTTGGGCCCACTTTTTTAAAAATTTACTGCTTAAAAAGTAACTTTGTTTGCTACAAAAGAGGGACGCCGCTTCTGCGGCGTCCCTCTGGGAGCACTTGTAGGAAAAAATCAGCGCTTGCTGAACTGGGGCGCACGGCGGGCGGCCTTCAGACCGTACTTCTTGCGCTCCTTCATACGAGGATCACGGGTGAGGAAGCCGGCGGCCTTCAGGGCGGCGCGGTTATTCTCGTCAGCCAGCAGCAGGGCGCGGGCCACACCGTGGCGGATGGCACCGGCCTGGCCAGTGACGCCGCCGCCGGAGACGGTGGCCACGATGTCGAACTTGCCCTCGCTGCCGGTGGTCACCAGGGGCTGGCGGACCAGCAGCTTCAGGGTCTCCAGGCCGAAATACTCATCGATGTCGCGGCCGTTGATGGTCACGGCGCCAGTGCCGTTGGGGAACAGATGAACGCGGGCCACGGAGGACTTCCGACGGCCAGTGCCATAGAAATAAGGCTTCTTGCTCTTATACATGCTCGTCTACCTCCTTGCTTACAGAGCCCACAGCTCAGGCTTCTGAGCGGCGTGCTCATGCTCACCGCCGCGATAGATCTTCAGGCGGGACATGGAATCCTTGCTGATCACATTGCGAGGCATCATGCCGCGGACAGCCAGCTTCATGGCCAGCTCGGGGCGCTCCCGCATCAGGGTGCTGTACTGCACTTCCTTCAGGCCGCCGATCCAGCCGGAGTGGGTGCGGTAATACTTCTGCTCCAGTTTCTTGCCGGTGAGGACGGCCTTCTCGGCATTGATGATGATGACGAAGTCGCCGCAGTCGGCGTGGGGGGTGTACTCAGGCTTCAGCTTGCCCCGCAGCAGGTTGGCGGCGGCGGCAGCGGTCTTGCCCAGAGGCTTGCCAGCAGCATCGAGGACGTACCACTTACGCACGATGTTCCCCTTGTTGGCCATAAAAGTGGACATAGGTGAGACCTCCATTTTCTTTCCTTATCTGAAAAATCATTTTGCAGACAAAATCAGTCGCTCCCCTGTACAAGCGGAGCGTTTTGTATTATAGTATTTGGGAATCCCAATGTCAACGGGTTTTTCCATCTTTTTTAATTTCTATTTCATAATCTCCCGTTTTCTCTCGTTTCCTGTTATTATCTCTTTTTATCTCATTTTCAATTTGAATTTTATTTTTTGAAAAAAGTTGTGAAAATGAGGAAAAAACCTAAAAAGGAGGCCCTATGAACCGAATCCTTTCTCTGGTCCGCCGCTGTGTGGAGGACTACGACATGATACAGCCTGACGACCGGGTGGCGGTGGGGGTCTCCGGCGGCAAGGACTCCCTCACCCTTCTGGTGGCGCTGGCCAAGCTGCGGGAATTCTACCCCATCCCCTTCACAGTGGAGGCCTTCACCCTGGACATGGGGGCGGCAGAGGGCCGGCCCGGGATGGACTTTTCTCCTATTGCCCAGTTGTGCCGGGAGATGGAGGTCCCCTACACCATCCTCGGCAGTGAGATCCAGCACATCATTTTTGATGTGCGGAAGGAGAAAAACCCCTGCTCCATGTGTGCCAAGATGCGGAGGGGGGCCCTCCACAGTGCCCTGCTGGAGCGGGGCATCCACAAGATCGCACTGGGCCACCACTACGATGACGCAGTGGAGACCTTTTTCATGTCCCTCATCTTTGAGGGCCGCCTGTCCTGCTTCCAGCCCGTCACCTGGCTGGACCGGACTCAGATCACCCAGATCCGCCCCCTGCTTTACTGCGGGGAGAATCTGGTACGTCACACCGCCCGGCGCCTCTCTCTCCCGGTGGTGGAGAACCCCTGCCCTGCCAACGGCAACACCAAGCGCCAGGAGATCAAGGAGCTGATCTACGAGCTCCAGGGCCGCTACCCCGGACTCAAGTCCCGGGTCTTCGGCTCCATGCAGCGCCTCCCCCTGCCCGAGTGGGGCCCGGTGGAGCACCGCCGCCGCCCTCTGCCGGAAGAGATCGGCGAATAAGCGGGAAAACTTGCGCCAAAGCGTGGAAAACAGGAGCCCCTGGTGATATAATAGAAAAATCAAATCAACGCACAGGACTGGATGCCCTGGAAAACTGGGCATCCTTACCTTGATACAACGCAGCGGCAGGACTGCCGCCTGAGAGGAGCATCTCCATGAGCGAAGAACAGAGCACCTATTCCGCAAACCCCGGCAAGCAGCTGGTCCGCACGGTGGACGGGGTGGACTACCAGCGTATCCCGGTAAAGACCCACCTGATCACCAACACTGACGACATGGCCGACGTGGTGGTCCGCTACGCCAAGGACCGGATGCAGGAGGGGGACATTCTTTTCATCTCCGAGAAGGCGGTGGCCTGCACCCAGAACCGGGCCATCCCCATGGAGGACATCAAGCCCCGGAAGCTAGCCGTCACCCTCAGCCGCTATGTGACCAAGACCCCCGCCGGCATCGGTCTGGGCATCCCGGAGACTATGGAGATGGCCCTGCGGGAGTGCGGCACCCTGCGCATCCTGTTCGCCGCCTTCTGCAGCGTCATTGGCAAGCTGTTCCGCCGGAAGGGCTGGTTCTACATCGTGGCCGGGCCCAAGGCCCGGGGCATCGACGGCCCCACCGAGGGCACCATCCCTCCCTATGACCACTACGTGGTCCTCACCCCCGCCGACCCCATGGGTACCTCCCGCAGGCTGGCCCAGGCTCTGGGCCACCCGGTGGCAATCGTGGACATCAACGACCTGGGGGCCAACATCCTGGGCTGCTCCCAGAAGGAGCCCTCCATGGCCCTGCTGGCCAGGATCCTGGGGGACAACCCCTTGGGTCAGTCCAGTGAGTGCACCCCAATGGGCATCATCCGCAAAGTATGACATACGAGCCCGCGCCCCGGAGGGAATCCTCCGGGGCGCCGCTTTTTACTCCCTCTTTGTCTTGAATTCATTTATATCTTTCATGAATTTATGCAAAAATTAGAGTTAAAGTTTATTTTATCCGTGATATAATTTATTTATATCTCTCCACTTTTTATTTAAACAGCACAAATCCAGGGATCTATCTGAAAGGAGCATCTTCATGAGGAAATCGATCAAACATCTCTTTGGCCTTACCCTCGGTGTGTCTCTTGCCCTGGGGCTCATCTCCTCCGCCTCGGCAGAGGGCAGTGTTTCTGTGCAGGTAGACGGCAAGACGGTACAGTCCGCCGCATACATTGATCAAAACGACCGCACCATGGTCTCGCCGGATATCGCGGACGCTCTGGGACTGACTCAGAAGCAGGAAGGCTCCAGAGTACAGTTCACCCGGAACGGCGTCAGCACCTATTTCACCGGCAGCGATGCCACTTTTTCCGGCTCTGAGATGGACACTGTCCCTGCTCTGCGGGATGGGACCTTGTACGTCCCCCTCGCTTATCTGGCCCAGGCCTACAACATGCCGGTCTCCTGGGATGCAGGTTCCAAGGCAGTCTCTGTGTCTACCACCTCCACAGGCCCCATCTCGCTGGATGGCGTACCGGCCCCCGCCTTTGATTACTCCGATGCCAACCAGCTGCCCATGACGGGCTATTTCAGCAAGACTTTGACCTATCCCGATCTCCAGGGGAACTCGGCCCAGCGAGAGGCCTACATCTATATCTCCGAGCATGCCTCCTGTCGGCCCTATTTTTACGTGATCGCCCTGCCCGACAAGGTCGATCCCACCCAATTTCTGATGGAAAATGGCTGGTTCGATTTGGCGGAAGAAAACGGCGAATGTCTGTTTGTGCTGGCCCCCGGCAGCGGCGGCTGGGGGTCCGTGGAGGAAGAGTTGCCTTTCTTGACTGCCGCTCTCTCCTGGCTGAACACGCCTGTGGCCGACGAGGCCGATCCCAACGCGCCTGACAAAAACAAAAATTACTGGTCCGCCTTTGGCGAGTGGTATTTTGTAGGCTATGGTGAAGGGTGTGCCCCTCTGGAGGCTTGGTCAGCCAAAAATCCCATCTTCGTCATCGCTCAGGTGTATCTGAACGGCGTCAGCGCCGGCGAGGCATATCTGTCCGAAGTAGGCAGCCAGGTCTATGCGGTAGGCACCAACGGCTATGACATCACAGAGGATGTGAAGAGCCGCCTGGCGGCCCGCGGCGATCAGATAATCACCAATCAGGACATCCCTGTTCCCACTTGGTTCGTCAACTATGATGCCGCGGACCACAGCCTTCAGTATTGGAAGACTGCCAACGACTGCTCCCCTTCCGGCACCCAGAACGCCGACTACGGCACCGTATATGTCCAGGCCGGGGACTCTGACGCCTGGCAGACCCAGTATGCGGGCCCCATCTCCAAGGTGGCTGTGGACAGCCGACAGTCCCTCTCCGGCCGGGAGATCCATGATTTCCTGACCTGCTACACCCGCTATGACAACACTTCCGCCTACGGAAATGCCCTGATGCTGCGGGGGGATTATACCGACGTGATCGTCAACGCCCACAAGTCCCCTGACCGCTATGCTGAACAGAAGGTCACTATGCCCGATGGCGCGACCGCCACAATGATCTGCACCATCGTGGACATCGAGGGCGAGCCCCGCGAGATCCTGTTCTACATCCCTGAGAACGCATCCGAACTCCAGCCCGACGGCGCCCCTGTCATCACCGTCTGGGCTGGCGGCAGCCAGACCAACATCATCTTCTTTGACTCCACCTGCTGGTGGGAAACTGCAAACCAAAACGGCATCGCGCTGATTTTTACCAACGAAGCCTACAACACCTCTGTCGCTGTCACCCCCGCCGATGTGGATGCCTGCTACCACGCCATGCTGGATCTCCTGGAGGGTTGGAATGACTCCGGCAAATTCCAGTTTGATCTCAGCCGGATCTACAGCACCGGCCAGTCCATGGGCTCTATGGAATCTCAGCAGTTTGCCCAGGAGACCCCGGATTACTACGCCGCTGTAGCCTCCACCTCTTTCTATCAGGACTATCCCGACGCCCACTCTGACAAGCCCATCCCCACTTACCTGATCAATGGCGAGGGCAATGGCAAAGATGACACCGGCACCCCCTATGACGACCGCTGGAACCGCACAGACGACTGGGCACAGTATTTCCTGCGAGTCAACGGCTTTGTGTACACCCCGGCGGTTTACGCCGCTGACGGAACAGTCACCACCTTCGGCGTGCCTGTCTCCGAGCCTGTTTTCACCGTCACAGGCCCCTATGACCGTTTCGAGACCTATACCTGGATCAATGGACAGGACATTCCCCTGGTCCAGTACACCAACAGCTTGTACCGCCCCCACAACTGCCTGACCTCCGAGATCCCCATGCTGTGGGACTTCTTGGAGCACTACCGCTGTGAGCGGGACGAAGACGGCGCTGTGACCGCCCGCTACTACAGTGCCTCCGCCTTCGAACGGGACGATCAGGTCCTGATCCAGTTTGGCGCCTGATCCTCTGGCACTGCGTCCCGCTCCGCTGATCCGCCAAAGCGTCTGATGATCATCCGCAAAGTATGACACGCGCGCCCCGGAGGCTTTCCTCCGGGGCGCGTGATCTTATGCAGTCTCCATGCCGCCAGAATGGATCCCTCCTGTCCGTCCCCCTGTCAAGGCTCACCAGTCCTCCAAGGGCTCCTGTTGGTCGTCCCCCAGGCCCAGAGTGCGGCGGTAGAGGAGCTCTCCCGTCCTTGTGTCATAGCAGCTCACCACCTGCCGGCCGGAGACCTTCTCCTCCAGCTGCAGGATCTCACCTGTAAGGTAAGGGTAAGTATAGGAGGGCACATCCTCCATCCACAGCGCTCCGTCCTCATCCAGCAGGTCACAGCTCCCGTCAGTCCGCTCCCCCATCAGCAGGACGGGCCCCTCCTCCCCCATCTCGTCCCGCACGAGGGAGATGGATGTATAGGTCCCGGCCTCCACCACCGGCATGCCGTCCAGGCGGTAGACCGCCCCGGACGGAGAGCTCTGCCAGGAGCTGCTGTCATTGAAAAAGAGCAGGCCCCGCTTCAGGGTGCAGTAGAGCTCGGTGCCGCCGTAGGGGATCTCACAGATCTGTCCGCCGATCTCCAGGCGGGTGCAGCTGCCGTCGAAGGTATCCTCCCCGTCAAAGTAGGTGTAGCCCTCCCCCCGGCCCACGAGCCAGGTGTCCTGGATGGCACGCCACTCCCCCGGCTCCTCCTCCCGCACCCGGCCCAGAGACAGGTCCAGCAGCCGATTCCGGCTCCGGCTCTCGTCGGTCCAGCCCATCCACACCAAGTCATCCCGCCAGGCCGGCTCGAACATCAGCCGCTCCCAGTTCATCACCTCGGCCGCCATCTCCGGAACGGCCACCAGCTCCTCCCAGGGCCACTCCCCCTGGACGGTCCCGTCTGTGCCCAGCCAGCAGCACCCCTCCGGCCCGTAGAGGATCAGGCCCTCCGCCCCGGCGGCATAGGTCCACCACCGGGCGGGGGTGCGCCAGCTGCCGTCCCGGGCGGCCACCGCCAAAAGGGTGCCGTCCCCATAGGGCCAGCCTCCCTCTCCCACCGACTTTTTCAGCACCAACAGGGGGAGAAAGACATCCGTCCCCTCTCTGTCGTAATAGGTAGGGACCTCCACCCGGGTGTACACCGACTCCGTCACCAGCTCCCCCGCCCGGGTCATCAGGCCGTAGGTCAAACTGTCATAGCGAAAGGGACCCCCCTCCCACTCTGCCGCATTGATGACTGTCCCCGTATAGGGGTAGAGGGGGCCGTAGTCCTCCCCAGGGATCAGATCCTCCCCGATCCCGCCCGGCCACGGAGTCTCCACGTCGGGGAGGGACCCCGCCCGGGTCTCCAGAGCCTCCCAGTGGGTCCGCACCCGGACCTCCGGCTCCTCCGGGGGCTCCGCCGCCGGGGCGGGGGCGCACCCCGCCAGCAGCACCAGGGCCAGGACCCAGGCCGCGCCGCGCCCTCTCATATTCACCCCTCCTGTTCCAGAATGGACACATAGCCCTCCTGGGCCACCAGGGACTGGCCCTCCTCTCCCAGCAGCCAGTCGTAGAGGATGCGGGCGGGGCTGTCCTCCGCCTCGTCCTTGTCCATGACAGCGTAGTAAGGATTGAGGAAAGGATATTCCCCGCTGCGGATGGTGTCCGGGCTGGGGGCAGTCCCGTCGATGGAGAGCAGCTTCAGTCCCTGGGCCATCTCCATATCGTGGGCATAGTAGTAGACGGTGTAGCCGATGGCGGCGGGGCTGTTGTCATACTGCCGCACCCCCTCCAGCAGAGAGGACATGGAGCCCGCCGTGTAGTCCACCGGAGGCTCCATCATCTCCAGGCCGTCCATCACCAGCTTCTTCATCAGGGCCTGGCTCCCCGCCTCCGGGTTGCGCTGGAAGGGGATGATGTCCCGGTCCTCGCCCCCCACCTGGCTCCAGTTGGTGATCTCCCCGGTATAGATCTTTTGGAGCTGCTCCGTGGTCAGGCTGTCCACCGGGTTGTCCGCGTTGACTACAAAGACCAGTGCGTCGGTGGCGAAGGGGGTCAGGAGCCACCGGTCCCCCGCCTCCAGCCGCTCCATCACCGCCTGTTCTGGCTCGCCGGCCAGCAGCAGGTCGTCCTCCCCCGCCATAAGTGCCTCATAGGAGGCGGTGGTGCGGGAGAACTGGACCAGATCGGCCACCTCTTCCCGGCTCTCTCCCAGCAGGACGGAGCACACCGCCTCCGCCAGGGGGACGGCGGAGGTGGACCCGTTGAGCCGGGGCATATTCTCCCGGGTAAAGACGAACTCCTCTGTCGGCGGGTCGCTCTCCTCCGGCGGAGCGGCGGCGCATCCCGCCAGGATCACCAGGGCCGCCAGCAGGGCGGGCCATACGCGGGTCTTCTTCATCCTGATTCTCCTCTCTTCCAGCATGGCTCGGGGCAAAAGGAAAGCCCCTTTTTCCTTCTGCCTCCATCATACCAGAGCCAGGGGAAAAAGGGGTTGCGAAAGGTTTGCAAACCGGTAGCAAAGAGAGACAAAACGGCTACGATTTCGTTACAGACCTCCGCCCTGCTCCGACAGGCGCGGGTCCGGCAGGTCCAGATAGGTGGGGGTATGGCCGGTGGCCTCCACGAAGCGGATCATCTCCTCCCGCTCCAGGCACAGGGTGGAGGTGGAGATCCCCGGGTGTCCGCTGAGATACCGGTCCTTCAGCAGGTCCCGGTCGATGACCAGCCGTACCTGTGCCTGCGTATCGAACATCAGCTCCAGGGCGCTCACCGAGCCGGGGATGGTGCGCAGCAGGCGCTCCATATGCTCCGGGCCGGCAAAAGAGAGTCGGGAGCAGCCCAGCAGCGGGGAGAGGTCCTTGGTCTTGAAGGGCTTGTCCCCCGGCATCATCAGCAGGTAAAAGTCAGTCTGCTGCCGGTTGCACAGAAACAGGTTCTTGCAGATGCGGGCCCCCAGGGTCCGCTCGATGAGCAGGCAGTCCTCCATGGTGTCGGCATGGTCGTGATCCACCCGGGTGAAGGAGATGCCCAGCTCTTCCAGTTTGTCGTAGACAGCCAGCTCCTGGGGGATACGGTCATCGGAGGGGCGTCCCTGGTAGACGGTGGGGTCGATGTACATAGCGGTCCTTCCTTTTCTTCAATGGTCTTGCTGCATCATACCACAGCTGGAACAAAAAGTACAGTCCGGCGGCACAGAAGGGACTGGATGGCCGTCGCCGCTTCCCAGTGCACGGCGCGCCCCATCTGCGATGGGGCCCCCAGGAGCTGGACGACAGGAAGAGCAAAGCCGCCCGATTGGGCGGCTTTGCAGCAAAATTTGAAAACTTACTTCAGGTTGAAGAACGCCTTCATGCCGGGGTACTCCGCGATGCCGCCCAGCTCCCAATGTGTGCCCGGCACACATTGGGGACCCTAAGGATCAATATGCTCGGCGGAAGTAAATCCCGCCTGCGCCAAGGTTTTCGCCTTTGGCGAAAACGCTTGTACGCGCTGACGCGCGCCCCATCTGCGATGGGGCCCCCAGGAGCTGGACGACAGGAAGAGCAAAGCCGCCCGATTGGGCGGCTTTGCAGCAAAATTTGAAAACTTACTTCAGGTTGAAGAACGCCTTCATGCCGGGGTACTCCGCGATGTCGCCCAGCTCCTCCTCGATGCGGAGCAGCTGGTTGTACTTGGCCACGCGGTCGGTGCGGCTGGGGGCCCCGGTCTTGATCTGACCGGCGTTGGTAGCCACGGAGATGTCGGCGATGGTGGTATCCTCGGTCTCCCCGGAGCGGTGGGACACGATGGCGGTGTAGCCGGCCCGGTTTGCCATCTGGATGGCATCCAGGGTCTCGGTCAGGGTGCCGATCTGGTTGACCTTGATGAGGATGGAGTTGCCCACCTTCTTCTCGATGCCGGTGGCCAGGCGCTCCACGTTGGTGACGAACAGGTCGTCGCCCACCAGCTGGACCTTGTCGCCGATGGCACGGGTCAGCATAGCCCAGCCCTCCCAGTCGGTCTCGGCCATGCCGTCCTCCAGGGAGACGATGGGGTAGGTGTCGGCAAACTTCTTCCACATGTTCACCAGCTGCTGCTGGGTCAGCTTCTTGCCGGACTTGGGCTGGATATAGCACTTCTGCTCCTCGTCCCACCACTCGGAGGAGGCGGCGTCGATGGCGATCTTGAAGTCCTCACCGGGCTTGTAGCCGGCCTCCTCGATGGCCTTCACGATGACCTTCAGGGCATCCTCGTCCTTCTTCAGGTTGGGGGCGTAGCCGCCCTCGTCGCCCACGCCGGCGGCGGGGGTGCCGTTCTCCTTCAGGGTGTTCTTCAAAGTGTGGAACACCTCAGTGCACATGCGCAGAGCCTCATGGAAACTGGGGGCCCCCACGGGCATGATCATGAATTCCTGGATCTCCACGTTGTTGGTGGCATGGGCACCGCCGTTTAGGATGTTCATCATGGGCACAGGCAGCATCTTAGCGTTGGTCCCGCCGATGTAGCTGTACAGGGAGACACCCAGGCTCTCTGCCGCGGCCTTGGCGCAGGCCAGGGAGGCGCCAAGGATAGCGTTGGCGCCCAGGCGGCTCTTGTTGGGAGTGCCATCCAGGTCGATGAGCATCTTGTCGATGGCCACCTGGTCCAGCACGTTGGTGCCGATGAGGGCCTCAGCGATCTCGGTATTCACGTTGTTCACCGCGGTCACCACGCCCTTGCCCTGGTAACGGCCCTTGTCGCCGTCCCGCAGCTCGCAGGCCTCATAGATGCCGGTGGAGGCGCCGGAAGGGACCGCGGCGCGGCCCACAGTGCCGTCCTCCAGGTAGACCTCCACCTCCACGGTGGGGTTGCCCCGGCTGTCCAGGATCTCGCGGCCCAAAACGTCTACGATCTCAATGATCTGCTTCATGATAATCAGTCTCCTTTTTTCTTTTATGGGCGGGTCCTCCCGCCCGGAGCGTATATGCCCTGTGCAGCAGCTCCGCACCGGTGCATCGGTCCAGCGGGGGCCCAGTCCGTCAGTTGACGATCAGAGTCTCCCCGTCCATCTCCTTGGGCTTTTCCAGGCCCATCAGGTCCAGCATGGTGGGGGCGATATCGGCCAGGCGGCCGTCCCGCAGGCGGACGCTGGCCCCCACGATATAGAAGGGCACCAGGTTGGTGGTGTGGGCGGTGAAGGGCTCCCCATCCTCGTCCGCCATCCGCTCGGCATTGCCGTGGTCGGCGGTAATGAGAGAGACGCCGCCCATGCGGGAGGTGGCTTCCACCACCCGGCCCACGCACTCGTCCACGGCAGTCACCGCCCTGCAGGCAGCCTCATACACGCCGGTGTGGCCCACCATGTCGCAGTTGGCAAAGTTCAGGATGATGACATCATAGGCTCCGCTCTCGATGCGCTTGACCGCCTCCTCCGTCACCTGATAGGCGCTCATCTCCGGCTGGAGGTCGTAGGTAGCCACCTTGGGGGAAGCGATGAGCACCCGGTCCTCCCCGGGAAAGACCGTCTCAACGCCGCCGTTGAAGAAGAAGGTGACGTGGGCATACTTCTCCGTCTCAGCGATGCGCAGCTGGGTCAGCCCCAGCTTGCTGATATACTCGCCGAAGATGTTCTCCAGCTTCTGCCGGGGGTAGGCCACCGTCACATTGGGCATGGTAGCGTCGTACTCGGTGGTACAGACAAAATCCACCGGGACGAAGCCCTTTTTCCGCTCCACATCCTGAAAGTCCTCATCCACAAAGCAGCGGGTGATCTCCCGGGCCCGGTCGGGGCGGAAGTTGTAGAAGATGATGGAGTCGTTGTCCCGGACCTGAGCCCCTTTGGCGCAGACCACCGGCTCCATGAACTCGTCGGTGACGCCGGAGTCATAGGACTTCTGGACAGCGGCAGCGGGGTCCTCCTCAAAGATCCCCTCCCCCAGGGCGATGGCATCATAGGCCCGCTGCACCCGGTCCCACCGCTTGTCCCGGTCCATGGCGTAGTAGCGGCCCATGACGGTGGCGATCCTGCCGGTGCCCAGCTCATCCAGCTTGGCCTGGAGCTGCTCCACATAGCTCTTTCCAGAGCTGGGGGGCACGTCGCGGCCATCCAGGAAGCAGTGGACATACACCTTCTCCAACCCCTGCTCCTTGGCCATCTTTACCAGGGCGAACAGGTGGGTGATGTGGCTGTGGACGCCGCCGTCGGACAGCAGGCCCATCAGGTGCAGGGCGGTCCCCCATTCCCGGCAGTGCTCCATGGCCTCCAAATAGGCAGGGTTCTTGAAGAACTCCCCGCTGTCGATGTCCCGGCTGATGTGGGGCAGGTCCTGGAATACCACCCGGCCCGCGCCGATGTTGGTGTGGCCCACCTCGCTGTTGCCCATCTGCCCCTCAGGCAGGCCCACGTCCAGGCCGGAGGCAGACAGGCGGCACCCGGGACACTCCTTGAAGATATTCTCCAGATGGGGCTTCGGCGTATTTTCCACCGCATTGCCCGGATATTTGGGGCCCAGGCCAAAGCCGTCCATGATGATCAAAGTTGTTGGTGTTTTCATAGAAACCCTTTCTTGAGAGAATCCAGAGGGAAGGGGCATGAAGAGCGGGCTCCCGCTCCGCGTTCCGTGTCTTC